>JAYSQG010000118.1:0-60825 GCA_043721685.1 Saprospiraceae bacterium | reverse complement strand
ACAAACAGCGTCACAACCTGTTGTTTTAAATTTTTGCACTTCACTTTCAGATAAACTTGTTGCACTACAATTTCTCAAAACACGCCATTCATAGTATGTACATTTGAGCAAACCTGTGATGCGAACAGGAAAATTATTAGCGGTAACAGCCGATAAAACTTTCGAAGTCCAAACAGATGTACCTGCTACACGATATTGTACAGTATAATGTTGACCCGCAATGAAATTGAATTTTATAGATACTTCAGTATCATTCACTACTTCAGAACCTAAAACCGTTACTCTTTCACAATTTGTTGGACAGCCTCGTGTCTCAAATTTGGCAGTAACAATTTCACTTACAGATGTATTCGAACACACTGTTTTGACCTGTACTTTGTACTTTTTGCAAAGTGCCAAGCCTATTACAGTGTAAGTATTGCCCGAAACAGCCGCATCCCGCGTGAAGCTACCGTCTTCACTAATCACAAGGAGTTTGTAGTTGCCTACATTCGTTGCTCCTATCCAAGAGATGACAGCCGTCGCATCAGATACCGATACTCTTATATCTCTGGGTGCTGCACAAATTGCGGCACAACCTAATGTTTTGAAACGCATAGGTGCGCTCCAAACACTGCTAGATGTCGCTGTACAATTCGCTTTCACACGATAAGCATACCACGAACACGTTGCCAAACCAGTCAAACGGTATGCATTCTCACGAACACCTGCCACATTGTGCCATTCCGTATCATTAGGGCCCATCCATTGAATGTCGTAAGAGATATTACCCGCTACAGCATCCCATTTCAAAGAAGCACCACCATCAGTTGCCGCAACACTCAAATGGCTTGGCGCAAGGCAACGAGAACACCCCTCAGTATTGACCGAAATATAGGTACTCCATTCGCTGTAAATAGGTGATGTGCTGGTTGTCGAGCTGCAAATACTGCGTACTTTGAATTTGTAGGTTTTGCAACTGGCAACATTCGTTAAATGCAAAACATTTGTTGTTACTATCACTGTTTGAGCTGCCAAATCACCCGCCGTGTACATCACTTCATAAGCTCTTGCGCCTGTGGATGCCCAAACAACATAGGCATTGCTATGGTCTGACTCGACACCTGCACGCAGTTCATGCGGTGTACTACAAGGAGCAACACAGCCTAAAGTCTTGAACTTCGCAGATATACTAAACTCACTCAATGCAGCATTTGTGCAACTTGATTTTACACGAAACTCATAGGCATTGCAAGGCAATAAATCATTGATAATCAACGAGTTTGTTGTAGCTGTTTGGGTTTTCCAATCAGCACTATTCGCAGTTCTCCATTGGACAGTGTAAACAGAACCCGTTACGCCTGCCGACCAATTTAGCGAAGCCATCGTCTCGCGGGCAGCCGCAAAAAGCCCTGAAGGTGCTCTGCATGGCTCGACGCAGCCGGTTGTGTGGAATTCAGAGGTTTTCCAATCACTCAATTCGTTAGCTGAACAATTGGCACGTATGCGAACCACGTAACATTGACATGAAGTAAGGTTGCGAATGATATATTCGCCTTTATCACTGGTGCCTGTACCCGTCGTTGTCAAGTTATCGACAGTCGTCCAAGCAGTAACGCTACAAGAGCGGTATTCGAGGGTATAACTAGCTGCACCAGTGGCGTTCCAACTGATATTTGTAGATGTAGCATCTATGGAACGGGCAGCGATAGTGGTGGGTGCGCTACAAACAAGCTCTGGTGCATTCAGTGCGCAAACCAGGAGACTTGGGAGTACAAAAGAGAGAAAGAGGATGACTTTTTTCATTTTAGAATTTGACTATTAATTAATATGGTTATTTATGTATAGTTTATTGAATGTAAGTTGTATTTAAGTATTTGGATAAATTAAATCAGTATCAAATATATTTTCATAAAGCATTGATTTTCAGCCAATAAACTTAAGTAAGGTTTGGAACTCACCCAAGTGGCTACCAATTATTGTTGTCACTACACTTAAAAATCAAAAAAAAGCCTTGATACTGAGGGGGGGGGGATATTATCGAAAAAGGGGAATAATGAAAAAGTGTTTTTAAAATTACTTTAGGCAGGTCTGTTCACGTTGGACTTTGTTTGTTTAGGGCAACAAATTTATGCCCTTTTATACATATCTACTTCAAGTTTTTTCACATTTATTTTCTTTTAATAGCCGCTAAATATAAAGAGCCAGTATTACCGTTTTTCGCTGCTTACAATTTGATTTTTTTTGAAAAAAATACTTTGCTCTTGTTTATGACGACTTTTTGATAAACAACTTTTAGGGTTTTGTATAAAAGGACTAGGTATTGACGTACATTTGCACCGTTTTTTTGATTGATTATTATTTATTGACGATTGATTATAGGGATTAGCTGAATAAGCAATAGGCAATCAGCAATTATCAATCGAAAAATTGCCAATTTTTTATCACATTTATATTCTACATAAATCACAACACGACTTATTATGGTAAAGATTCTTGTAAACGACGGCATCGAAGCCGACGGTAAATTAATCCTCGAAGATGCAGGTTACGAAGTCAACACGACAACAGTAGCGCAAGAGGATTTGACAAAAGAATTGCCCAATTACGATGTTATCATCGTCCGTTCGGCAACAAAAGTGCGTAAAGAACTCATTGATGCTTGTCCAAACCTTAAAATCATCGCACGTGGTGGTGTGGGTACCGACAATATTGATGTGGAGTACGCCCGTTCAAAAGGCATCGAAATCATCACAACACCTGCTGCATCGTCTCAATCGGTTGCAGAATTGGCGATGGGACATATTTTCTCCCTCACTCGTTTTTTGCACCGTTCAAACCGTGAAATGGCGACGGGTGATTTCAAAAAACTCAAATCGGCTTATGCACAAGGCATTCAACTCAAAGGTAAGACTTTGGGTATCGTTGGTTTCGGTCGCATCGGACAGGAGTTGGCGCGCATCGCCCTCGCTATGGGTATGGATGTTTTGGTAAGCGATCCTTTTATCAAAGAAACAGATTTGACGATTGGTTTATACAATTCAAAAGACGTGAAATTGAGCATTCACCTCAGCTCATATCCTTTGACAGAAGTCTTGAAAAAAGCAGACTTCATCAGCCTTCACACGCCAGCCCTTGCAAAACCGCTTATCGGTGCAGAGGAAATGGCGATGATGAAAGACGGTGCTATCATTATCAATTGCGCACGTGGTGGCGTTGTTGATGAAGATGCGTTACTCGCAGCTTTGGAAAGCGGTAAAATCGGCGGTGCTGGTCTCGATGCATTTATAAACGAGCCAAATCCACGTTCTGACTTGCTCAATCACCCACGTATTTCTGTTTCTCCACATATTGGTGCTGCAACTTTGGAAGCACAAGCGAATATCGGTTTGGAATTGGCGGATAAAATCATCGCTTTTTTCGGTGACGATAAGTAATTTTTCAATAAAATACTGATTCAAAGAATTCCTTTGGAAGGGGTGTGCTACGCCAAATAAAGAACAGCCGTTCTCAAACTTCGATGCGAGAATGGCTGTTTTTTGTGTAAACTTTTGAGTTTTTTGTACATTGCACTTTTATTAAACAATTAGTATTGACACATGGATGTTTTCGACATAATTCTAACAAAAAAGCCCGATACAGCCCATCGCCAAGTTGAACACACCTTGAGCGTTAGTCAATCGTATGAACTAAAAAGTAAAAGAAAAATAGAAAAAAGTACAAAAAAAGCTGCCAAACCTTTTTTAAAATGGGCAGGTGGTAAAACGCAACTCATCAACGACATAAAAAAATCATTGCCGCAAGTAACGCAGAACAAATTTACTTATATCGAACCGTTTGTCGGCAGTGGTGCGGTGCTGTTTTGGATGTTAGACCATTTTCCTAATATCGAAAGAGCCGTCATCAATGACATCAATGAGGACTTGATAAATACCTACAAAACCATTGCTTCAAAGCCCCATGAGCTCATTTCTGTCCTTCAATATATTCAAGATGAATATTATGCCTTAGGCAATAGAGAAGAAGAAAAGAGTCAATATTACTACCAAAAAAGAGAATTGTTTAACACCCGCAATACAGAAAAAAGCACACAAGCGGCTTTGTTTATATTTTTAAACCGTACGTGTTTCAATGGTTTATACAGAGTCAATAAAAGCAATGGGTTCAATGTCCCCATGGGTTCTTATATCAAACCTATGATTTGCAACGAGCCAAATATATTAGCGGTGCATCAAGCGTTGCAAAAAGTGGACATCCTTTGTGGTGACTATGAAAAAACATTGTACAAAGCCGATGAAAATAGTTTTTTCTATTTCGACCCACCATACAAAGCCCTCACTCAAACCTCGAATTTTAATTCCTATTCAGCAGATGTTTTTAATGATGATGAACAAATTAGATTGAGAAATTTTTGTTCAAAATTAGATGCGTTGGGTCATAAATGGATGTTGAGCAATTCGGATGTAAAAAATATTAACGCAAATGATAATTTTTTCGATGACATCTATGCCGAATTTGAAATTGCAAGGGTTAAAGCCAAAAGGAGTATCAATTCAAATCCTGAAAAAAGAGGCGAGTTAAGCGAACTTTTAATAACCAATTATCCTAACAGGCTGTTAACGATATGATTTTTCAAGGAAAAGGCGGAGCAAATACTAAAACAGGTTTAGCATTTGAAGGCAAAACCGATTTGTCCGAGTTTTTAGCAAGTCAAAAAGGATACACCATTTTTGATGATAAAGTCTTTTTTGATCGTGAAATCGTTGGCAGAATCTTCAAAAAACACAGCTTCTATCATTTTCTTGCAGACTTAGGGATTAATTGGAAAAAAATCATTTCTAAACAATTGCTGCCCGACGACGGTATTTTTGTACCCATTGCAAATACACTTTTCATCATCGAATGTAAATTTCAACAAGTATCAGGTTCAGTTGATGAAAAACTTCAGACCTGCGATTTTAAGCGGAAGCAATACCAAAAATTGATGTCCAAAGCCAATATCGAAGTAGAATACATGTATTTGTTGAACGATTGGTTTAAAAAACCTGAATACAAAGACGTTTTGAAATACATTCACAGTGTGAATTGTCATTATTTTTTTGAGTTTATACCTTTGTCAAAATTAGGTTTGCCTGATCCTGAAAGCGATTAATCCAGATTTTACCCCCCTCAGTATTTTATCGTTTTTTGTCCCATTTAAACGCCTATTTCTAAAAATAAACATTTCCTCATTCGACATCTCAAATTGTGATTACACCTTTTTTCAAATCCATAGACAACAATTTTTATCTTCTGCAAGGGGATTCAACGGAGTTATTACCACAAGTTGAGCACAAGTTTGATATGGTATTTGCAGACCCACCTTATTTTCTTTCCAACAATGGCTTGTCAATCCAAAGTGGCGAAATTGTGAGTGTTAACAAGGGGAAATGGGACAAATCGCATGGTTTTGAGCATAAAAACGACTTTAACAGAGCCTGGTTGTCTGCGGTTAGAGACCGAATGAAGGAGGATTCGACGATTTGGATAAGCGGCACAATGCACAATATTTTTTCGATTGGTCAAATATTGACCGAGTTAAATTTTAAAATACTCAACGTCATCACATGGGAAAAAAGCAACCCGCCGCCCAATTTTTCCTGCCGTTTTTTTACACATTCAACAGAACAGATCATTTGGGCGCGTAAAAATGAACGTGTGGCGCATTATTATAACTATGATTTGATGAAGCAACTAAATGGCGACAAACAAATGAAAGATGTTTGGAAATTGCCCGCCATAGCACCATGGGAAAAGTCTTGTGGCAAACACCCCACTCAAAAACCCTTATCCGTTTTGACCCGCACCATTTTAGCATCAACAAAACCTGATGCTTGGATATTGGACCCATTTGCGGGTAGCAGCACAACAGGCATTGCCGCCAATTTGACGAATAGAAGGTTTCTCGGGATTGACCAAGAAGAAGATTTTTTGACCATCAGTCAAAATAGAAAGTTAGAAATAGAGCATAAGAAAACAGCTGATACTTTTAGGCAAAAAATCGGCGGTTTTAATGACAAACAAGAATTAGAACGTGTCTTACTGAATGAACTGAAAATGGGTGTCGGATCGGAATTGAGGTTGTAGAGGTACAACCACTTTAATCATTCCTTTTTACCCATTTATGCCAATTTTTACCCCATTGAATCGTCGGTTCTTCCACCCAATCATAAAAATATTTTGAAAAAAGAAGACTGAAAGCAACGGCAACAATCACAGCCGTACCCATAAACCAACCATTGTCTTTTGCTATTTCGGCTGCCCCATCGAGCAAAAGCCAACCGGTGACGACGTGCGTTAAGTAAAACGAATAAGACGTTTTGCCTATAAATTTTGACCAATTCCACTCTTTATTGATAAAAAGTATAATGGCACAAGGTATTGCTGTCGCCAAACAATGTTTCATATCGAAGCCGCGATAGTGCATCAACAACATAGCGGGTAGGATTATGGCTAATTCCTTTTCGTCAATATAACCGCGATAATATTGAAATAAAATATAACCCGCACCGAATGAAGCGACATGATAGGGCAGCCATTCATAAGGAAAATACCAATGTCCGAAGGCAAAAAGCGCATAAATAGGGTAGCGAATCCACCACTCCCGACGATTGAACAATGCAAAAAAGATGAGTAAAACGAGATAAAACTGCCAATCTATAGCCAAAGTCCAATAAATACCGCGCAACCACGGTTCGTGCATAATGGCATTGATATGAAAAATATGTAGAAAAAGATTGTAAAAATCCAATTCAATCCATCTATCGGCTTTGACAAACCAAACGCTGGCATCTTTCATCAACATCAAAACGATACTTGCCCAATACGCGGGTTCAATACGAATGATGCGGCTGACAAATTGCCGACCAAATTGCCGAATGGTGTATCTTTTGAGCGACAACGAATAAGGGATGACCATACCTGAAATCACAAAAAACGCTTCGACACCTAAGTAACCGTGATGGAAAGAAATACTGAGGGGGTGTGTTTTCGCTAGGAAAAAGTCAGTATAATGGTAAAAAGCGACCGTTAACGCAGCCAAACCGCGCAAAAGGTCAATAGAGTAAAAATGTTGTTTCTCTTGAATCGCCACGTTGTTTTTCGTTTTTTTGCAAATTTAATTGACTGACACCAATTACTCGCATTACACGAATTGATTTACTTTATTTAATTCGTGTAATCAGTGAATTTCGTGTTTCCAAACTCTTTTTCAGATTTTTTGTTTACTTTAAAATATTTTTCACAGTTCCTCGTCAATTAAACTACGATGAAGTACGCAACATTAACAATCGAATCACAATTGGCTGACTCGCAAAATCAGCAAATACAGGAGACCGTGCGCCGCGAAAGGCAACGGCTACTGGCTTTTATTCGTCAACGCATACCGCGTCAAGACGATGCAGAAGATATTTTGCAAGACGTTTTTTATGAGTTTACGGAAATGTACCGACTCATGAAGCCCATCGAGAAAATTGCTTCGTGGCTCTTCACAGTGGCACGCAACAAAATCACTGACCGCTATCGGAAGAAAAAACCGTTGTTGCTCGAAGATGTTTTTTCGTTCAATGGCAGTGGCGAAGATGAGCCGTACCTCATTGATGACTTGTTGCCTGCGGCAAATATTCACACAGCCGATGTCGAAATGATGCGTGAAACCATCATGGATGCGCTTACAGAAGCCCTTGATGAACTACCTGTAGAGCAACGTGAGGTATTCATTGCACATGAATTAGAAGATAAAAGTTTTAAAGAAATTGCTGCTGGAACGGGCGTAACAATCAATACACTGCTTTCTCGCAAGCGTTATGCGGTACTTTTCCTACGTGAACGTTTGAAGTCAATCTACGAAGACTTAGTAAATAATTAGTTTTGAATTTTGGGTTAACTCAAAACCTAA
The DNA here is from genome assembly GCA_043721685.1 of Saprospiraceae bacterium. Taxonomy (GTDB): domain Bacteria; phylum Bacteroidota; class Bacteroidia; order Chitinophagales; family Saprospiraceae; genus JAAFJT01. Next base: position 52,910 of record JAYSQG010000118.1, on the reverse strand, counting down.
AATCTAAAAATCTTAAAGAAATGGACAATTTTTGGCTTAAAAAAGGTCTGAAAATGGCGGCTATTGTCGCGCTCTATATTGTGTTTTTTGGCACATTCGTCATGGCATTGTGGAATTGGCTGATGCCTGAATTGTTCAATTTGCCGATGATTACCTTTTCACAAGCCCTTGGATTGTTTGTTTTAGGTCGCATACTGACGGGTGGTTTTAAAGTTATTGGTATGTCGAGTTTAGGCGAAGGCAAAGACCATTGGGAACAAAAAAAACAGATGTACGAAAAATGGCAAGGCATGACACCCGAAGAACGCGAACGCTGGCGCGATGAATGGCGCGAAAAATGTCGCAGCCGTCGCCCTATTGGTTTTCATAAAAAAGATACTGAAGATAAAGACAATAGACCTGATATGATTTAGTTATTTGTTAATCGTTATTTGTTAATCGTTATTCGTGTAATTCGTAGCTCGTTAAGCCAATCCTGGAAAAAAGGCATCTTCGTAGTGGTCAACATAAAATTTATCCCCCCTCAGTATCAGGCTCAAAATATCGAACCGAATAGCTCCATCATGCCCACTTTCTGCCATATAAGCGATAGCAGCTTGGGTCATGAGCCGTTGTTTTTTGCCATCCACAGCCGTTTCAGGTCGTCCAAAAGTATAATCTGACCGCGTTTTCACTTCCACAAATACCATAGTTCGTTTATCCATCGCTATGATGTCGAGTTCAGCCCTTTTGTAACGCCAATTGCGTTGCAGGATTTGATAGCCTTTTTGTTCTAAAAAATCGGCGGCAGCTTGTTCGCCTTGTTGACCTATTTCGTTGTGTTTTCCCATAGTTTTCTATCCCTTATTGATTCCAAATTTCCCAACCGCGTTCCGCTTGAAAATATAGCATATCCAAACCATTTTTTCCATTTGCACCGTTGTCTATACCACGTTTTAGAAATTGCGTTATGGCGGGATTATAAACCAAATCGTACAGAAAGTGTTGATTTCCAACGTACTCGTAAGGCAATGGCGGATACCCCTCAGTATTAGGCGACATACCCAACGGCGTTGTATTAACGATGAGGTGGTGCGTTTTCATTATTTTTTCATCAATATCTTCATAACTCAAAGACGTTTCAGAGCGTGTCCGCGACACATATTGAAACGGAATATGCCATTTTTTTAAGACATAAGCAATCGCCTTTGATGCGCCACCTGTACCGAGAACCAATGCCTTTAAGTTGAGATTGAGCAAACTCTCTAAATCAGGCGTATTGAGCAAACCCAATACAGATTTTTCAAAACCATAAGCATCTGTATTATACCCCTTCATTTGACCATTGCGTATGTCAATGCAATTGACCGCGCCGATTTCAGCCGCCGATTCTTCGAATGTATCAATGAAAGGTAGGACTGCTTGCTTGTAGGGTATCGTCACATTCAAACCCACGAGTTCTGGATGCCCCCTCAGTATATCGTCCAGTTTTTCAATGTTTTCGATAGGAAATGACTCATATTGCCACTCATCTGCAATACCCAATTCTTCGAATTTTGTATTGAAATAAGGTTTTGAAAATGAATGACCCAACGGATAGCCAATAAGACCTAATAATTTCATAAATTTTTTTTTGCTGCGAAATAACGCATTTTACTTTTTATGGAGTAGGAAGTTCGGGGAATTTTGAAAATTCCCCGAACTTGGTGTGTCTCGTTATTCACCAATCACCATTAAAATATTCACCATTAAACAAGACCAAATCGTTTCCCGGGCAATGCTTGAACAACACCTTTAAATTCCAAAGTCAATAACAAAGAAGCAATTTGGCTCGGGTTCATTTTAGCTTCAAGGCTCAATGTATCAATAGGGGTAGGTGTTTCAGATTTTTTCAAAATACCTATGATAAATCGCTCATTATCAGATAGTTCTAAGAAAAGTTGCGTTTGAACGGGCGTTTTTCCCGCATCCATTTCAGTCCAACGTAATTGTTCTGCAACATTGTGTGCTTGCTCAATAAGGCTCGCTTTTCGCATACGCAAAAGATTGTTACAACCTTGTGCTTGATGTTCGCCCACACGACCGGGTACGGCAAATACATCACGTCCATAGTCAAGTGCAATATTTGCTGTAATCATCGAACCGCCTTTTGCCGCCGTTTCAACGACGATAACAGCATCGCTCATGCCCGCAATAATGCGGTTGCGCATTGGGAAATGCTTTTGTTCAGGGTCCTGGTCGCTTGGATATTCAGTCAATAAGCCGCCATTTTCGCACATTTTCAATCCGAAACTGCGGTGCTCTTCGGGATAAATTCGTTGCAATCCCGTCCCCATAATACCAACTGTTGGCATCGCTACCGACAAGCAACGGCGATGTGCTGTTGCATCAATGCCATATGCTAATCCACTGATTATCAAAACATTGTAAGGCAAAAATCCATCAACAATTTCTTCGCACATCCGAATACCATACGACGACGGTTTTCGTGTACCCACGATACTAACAATGCGTGGGGCATTCAAATCAGCAGTGCCTTTGTAGTACAAAAGCATTGGGCAATCAGCGTTTGCACAAAGACGGCGTGGATAGTCGGCATCAGTATGATACAAGACGCGCACCTTGTTTTTTTCGATGAAATCCAACTCCTTTTCAGCCCATTTTAAGACATTTGATGTCAAAATATAATCAGCAATCCCTTCCCCAATACCATTTATTTTGGTTAAATGGGCTCTAGATGTTTTGAAAACAGCCTCGGCACTGCCACAATGGGCTATAAGATTTTTTGAATGGATGGCGCCCACCTTTGGTACTTTGGTGAGAGCAATGCGGTAGAGTAATTCGCTCATAGCTTTGGTTTTTTTTGTAATGGTGAATGGCGAATAATTTAATGGTGAATTTTTCTGATTCACCATTAAATTATTCACCATTCACCATTACCTAAATATCTTCTTCGAGCCAAACAACCTGTCCTTCGAGGTTGATATAAGCCCACATATTATTTTTTTCAATCCAAGATAAACCATTTTTGAAAGGCTCAACATTGTCGAGGAAACGGGGAGGAATCGCAATATGCCCATCTGTATCCACGTAAAGCCATTGATTTTTGACGCGAACAGCCGCTAAGCCTTCGCTAAAACGCTGTGCTTCTTCAAAACGAGGTTCGATGTGCAGTTTAGCGGTTTTGCTCATGTAACCAAATTTTTCTTTATAACTAAACACCGCTAAGCCATTATAGAAATCGCTGACGAACTCGAAAACAGGGTTAATCATAACTTCGCCGCCTTGATTGATGAAGCCAAATTTGTCTTCAATTTTTACGATTGCCAAACCCTCCATGAATAGCCCATCGCTCAAGCCTTTTATGTGCGGATACTGAGGGGGTAGAATTGTCTGCCCTGTTTTGTGCAACAAACCCCATTTATTGTCTTCAAAAACGGTGGCGACATCGCCTTGAAATGTGGTTGCTAAATCAAAGGTCGGGTCAACGACCCATTTGCCTTTGTTGTTGATAAAACCCCATTTACCCTCTAATTTGACGGCTGCGAGACCATTATTGAATTTTTCTGCTTCCTCAAATTGCGGTTTTATAACAAATTCGCCTTCTCTATTTATGAATCCCCAAAGACCGCCATACCGTGCCGTTGCCATACCGCCATGAAAATCGCCCGCGCCTTCAAATTGAACGTCAATGACCAAATTGCAACGGCTGTCAATATAACCCCACTGATTGACCAGCTGAACACGCGCCAAGCCTTCCTCCATCAGACCGACGTAATTGAAGATTCTTTTCATCAAAAGACGACCGTAATTGTCCATTAACATCACTCGGTCAAAGATTCTCACCCGCGCAAATTCGTTGTGAAAGTCCTCAATGTCTTGATATTGCGGCTCGACAATGATTTCGCCATCAGCGTCCATGAAGCCGTATTTACCTTTGTCTCTTATTTTAAAAAGTGGTGGTAGCATGTTGTAACAAGTAAAAAAAAAACAAGAATAACACAAAATTAGAAAAACAAGTCACTCTGCAAGCAATTTTTTAAATTCTGCTATCACATCACGCCCTTCTTTATCTGAAAGATGCGCGAATTTGCCTTGTTTATCAACGATAAAATAGCTGGGTATGGCATATAAATTATATAATCTTTTCGTCGCGGCTATATCCATCGGCTGCACATTTAGCCCTTTAATATTGAGTCGAATCGCCGCATTTCGGAACTGTTCAGGCTGTTCGTCAATACTAATATTCAACAAAACGACCCCCTCAGTAAAAAGGCGATTTCGCACCTCTGCATATTTTGTAAAGTTGCTGATACAGGGTTGACACCAACTTGCCCAAAAATTGATATAAACGACTTTACCTTGAAACTCTTTCAAATAGAGAGGTTTTCCATCAATTGTAACTAATTGTAAATCAGGAGCTTCGCTTCGTTCTGTTACGTCCAGATATTTGTCATAAGCATCGTCTAGCTCTTTTACAATCTCCTTAAAAATACACTTTTCTCGAAAACGCTCGATGTGTTGCCGTCCAAAACTTAGGCTGTGTGTCTTGTCTAAAACCTCGATGAGTAGTTCTTTTTCTAACCAAAAACGGTCGTAACCATCGAGTTTTTTTTCTATTGTTTCGAAAAGTGTATTGGGGTCATCATCGTTTTGAAATTGCTGGGCTTGATAGTGAATGAACGTTTTTAACGCATTGCGAAAAACACTTGTTTCGTTTCGTTCATAATCGGTATAGTTGAATCCTTTGAATGGAAAAAATTTTTGCGTTGTCAAACGAAATTCATCAGGAGTCATTTTTTTTAATAAAAAGTAAGCGTAAAGCTGCGTGTCGTAAGTGTAGTTGATTTCTGTCCAGAGTTGCGAATAAAGCTTTTTATTGATTTTAGATTTTGAATTTTCTAAAAACAGCAAAGCCGCTTCCTTATCAGCATTGGTCAATGATAAAAAAGTAGTCGCATCAGACGATAAAATACGGCTTTTTATCCCCTCCTCAATCGAAGGGGAGAGGAATGTCGTTTGAAAATCAGAATTATTATTGGAACGAAAACGGCTTTGAAAGGCACTGAAAATGGTGTTATTGTCAGTCCCTTGCCCTTGAAATTGAATCGTTTTGCTGATTTGTTTATTTGTAAAAATGATCGTTAAATCATCGGTTGGTTCTACAAAAATATCAAAGGATTCACCAGCGTAGGTCAGTGTTATCAATTTGGGTTCTTCAATATCGAGCGCAAAATGAGCATCGTTGGTCTCTTTTTGCAATTCAATTTTATAAATTCTTAGTTCTTTTTGGGCGTTCAGTAAGGCACATTCTGCTGTCCATACTGAGGGGGTCTCCACTTTGATGTAGAAATACGGTGTACTGCGTAAAATGCTGATAATCAACAAGAAAGCAATTGTTAAAATCGTTCGTTGGCTCATCAATAAAAAGATTTAGATTAGGCGTTCTGCTGCGAAGGTAGAAAAACGCTTACTTAAAAAGGTCTAATAGGTCAAAATAGCTTAATTTTTCTTGTTTTTATTCAAAAAACCTTATGGAATTTTGTTGATAAAGTGTATATTTGCGCCCTGAATTGAAGGAATTGGTCTTTTCTTACTCCTGATTTTCTGTTTTTTAACATATTTTATTAATAAAAGTTCCTTAACATCATGTATGCAATCGTAAAAATAGCCGGTCAACAAGTAAGAGTGACTGAAGGGCAACAGCTTTTCGTCCACCGGTTAGAAACCGAAGCAGGTAGCAGTGTCACATTCGACGAAGTATTGTTGATTGACGACGGCAGCTCTGTAAATATCGGTATGCCGAATGTAGGTGGCGCATCTGTAAAAGCCACTGTAAATGCACATTTGAAAGGCGACAAAGTTATCGTCTTCAAAAAGAAACGCCGTAAAGGCTATCGCGTCAAAAATGGTCACCGCGACGCTTTAACAAGTATCACTATTGATACTATTACAGCTTAAATTGACCTAATTGTTATTGTTTAGGTTTAAAATCAGACAATAACAATCATTAACTTTATTTAATAATTTTAACGAAAAAAAGACATGGCACATAAGAAAGGCGCGGGTAGTTCGGATAACGGACGCGACAGTAAAGCCAAATATTTGGGCGTAAAAATGTTCGGCGGCCAAGCCGCTATTGCTGGTAATATTTTGATTCGTCAACGCGGTACAAAATTCCATCCAGGACAAAACGTGTATATGGGCAAAGACCATACTTTACACGCTGCGGTTGAAGGTACAGTGGGTTTCAAAAAAGGTAAAGATGACAGACGCGTTGTTTTCATCACACCTAAAGCAACGGCTTAATTTTTTAAATTAAGTTGTTAGAACATTGAATAAAAAAACGTTAGGACTCGAATGAATCCTAACGTTTTTTTATTTAATGCCTAAATATTTTGTAATCAATTCATTGAGTTCAATTTTTTCTGAACTTCTTCCACCAATTTCTTTTGTGCTTCGATTTTCACCTTAGCATCCACTTGATCTTTCAAATTGGTTTCGATATCGGCTTCGGCTTTTGCGATTCTTTTTTTCCAATTTTCGATATCATCGTGCAAGTTTTGATTGTCTTTTTCAAGGTTTCGTTGTTGTTTTTCGAGCTTTTTCAAGGCATCTTTTTGGTCGTCAAGTTGAATTTTAGTTTGTTCGCGCTGGACGGTCAAAGCGAAATCTGTCAAAATCTTTTCTGCTGCTGCATATTTGTCTAAATACTCTTTTGACCCCACATAAGCACCGCCTAGGTCAATCCACACACCGAGCGTTGTGGCATCATTATTTTCTGTAAACATTGCGTATAAATCAACCGTATTGGCACCGCCGATATTGCTAATCATAGCATTATCAGTGAACCATTCATCTGTTTTTCGGTCTCTTTTCGTGTTACCACTAAATTGTTTAACGTAATCTTTCCACAACTTTTCAGCGAATTTTGAAGATGTTTTTGGAATGTCAATCGTCAATGAATTTTTACTGCCTTGGCTCATCGGGCGTTCACCTTCGCGAACGAGCGAAACTGTAGCAGGCGCGGCAACCGACTTGGTGTCTTCAACACCTTTTGGTGTTATTTGAGCTATGGATACTGAGGGGGCTAAAAAAGCCACCAAACAAGCAATGGATAAGAAATTTATGATTTTCATAATAAAGTATTTGATGATTTGAAAATATTGTTACGTGAAAAACTTGAGTGAATTAAAATTATATTTGCCCTAAAATGCGTAAAAAAAGTTGTTTGTTAACAGTTGGTATGCCTTAGAATGATGAACTTAGCACGACTTTTGGACGTAGGATCATAGAAGATGTAACATTTATTCTGTCGAATAATGCATTAAATTTACAAAGATTTTAAGAATTATAACCAAAATTACGACACGATTTAAACTGAAAATGGTAAAATGATAGTATTTAAATTGAGGATACTCATTTGTTTCACTTTTTTGACAACCCTACTGAGGGGGCAAAATATAGACCGCGCCAACGAATTGTTCAAGAACGGCGGATACGCAGAAGCGATACCTATATATGAAGCCTTCCTTGCCAAAAAACCTAATAATACCGCCGCTCGAGGGAAATTAGCGAACTGCTACCGTATTTTGAGCCGTCCTGAAAAGGCTGCACCGCTTATGGCGAATATTGTAGAAGACGATAATGCGCGTCCCGACGACTTTTTGCAATACGGCGAAACCCTCATGATGTTGGGGCAGTACGACGAGGCAAAATTCTATTTTAAAAAATACAATAAACTTCAGCCCGAAAATGAACGCGGCAAATTGCTGCTCGACAATGTGGATAAAGTTAAAACGTTGAAACCGTTATTCAAGGATGTCGAGGTTTATCCATTCCCCCAAAACTCCGATGGTGACGACAATGCGCCTATTATATTCCGCAAAGGCATTGCTTTTGCTTCCGACCGCCATCCTGGATTCAATATTTTAAAAGAAAAAAACCCTACAACGGGTCGTGACTATGTCACCGTCTATTACGCTGAACGAACAGGTGATACATCGTTCGCTGAACCACGTGAAATTTCGGCTAAATTGACCGAAATCAACCGAAATACCTCTAATATTTCGTTTACAGCTGATGGCAAACATGCCTATTTTTGCCGCAATGGCAGCAAACCTGGACGTAATGGCACATATAATATGCAGATTTTTACTGCCGAAACAGAAGATGGCACTTCGTTTCACAATATAGAAATGTTGTCTTTTTGCACACCTGAAAACAACTATGTTTATCCTTCCATATCTCCTGATGGCAAACGGCTATTCTATACGGCTCAAAGAAGCGATGGTTTTGGCGGTTTGGACATATATGTTGTGACGAAAACTAAAAAAGGGTGGACAAAATCTGAAAACTTAGGAAAAAATGTCAATACAGCCGCGAATGAAGGTTTCCCTTACGCCGCCGCCGATGGTAAACTCTACTTTTGCTCAAAAGGGCATCCAAGTTATGGCGGCTACGATATTTTTGTGACGCAAGAGGATTCAACGGGCACGCATGAATGGCAAACGCCTATCAACGTTGGCGCACCTATCAATAGCCCTTATGACGATATTTCGATTTGTTTTGATAAAGATGGTGCGGGCGGGGCTTTTACCTCTATGCGTGGCGGACGAGGCGACGATATTTTTCTGTTCAAGATGCTGTCTGAACTGATGCCAGACAACAAGGCTTTTGTCATCAATAAGGATTCAACCAAAGTTGAAAAAGAGACGATTTTGGTTGATAATAGCCCAAAAATATCCTTTGAAGAGCCCAAAATAGCGAATGACAACCCAGAAGTGATTGCAGATGCGACTAACCATAATACCTCTTTTAGTCCTAAAAAAACAAATAAAAAAGAAAGTACAAGTGCCAGTAAAAAGACAACTAAATCTAAGAAAACGGATGCTGTAACGGATGAAAATGAAGGCAAAAGTAAATCTAAGAAAACGGATGCTGTAAAGGATGAAAATGAAGGTAAAAAGACATATCTGGATGCCATGCAAAAATTGCTCGACAATGATAAAATGCGTCCGAATAAGTCCTTTCTTGCTGAAAATATACGTTATACGACACAAGCAGAATTAGGGATTTCGCCTGATATGGCATTAGAATTAGACGATTTAGTAGCATTTTTGAAAAAAAATCGCAAATTAATCGTCGAAATCTGTGTTCATACTGAGGGGGTCATCGAGACCGATAAATTGGCTAAAAGCATCTCGACACAACGTGCCGAAGAAATTGTTGCGTATCTTAAATCGCAAGGCATCAAAGAAAAACGCCTGTTGGCACATGGCTATGGACGCATTCGTCCACTTAAAGATTGTGTGGCGGGCGGGTGCAATACTGAAGAGGATTTGCTCAATCGGCGGGTGGAGGTGAAGATAAAAAAATTATAGGTTAAATAATATACAGATAGAAAAGGCATGATTCACAATGAGTTATGCCTTTTTTGATTCATCTAACAGAGTTATTTAGAAGGTAAAAACTAACTTTGTGGATTAAAATTCAAAAAAGAAACGATGCCTTCTCTTTTAATAAAAAACATCCGCTTCCTCATCGGCATACACCCCCTCAGTATATCGAGGCTTCGAGGTGCAGAAATGGCAAATTTACCAATCATTGAAAATGCTTTCTTACTCATTGATAATCAACGAATTACACAGTTCGGCACGATGCCCAATTGCCCAGAACTGGCTGATAAAATCATAGACGCAACTGACCGCATTGTGCTGCCTGCTTGGTGCGATAGCCATACGCATTTGGTTTTTGCAGCGACACGTGAGGAAGAGTTTGAGATGCGGATTCAAGGCATTCCTTACGAAGAAATTGCTGCTCGTGGCGGCGGCATACTCAATTCGGCGCGTCGTTTACAAGCGATGTCTGAGGACGAACTGTTTGAACGCAGTCTTTTGCGTCTTGATGAAGCCCGATATTTAGGCACAGGCTGCCTTGAAATCAAAAGCGGTTATGGCTTAACGGTGGACAGTGAGTTAAAAATGTTGCGCGTTATTCGACGATTGAAAGCCGTTTCTGATGTCGAAATCAAAGCGTCTTTTTTAGGCGCACATGCGGTTCCTACGGAATATAAGAATAATAGAAACGATTATATCTCATTGATAATCAATGACATGTTACCCAGAATTGCCGATGATGGTTTGGCGGACTATGTCGATGTCTTTTGTGAAAAAATCGCATTTTCAAGCGAAGAGACCGACCGTATTTTAACCGCTGCTGCGCATTATGGTTTAAGACCTAAAATCCATACCAATCAATTCAACTCAATGGGCGGCATCGAAACGGCAGTAAAACACAACGCCGTTTCCGTTGACCATCTTGAAGTTTTAAATGATGCTGAAATTGCGGTATTAAAAAACTCAAATACTATTGCAACACTTTTGCCAACCGCACCATTTTTTCTGAACGATGCGCATACGCCGCCCGCTCGGAAACTCATTGATGCGGGCGTAACCGTTGCGCTGGCTACTGATTTTAATCCTGGCACGACCCCCTCAGTATCCATGCCGTTTGTCGTCAGTTTGGCGTGCATTCGTTTGCGTATGACACCCAATGAAGCGATTAATGCTGCGACACTCAATGGTGCAGCGGCTTTAGAAATGAGCAATGATTTTGGTAGCTTTGCGGTCGGTAAAATGGGCAATTGTATCATGACGAAACCTGTGCCTTCGGTTGCTTATTTGCCTTACTCTTTTGGCGCAAATTGGATAGAAAACGTTGTTTTGAAAGGAAAAATACAATAAAACAAGTGAAAAAACTAAAAATGGATGAACTCAACCGCCCAACGGTTGAGGATTTTAAAGAATCTGAAAAAACGCCTTTGGTCTTCGTTTTAGACGATGTCCGCTCTGCGCTCAATGTCGGTTCGGCATTCCGAACAGCTGATGCCTTTGGTTGTGAAGAGGTTGTTTTATGCGGTTTTACAGCACAACCACCACATCGTGAAATTATGAAAACGGCTTTGGGTTCAACAGAATCCGTTGCATGGCGGCATTTTGCTGAAACAAAAGAGGCTTTGGAGGCGCTCCATACTGAGGGGTATATTTTGGTCGCTGTTGAACAAGCTGAGGCTTCTATTTTTTTAAATGATATAGATTTAGGGGGGATTTCTGATAAAAAATATGCCCTCATTTTTGGGAATGAAGTAGAAGGTGTGTCTGAAATCGCTATGGAAATGGCTGATTTTGTTGTCGAAATACCACAATTTGGGACAAAACACTCGTTGAATATTGCCGTTTCAGCAGGTATTGTGGCTTGGGAATTTGTAAGACGGTTGAGGTATTAATCTCATTTTTTTTTGAAAAAACATAGCCTCATAGGACACATAGTTTATTGATAATCAAGTTTTTACAAAAAAAAATATGTGCCCTATGTGGCTATGTTTTATATTTTATTTTTTACTCGAAAAACAACTCCATCGCAATCCTATCTGCTAACAAACGTCCTTTATCCGTTAAAAAATATTTCTTACCATCTGTCGTAACTGTTTGATTTTGAACAAATTCGACAATTTTTTGATTAAAATATTTTAAATACTTCTGACCAAACCGCTTGCCGATGACTAAGGGGTCGCAGCCCCAAAGCGTGCGGAGTGTTGTCATCACATACTCATTGTAGCGTTGTTCAGGTGTAAGGATTTCCTTCGTAAATGGCAATTTTTTGTTTTGTAATTGCTTGATATAGTTGGGATTATGCGCCACATTCCACTGCCGATTCAGACCATCGAATGAATGTGCCGACGGGCCAATGCCGAGATAAGGCACACCAAGCCAATAGTTAGAATTGTGGCGTGCAAAATGGTTGGGTTGCGCAAAATTGGAAATTTCGTAGTGCAAAAAGCCATTTCGACGCATTTGGTCCATCAAAATCTCAAATTGACGGGCTTGATGCTCGTCTGATACTGAGGGGGTCTTTTTATTTTTCACAAAACTATGCAACGCCGTTCCTTCTTCTACCGTCAAAGCATAACATGAAATATGAGGAATACCGTAATCAAAAACCGTTTGCAAATTTGTGAGCCATTGCTCATCACTCGTGGTCGGTGAGCCATAAATCAAGTCCACCGTTAAGTTGTCAAAACCAATGTCTTGCGCATATTCGATGCACATTTTGGCTTCGATGGCGTTGTGCGCTCGATTCATCCACCGCAAGTCTTCTTCTGAAAAAGATTGAATACCGATGCTTAGGCGATTGATGGGGGTATGTTGTTTCAAGGCTTGCAGATAGTCAAGGCTCAAATCGTCAGGATTGGCTTCAAGGGTGATTTCCGGATTGTCAACAATTGTAAAATGCGTATTTATTTTTTCAAATAAAATATTTAAATCATTGACAGTCAATACTGAGGGGGTGCCACCGCCGAAATAAATGGTTTCGATTGTAGCCCCGTTGAGGTAGTCTTTTTGCAAGTCCAATTCTGTCAAAATAGCGGCGAGCATCTCGTCTTTGAGCCGAAGCGAAGTCGAAAAATGGAAGTTGCAGTAGTGACACGCCTTTCTGCAAAATGGAATATGGATGTATAGTCCCGCCAAAGTAAATGTGAGTAAGTAGCTTTTTAAAAAACGTAAAGAACTGCTTTTTTACGCAATTCGCTTAATTTTGGGCGAAATATTAAGTGAAACGAAATCCCGATTCTTTCGGGACTGAGGGGATAGCTAAAAGGTTTTTTGCAGATAACTATTTCATCACGTAACAGCCATTGATTATCAAATTTTTATAAAAATGAAAAAAGTCCTATTTATTGACCGCGATGGTACACTCATCATCGAACCACCTGTTGATTTCCAAATTGACTCACTCGAAAAACTCGAATTTTATCCACACGTTTTTAAGTATTTGGGCAAAATAGCAGAGGAATTGGATTACGAATTGGTCATCGTTTCCAATCAAGACGGTTTGGGTACGCCTGCAAATTCGTGGGAGAACTTCTTGCCGCCGCATAATAAAATGCTCAAAGCCTTTGAAAATGAAGGCATTACGTTTGCCGAGGTGCACCTCGACCCTACTTTTGAGCATGAAAATGCGCCTACCCGCAAACCGAGAACGGGTATGTTGACCCAATATACTGAGGGGGGGTATGATTTGGCAAATTCTTTTGTCATTGGCGACCGCATGACGGATATTATTTTAGCCAAAAACTTAGGCTGCAAAGGCATTTATTTGTCTGATAATGATTTGAAAATCAAAGAATTAAGTCTTGAAAATGACTGTGCTTTGGTGACTGCTCATTGGAAAGATATTTATGAATTTTTAAAACTCAATGACCGTTCTGCAACCGTTCGACGCACGACAAAAGAGACGGATATTTCCATTTATCTAAACCTCGATGGCACTGGTCAATCGGATATGAAAACAGGTTTAGGCTTTTTTGACCACATGCTCGACCAATTGGCACGTCATTCAGGCAGCGATTTGACGGTTCATGTTCAAGGCGATTTGCATATTGACGAACACCACACGATTGAAGACACGGCTTTGGCGTTGGGTGAAGCCTATTATATGGCGTTGGGTTCAAAATTGGGCATTGAACGTTATGGTTTTTGTTTGCCGATGGACGATTGTTTGTGTCAAGTTGCCTTAGATTTTGGCGGTCGCCCGTGGTTGGTTTGGGATGCGGACTTCAAACGTGAAAAAATAGGCGAAATGCCAACGGAAATGTTTTACCATTTCTTCAAATCGTTCAGCGATGCGTCCCGTTGCAACCTCAATATCAAAGCTGAAGGAACGAATGAGCATCATAAAATCGAAGCGATTTTCAAAACGTTTGCGAAAGCCATAAAAATGGCTATTCGTCGTGATGTGAATAATATGCGTCTGCCTTCCACGAAGGGCGTTTTATAGCAGATACTCGTTGGTTTTAGATTTAATTTACGCTCTTTGGCAATTTTTGTTTGCTACAAACTTGCCAAAGAGCGTTCTTTTTTAAGGGTTTTTTGATATTTTTTTATCAAAACTAAAACACCCATTGTCAGTTTGAATGCCCATAAATGCATGCACTTCGATTTCGTCATTTGCCCACATACCCTAATATTATTTTATAAAAAAAAGTAAATCAACTGTAAGATTTGCTGAAAAACAAAAATAAGCATCAGATTGCAGGAAATAATATATCCGAATTATATTTAGAAATCGTAAAGTTTGTTATCTTAAATTTTAAAATTAAGTTAAAAAACGAATTTTATTCGGCATATCAGTTGCAGAATAGGGTGAGTGTCCTTACATTTGCTCCATCATGTTTAAAACGGCTACGTCATATTATCCTACCTTAACTTGCGAGCGTCAAATCCGACCGCTGCGACCTAGCCGTATTCCACCACGCATGTGCGTGTAAAAATACTCTTTCCCCGGCATGAGGCGTTCAAGGAACTTCGCCGTACAAATCTTTATAAGATATTAAGACACCAGATATTAAGATATTAAATGTACCGACAGAGTTGTCGTACACAGCATATCTCAAAATCTGTAAATGTCTTAAATCTTAATCTCTAAAGTCTTAAAATCCAAATTATATTGAAACAGACGTGACCTTACTGAGGGGTCTCTGTCTCCTACTGACAAACAATTAGGCATGGTGTTTTCTGTATTTTTGGACAAATAATTTTCTAATTCCCATTCATTTTCAAACAATTAAAAATCATTTTCAGCGAAATGGAATTGACTCAAAATAGCACTCAACTGGATTTACGCATCGAAATTGGCAACGAATCTCACGAAATATATGCTCAAGCGATTTGCGACTTGATTGAAGAATCTGCAAAAGTACGCGGTACAGGCATCGCCAAACGTGACCCAAATTATATCAAAAAGAAACTCTCATCAGGTCATGCGGTCATTGCTTTTGACGATTTACGCATGATTGGTTTCTGTTATGTCGAATCGTGGAGTACGGCACAATACGTCTCAAATTCGGGCTTAATTGTTGACCCTGACTATCGCAAACATGGTTTGGCACGTAAAATCAAAAAAGCGGCGTTTAACCTTGCACGTGATTTATATCCTTCTGCAAAAGTTTTCGGCATCACAACGAGTGGTCCTGTGATGAAAATCAATACCGAACTCGGCTATATGCCCGTGCCGTTTAGCGACTTGACACAAGACGACCAATTCTGGAAAGGCTGTGCAAGTTGCCCGAATTACGCTATTTTGCAAGAAAAACAACGCAAAATGTGCCTTTGTACGGGTATGCTCGCGCCTTCAAAATTGGAAGAAATTGAGCGCAAAATGCGTTTCGATTTGACCAATCAAATCATTATTGACAATCAAAAAAATACGAAACCAAACGGTTCTTCTTTTGATAAAGAGGAGGAATATCGGGAGTTTAAACCTGTGCGTTTTGCAACAGATTTTTTCTAAGTGATTGATATTCAAAAGATACCCCTCAGTATTTTTGAAAAAAACGAATGGATTGAGTAGTTTTGTCAAAATTTATAAAAATGACTTTTACTGATTTCTATGATGCCTTAGACAATGAATTGAACGAAGTGATTGCAGACAATCCACAGGATGTCCGTTTGCACAAAGGTGATGATTCGACTCGTAAGTCTTTTGCTTTTTTGATTTGGTTTTTGAAATTTTATGGCAAAAGACCTATTTACAATCTCAATATTACAGAAGGTGATGATGATACATCTTGTGATATTATTTTTTCAACTTTTGATAATATCGGAAAGAAGATAGTCTATGTCATTCAAGCAAAATGGAAATCGAAAAAGAATTGTACTGAAAAGTTAGATTCAACCGCTTTTAAAGCCACTTTGGATGATTTTAAATTAGTCTATTCAGGTCAAAAACAGTTTTCAAGTAAAAATGAAAATTTCAATAAGCAATACGAGGAACTCAAACAACATCTTGCGGCAAATGAATATGTTAAGTTTGTTTATTTGACGCTGTGTCAAACGAACCCCTCCGTATCAGAGAATGTGGAGCAATTTAAAAAGCAAAATGCGGACTTAGAAATTATTGATATTGAGCGTTTGAGAAGGGATTTTATTGAGATGCGTTACAAGCAAATTCAACCACAAAATCCACTCGAATATGATTATAATCCAGAAAATGAAGTTATTACATTAGCGATAGAACAGTTGGATATTGAAAAAAACTTTTTACAAGTTGATGCACCGTTTTTGTCTTATACTTTTTTAGTTCGCCCAAAAACGATTCATGATTTATTTGAAAAATATGGCTTTAAACTCTTTTTTTGGAATATTCGTAATCCATTAATTGCATCGAGTTATAATCATCAAATTGAACAATCGCTGAAAGATAGTTCGTCATTTTTTTGGTACTACAATAACGGTATAACGGCAATTACACAACGCTTGCCAAAGCGCATTAATACAACAGCAAAGCAAATTGAAATAACTGCCTTGCAAATTATCAATGGTGCTCAAACCGTTTATTCTATCTATCAAGCCTATAAAAATGCACGAAATGGAGAAAAAAATGCAATAAATGATAATGCTTTAATCTCTTTTCGCTTAATTCAAGGCATCGGTAATAGAGATTTTGAATTAGATGTTACACGTTATAATAATCAACAAAACCCGACTGAACCCCGCGATTTTTGGGCAAATGACCCTGTTCAAATTCGTTTGCAGAATGAATCGTTTGCGACAAATTATTGGTATGAGATTCGGCGGGGAGAGTTTCGGGTTGTGCCAAAGGATGTAAAAGTTGTGTCGAATCAGGATTTTATTAGAACCTATTTAAGATTTAAAAAGCATTCAAGATTTAATCATTTATTAATTTGGTTATCCAACAACGAAAAAACTAATAGCTTTCATAAAGGGCAATATGAAGCTTTATTTAATAATAAATTGTCGTTTTTAGATTTATTAATTGCTTATCGTCTTGATATTACCATTCATTCTTTATCCAATTTATTAGTTCATTCTGATAGTTCATTCGATTTCGAAACACTTAGTGATATTATTTTTAAAGACACGTATTTTGTATTATCTGAAATATTTGGTATTTACTTTAACCAAAAGATAATAAATAAACTTGATAAGGATAAATCATTTATTTTCAAAACACTTGCTTGGGTAAATAAATATCATAAAGAGTTTTGGCAAAATACTCAAGCTGAATTTGAGGAAGTAAACTCGGAGTTTATTTTGCAAGAAATTAGTGAAAATACTACTGAACAAGAAATAGATAAAATAGATTGGAAAGCATATTTCAATATCCACCCTTCAGTAAATTAAATATAAATCATTAATTACCAATAATTTATCAAACTCATGTCTAAAAAAGTCGTCCTCGCCTATTCAGGCGGATTAGATACCTCGTTTTGCGTCAAGTATTTGACCATTGAACAAAATTGTGAAATCCACGCTGTCACCGTCAACACAGGCGGTTTTACCAAAGCAGAATTGGCGGTTATGGAAGAAAAAGCCTATGCTTTGGGCGCAAAATCCTTTGCCGTTGTAGATGCCGTTCAGCAATATTATGATGAATGTATCAAATATCTCGTTTTTGGCAATGTCCTTCGTGGGGGCGTTTATCCGCTTTCAGTGTCAGCGGAACGTATGTTTCAAGCACTTTCCATCATTCGTTATGCCAATAATATTGGTGCAACGGCTGTGGCACATGGTTCGACAGGTGCGGGCAATGACCAAGTGCGTTTTGACCTCGTTTTCAATACATTGGGCAATGACCTTGAAATCATCACACCGATTCGTGATTTGCGGTTGTCTCGTCAAGCAGAAATTGAGTATTTGGCAAAACATGGTGTTGAATATTCATGGGAAAAAGCGCAATATTCCATTAATAAAGGTATTTGGGGTACATCTGTTGGCGGCAAAGAGACGTTGACAAGCGACGAAGCCTTGCCCGATAGTGCATACCCATCGCAATTGAAAAAAACAGACCCGTCAGTAATTACCCTGAATTTTAACAAAGGAGAACTCATCGGCATCAATGGCGAGACGTTTGAACACCCAACGGAGGCGATTCAAAAGCTCGAAAGTTTGGCAACGCCTTATGCGATTGGTCGTGATATTCATGTGGGCGATACCATTATCGGCATCAAAGGTCGTGTTGGTTTTGAAGCGGCAGCTGCAATAATCATCGTAAAAGCGCATCAATTGCTTGAAAAACACACTTTGACGAAGTGGCAAATGTATTGGAAAGAGCAATTGGCGAATTGGTACGGCATGTTCCTACACGAAGCCCAATTCCTCGAACCCGTTATGCGTAATATCGAAACGTTCCTTTCTGATACACAAGTCAATGTGACGGGAGAAGTGATTGTTAAATTATTACCGTATCGTTTTGAACTACAAGGCATTAAATCAGAATTTGATTTGATGAACTCTGGTTTTGGCACTTATGGCGAAATGAACAACGCTTGGTCAGGCGAAGATGTCAAAGGATTTACTAAGATTTTGGGCAATCAGACTAAAATTTGGCAGCATGTGAATGAGAAAAAGGAAGAAGCGTAATTACTAATAGGGTTATTTCTTTGATAACCCTGCTTCTTTCAATATAAAATTGAGCCGTTTATCAGAAATATTTTCTTGTTCAGATTTGTCATAGACGGAAAGTAAATATACTCTTTCGTCAACGATTTTGACACAAGTAATGACTCTACCGCCACCACTTTTGCCTGTTTTCTTTGCTTTTATAAGCAACCGAATTTTATAACAATCTTGACCGATAGGTGTACCAAGTTGTGGATTTTGATTTAATTCATCAAGTAAATTAAGAAAATCATCGTTTAGAGAAGGATATTTTTTACCAAGGATTTTGACTTCACGCTTGAAATTTTCTGATAGTACGATTTGAAGTGGCATATCAGTATGTTGGTTGTTCCGGTTTAAGTTGTTCAAAAAATTGGCGTGCATCGGTTAGTTGAATTTTACCCTGTCGGTGTAACTCAACTTCTTTTAGGGCTGATTTCAAACCTTCGACAAAACGAATTTCTTCCTCTGTAAGAGGTGGTTCTGTTTCAATTTTTTTGACTTGTGCAAAGCCAAATCTTTTGATAAGTTCCATAAAAGATAAGAATTCAGCATCAGGAACAGTCAAAGTAATTTGTTTCATTTTTTTATATTTTTAACAAATTTAGTCTTTTTCCTAATATTAGGCAAACTTTTATGAAAGATTTATTCTCAAAACAAGCCGCCACTTACGCGCAATTTCGTCCAACATATCCACAAAATTTATTTGATTTCGTTTTACAAAACGTTGATAATAAAGGTGTTGCATGGGATTGTGCCACAGGCAACGGTCAAGCCGCTAAGGTTTTAGCACAACACTTCGACAAAGTGTTTGCAACCGATATGAGCCAAAAGCAATTGGACAATGCGGCACAAGCCGATAATATTGTCTATGCGGTGAGTAGAGCCGAAGCGACTGATTTTGAAGACAATTCTTTCGATTTAATCACCGTTGCACAAGCCGTTCATTGGTTCGATTTTGATAAATTTTATGCAGAAGTACGCCGTGTTGCCAAACCAAATGCAACGATTGCGATTTGGGGATATGGTGTTATGCGTTTCCATGATGAAGAAGTGGATAAACTGATTCAGAATTTTTATCATAACATTACAGGCAAATATTGGGACGGTGAAAGGCGGCATTTAGACGAAGGTTATGAAACCATTCCGTTTCCTTTTGAAGCCTTAAAAACCCCTCATTTGTCCATGGTTTTTAAGTGGCAAAGAGATGAATTGGAAGGTTATTTGAACTCTTGGTCGAGTATTCAGCATTTCATCAAAGCGAATGGATACAATCCGATTCCTAATTTAATGCTTGATTTAGAAGATTTTTGGGGTGAATTTGAACGAAAATCATTGTATTTTCCCGTTTTTATGAAAATGGGGAAAGTGGTGAAATGATATTGAGGGGTCATATTGTTGCTCGATTTCTATCAAATACAGGAAGTTCTTTAAATTCTTTGACCATTTCAGCGATTGTGTGCCGATTTTCATCTGTTCCATTTTCAATGAGATGAACAGCTACTTTTCGAAATTCTTGTGCATTTTCAACCATTGTATTCAGCATGGTTTCTACCGCAAATTTGCTGTCTGATGGAGAAAGACTGTCTATAAAAGGTTTCCATTCCGCATGAAAATGTGCATGGTTATAAACTTCTGACATGGCATTGAATTTAACCATTAAGGTTGCTAATTTATCTTTATTTACTTGATTCATAATGATTTAGATTTTAAATTCTGATTTTTAGTTTGCGTTCAACGAAGATGATTTCATCTAAAATAATGTCTCGCATCGCATATAGTTTTTGCATCGAAACTTTTTGAAGAATTTCATCTTCATATATAACGGTTACATGAATTTGTTGATAAAGGGAGGCATGTCTCACCCATAATTCTCGTTCTGTCATAGTGGTTTACATTGAGTTTGTTCGTAATTCGGCATTTGTATCCACAAATATAAACACACTTTTTTACAAAATCAATTCAATTTCAAACATAATTTTTACAACTATAAGTTTTAAATATGATAAATATTGGCATCATCGGCGGCGCAGGTTATACAGCAGGAGAGCTGTTACGCATCCTCGTTAACCACCCTTCTGTAAACATAAAATTTGTTCATTCTAACTCAAATGCAGGCAATTTATTGAGTGCTGTTCACACCGATTTAATTGGTGAAACGGACTTAACTTTTACAGACAAAGCAAGTTATGACGCTATTGACGTTCTGTTTTTATGCGTCGGGCATGGCGATGCGAAGAAGTTTGTGGACGCTACGGAATTACCTAAACATCTGAAAATCATTGACTTATCGCAAGACTATCGCCACGGAGCGAATCCGAATGCAGATACTGAGGGGTGGGTTTACGGCTTGCCTGAACTCAATAAATCAAAAATCGAAAAAGCACAATTCGTTGCCAATCCAGGTTGTTTTGCGACGACGATTCAATTGGCTGTTTTGCCTTTGGCTTCAAAAGGTTTGTTGAAAGACGACGTTCATGTGAATGCGATTACAGGCTCAACAGGTGCAGGACAGAAGCCGACAGATACGTCTCATTTTAGCTGGCGCAATAATAATATCTCGATTTATGAGGCATTTAAACACCGTCATTTGAAAGAGATTACAGCGAGTGTCAAAGTATTACAAGCTGATTTTCAAGAAGATATAAACTTTTTACCTGTTCGTGGCAATTTCACACGTGGCATTTACGCCAGCGTTTATACTAAAACAGATTTGTCGGAAGAAGAATTAAAACAACTATATGTTGATTTTTATAAAGACGCAACCTTTACGCATGTTGTTGACCAAAACCCAAATTTGAAACAGGTTGTTGGTACCAATAAAGGCATCGTTCATGTCTCAAAACATGGCAACAAAGCCTTGATTATTACAATGATTGATAATCTGTTGAAAGGTGCTTCGGGTCAAGCTGTGCAGAATATGAACTTGATGTGTGGGTTGCCTGAAACGGAAGGTTTAAAATTGAAAGCGGTGGCATTTTAACTGCCAAATACTTTTTTTAAAAGTATTTTCAAATCTTTGTCCTTGATGGTTTCTTGTTCTGATTTGTCATAAATTGCCAATAAAGTTATTTGTTCATCAACAATTTTGACGCACGTTATGACACGACCACCATCTCTTTTACCTGTATTTTTTGAAGCAATTTTGAGTTGAATTTTATAACAATCAAGTCCTAAAGGTTCACCTTGTTGGGGATTGGTTTCCAAATCGTCAATTAGAGCTATAACATCGTCTTCTATCGAGCGATATTTTTTAGACAGTTTTTTGATTTGACGTTCAAAGTTTTCAGATAGTACAAAATTGAAAGGCATGATTAGAAGGTTTCAAAGGTTTGTTCTTTTTGTTTTTTCAAATCTAATAGGAATGAACGGGCATCATTTAATTTGATTTTACCCTGACGATGAAGTTCTGCTTGTTCTAAGGCTTCTTCTAAGCCATCAACAAATGCTTGTTGTTCGGTAGTTAGAGGTAAACCATTGATTTTCTCGACTTTAGCAAATGAGAGACTTTTGACTAACTCCATAAAAAAGTCAAATTTTGATTCAGGAATACTGATTGTTACTTCTTTCATTTTTATTTATTTTGTGTTCAAAGATACACTTATTGATTTTGATAATCAAATTTTCTTAAATTTTAACAACCAATTCTATTTTTCAAACATCGTAAATTATTGAAAATGAAACTATTCGACGTTTATCCACTTTACGACATTGAGCCTGTGCAAGGCATCGGCTGTCGGGTCTTTGATACTGAGGGGGTGGAATATTTGGACTTTTATGGCGGTCATGCCGTTATCAGCATCGGTCATGCGCATCCGCAATATGTGAGAGCGATTTCTGAACAAGTTGCTAAAATGGGATTTTATTCTAATTCCATTCAAAACTCCTTGCAAACGGAGTTGGCGCAAAAATTAGGCGAGCAATCGGGCTTAGAAGATTACAATTTGTTTCTCATCAATTCAGGTGCTGAAGCGAATGAAAATGCCTTGAAATTGGCTTCGTTCCACAACGGACGGAGAAAGGTTGTTGCTTTCAAAAAAGCTTTTCACGGACGGACTTCGGCGGCTGTAAACGCAACGCCTGACCCTAAATTGGTCGCTCCGATTAACAAAGGTTTTGAAGTAGAATTTCACGAACTCAATGATATTCAATCAGTTAGTGACACTTTATTGAAGGGTGATGTGACGGCTGTTATCATTGAAGGCATTCAAGGCATCGGTGGTATTCATACGCCTACACCTGAATTTTTACGTGAATTGCAAGCGATTTGTAAAGCAACAGATACGGTTTTTATACTTGATGAAATTCAATCAGGTTATGGTCGTTCAGGTAAGTTTTTTGCGTATCAACACGCAGAAGGCATTACGCCCGACATCGTAACAACGGCAAAAGGTATGGGCAACGGTTTTCCTATCGGCGGCGTGTTGATTCATCCAAGATTCAAGGCAAAACATGGCATGTTGGGTACAACTTTTGGCGGCAGTCATTTGGCTTGTGCAGCGGGTATTGCGGTTTTAGATGTGATGAAAAACGAATTTTTGGTTGAAAATGCAGCGACTTTGGGCAACTATATGATGCGTGAATTAGCAAAACTACCTGCTGTCAAAGAGGTCCGTGGCACAGGTTTGATGGTTGGTGTTGAGTTTGATTTTAATGTCGCAACCTTGCGTAAAAATCTTGTTTTTGAAGAAAAATGCTTTGTTGGTTCTTCAAGTGAGCCTAATACGGTGCGGCTTTTGCCCCCCCTCAGTATTACGAAGCGCGATGTAGATATATTGATAGAAAAAATGCGTGCAGCATTGATTAAGGTATTGCAAAAAGAACAAGTAGCTTAAAAAATGATGAAATATGAATGATGAGTTATAAATTGACTCGTTCTTTTTATCATAAATTTGAAGTTAAAGTAAAAAAAGGATATTGTCTTTATGACCAATATCCTTTTTTTATTTTCAATCTATTGATAGTCAAGTACTTATTCTTTTTTCTTTTTGTAATCACCATTTTTCCACGACTTGAAAAATTGCTGCCAAGCTGTTGGGCTGAAAATATTCATCGGTGGTGTTTGACCATAATAGTAGTAGTTGCGGGCTTGTTGACGGAGGTACATTGAGCCTGTTTCTTTACCATCGTAAGGTGTGACTTCACGTACTTTATCAAGCGTTTCGGCGGCTAAATTTTCCATGGCACGTCTTTGAAGAGCATCGGTTATGTTCATCGCGAGGAATTCTGTTTTGAAATGCTCGCGGCTGGGCCAAGGAAAAATAATCGCTTCGTCGAGTAGGATGGTGTCACGGCTCATGATTTTGACCAATGAATATCTATCCTCTGTCAACGATTGCGGAATCACAAAAGTAGATTTGCGAAAACCCAAAGCAGTGAAATTTATAGATTCCCCTTTTTCAACAACGATGCTGAAAAAGCCTTGATAATTGGCAGTTGTTCCCGTTTTTCGATGAGGTACAAAGATATTGGCATAGGGTACAGGTATCATTTGTCCGCGTTCTTCGGTGACGATTAAGCCACTGAATTGTACGAGGTTTTTATCTTTTTCCTCTGCCGTAGTTGAAGGAGTTGTTTGTGCAGTAACAAAGCCTCCCCTCAGTATTAAAGCCATTAAGATGACTATAAGTCGTGTCAATTTCATTTTTCAAGAATTTTATGGTTCAAAGATACAATTTCCAAACGTTTTTAGGATAACACATGCCGCTATGGTACATTTTCTTAACAAAATTTTAAAGTTATTTCTGTTGCAACATAAATTTAGCTATCAAACGGTGGAAGTGATGAACGCCTTGTTCACGACGTGCTGAATATCGTCCGTGTTCATAAAAACGTGAACGAACACCCCGCTGAACCGCTTCCACTATTGCCTCATCCTCTCGTTCAACTTTATCCAAATCGGCACCTGCACCTCGACCTAATTTGGATTCATCCCAAACATAACATTGAAACGATACTTTGGTCATATTTGTTGACTGGGGTTTCACGATATTGACTGATAAGCCCCAAGGATAAAAATTGAACATCATATTTGGAAAAACCCAATAATAATAAGCGGCAATATGCTGTCCATAATCAGGTGAATCTGATGGCAAATCAAAAGTATCTTCCCCGCTTTTGGCTAAACCCAATTGCAAGTTTGCATAACGATACAATTCTGTTCTGTAACTGCCGTAATCTAAAACAGTATTGAGGCTGCCATGAACGAAAGGAATGTGAAAGCCTTCTAAATAATTTTCGACGTACAGTGCCCAATGCGCCTTAACGAGATAATCACGAGACAGAGTTGCGTCAAACTTAAAATTACTGAGGGGGAGCCAAGCCAAGCGTTTTTGCATATCACCCAATAAATCGCCCAATGACATTGCCGGTTTTATGCCTGCAAACAGCAATTTATCGTCCCAAACGCCAAAGGGTATTTGCGACAAATTGTCTTTTTCCGATGGGAAATTTTGAACATCGTCAAATTCAGGTTGATGAGAATATTGTCCATCAAGCTTAAAACGACGACCATGATAACGGCAACGAATCTGATTTGATGTGCAGGCATGATCAATCAAAATATTCCCCCGATGCGTACAAACATTTGATAAACAATGAATTGCACCAGTTGGTGTTCTCGAAAAAACAATGGGCTCGTCTATGAAATTAGGCAGGATTGTATGCGGTACAAGGCTTTCGGACAGACGTAACCCATCGGTATCATCAGCAAAATGCCATGTTTTTTCAAAAATCTGTTCTTTGGTTTTCTCAAAAACATTTTCGTCTGTATAAAACCATGTTGGCAATGTATGCGCAACGGCGATGTTTTCAGCGATGTCTAAATTTGTCATGTTCGATAGTATTTATCACAACATTTTTTTTGTAAAATGATGTGAAGAAATTGTAAACCCTTTGTTCAGATATAACCGATGCGCATCGTGGCGTTGATGCCCAGAATCAAGCGTTACGACATCAAAACCCTTATCTTTTGCTTCATTAATGACAAAATCGAGCAGTGCCGAGCCATAGCCAAGCCCTCGATATTGGGGCAAAGTTGAAAGGTCATCAATATAAAAATGTTTACCACAAAAAAGAAAATGCAAATACCGATAGCCGCAAATCGCCGCAGCTTCACCGTTTTCAGCTTCTACAAACGCTAATTTATAGCCTTCGTTTTGTATTTGAGTGACCAGTGTGACCAGATCGGTCTCTTGAAGATGTGGACGAAGAGCGAGTATGGCAGAGCGACATTTCATTATGTCTGAGGTATTTTCAGCTATTTTTATTCTCATTCCTTTTAATTTGGAGGTAAAAATACAATTTTCAAGCATTTAAGATCAAATAATTCAATAAAACGAATGCAATATAATTGATATTTTATTTTGTATAACATTGATAATTTGGAATTTTCAGCAAATTATATCTTATCTTTTAAAGGAATTGATGTTTTTTATTCTGCCTATAAATATCATTTTAATTATCTTTTTTTTTACAACAGACAACTTGTAATTTTGCAGATCAATATTGGTCTTTACACACAGTGGTTTTAGATAGATAAAAATAGGAATTTTAAAAATTTAAATATGTCGTAAGATATTGACAATCAAATTTTTATGTTTTTTTCGGTATAAAATTTCAATAAAAACATATCATTCACGTAGTTACTCTAAGGCTCAATAGTATCTTTGCGTTTGAAAAACCTAAACAAGAAATAACTCATTAAAAATGGCACAACAAAAATACATCTGCATTCACGGACACTTTTATCAGCCCCCGCGTGAAAACGCTTGGCTTGAAGTGATAGAACAACAGGAGTCCGCTGCACCTTTTCACGATTGGAACGAGCGCATTAATTTTGAATGTTATGCAACCAATGCGGTTGCCCGCATACTTGATTCCGATCATAAAATTGTTCGTATTTTAAACAATTATTCTCGGATGAGTTTCAATTTCGGCGCGACTCTTTTGTCATGGATGGAAAAACAAGACCCCGAAACATATAAGCTCATTCAAGACGCTGACCGCGACAGTCAAAAAAGATATAGCGGTCATGGTTCAGCCGTTGCCCAAGCCCACAGCCATTTGATTTTGCCATTGGCGAATCAAAATGATAAAATAACACAAGTTTATTGGGGTTTGCGCGACTTTGAACATCGTTTTGGACGTAAACCAGAAGGTATGTGGCTGTCAGAAACGGCTGCTAATACGGAAAGTTTGGAAGTCCTCGCTGATTATGGCATCAAATACACGATATTTGCGCCTCGTCAAGCTAAGGCATTTAGACGTATTGGCAGCGATGATTGGCATGATGTAGTCAACGAAAATATTGATACACGTCGCCCTTACCTCTTTAAATTGCCTTCAGGCAAAACAATAGCCTTGTTTTTTTACAACGGTAATGTCTCGCAAGCAGTCGCTTTTGAAGGTTTATTGAACAGTGGAAAAGCCTTCGCACAGCGCATTCTTGGGGCTTTTGACCCTCATGACGACCAACCTCAGCTCGTACATTTGGCAACTGATGGCGAAAGTTATGGGCATCATCACCGCTTAGGCGAAATGGCATTGGCAGATTGCTTGAATTATATAGAAGAAAAATCAGATGCCATTCTGACAAACTATGGAGAATATCTCGAAATGTTCCCCCCTCAGTATGAAATCCAAATTCATGAAAATTCGTCGTGGTCTTGTGTACATGGCGTCGAACGTTGGCGTTCAAACTGCGGTTGTAATGCGGGTAGCGGCTATGGACAATGGCAACAAGAGTGGCGTGGACCATTACGTTATGCGTTAAATTGGCTGCGCGACGAACTCATTCCGATTTATGAGGAATTGGCAAGTAAATATGTAACCGATCCCTGGAAAGTACGCAACGAATATATAGAAGTACTCATTGACCGTTCTGAAGAAAATATTGAGGCTTTTATTACAAAACAAGCCAAAAGGGAGTTGCTGAAACCGGATCGTGTTCATCTGTTCCGTCTTTTGGAGATGCAGCGCAATGCTATCTTGATGTTCTCGTCCTGCGGTTGGTTTTTTGATGAAATTTCAGGATTAGAGACGACTCAAATACTGCAATATGCCTGTCGAGCTATTCATTACGCACAACAGGTCTCTGACGTAGAATTAGAGAAGGAGTTCATTTTCCGACTATCGCAAGCACCGAGCAATTTGCCAGAATACGGTGATGGCGGCGGTGTTTATGAAAAAAATGTGAAACCTGCACATGTGGATTTGATGCGTGTGGGCATGCATTATGCTGCGAGTTCTTTGTTTGAAGAGTATCCTGAACGATTAGAATTCTTCAATTATGTTGCCACGAGTGAGTTTTTTGACCGGATCGAGGCAGGCAATCAAGTTATTGTCGTCGGACGTGCCGTTGTCCGTTCTAAGATTACACACTCGGAAAAACATTTTAGTTTCGCCGTTTTGTACCTTGGACAGCTCAATATTATTGGTAATATTTCGCTTGATATGGATAAAGCGACTTTTGACGAAATGTATAACAAAATTAAAACGTCTTTCCTTCAAGTTGATTTAGCGAGTGTGATTAGTGCATTCCAACAGCATTTTGGACCTGAAAAGTTCACCATTTGGCAATTGTTTAAGGAAGAGAAGCAGCGCATCATCAATATCATCACAGAGAAAAGGTTGAAAACGGTTGAGGATTCTTTCCGAAAAATTTACAAAGACAATTACCAACTCATGTCGGGTCTTTTGGTATCTGGTGTGGCTGTGCCTGACGCATATAAAAGTGCTGTACAATATGTTTTAAATATTGATTTGAAAAATTTCTTTATGGGTGACTCTTTGAAAATCACAGAGTTAAAGAATATTCTCGATAAATTTAAAACATGGAGTGTTCCCATCACAGATGAAAATGCTTTCAAATTAGCTGCAAGCGAACGTATTTATTCAGAAATCAAATTGGCAGGGCTTTCAGGTATACCCCTCAGTAGGGTACAGAGTTTGAACGAAATTTTGATTGTTTTGAACGATATGAAAATTAAACCGAACGGTTGGAAAAGCCAAACCCTTTATTTCAATTTATTGAAAGAATACGAATCAGGTAATCGGTCATATCCAAGTTCGGAATGGGAAAAAGCCTTCTTACAGTTGGGCGATTTACTGGATGTACGGACGAAATAGTGTATTCATTTTACGATAATATAGAAACAAAAAGGTGTTCGAGCGTTAATTGCTTGGACACCTTTTGTCGTTTATGTCATATTCAAAGGATATTTTGAAGTAGAAAAGCCCCCCTCAGTATATCAACACATTGAGCATTCGAAAAAACAAAACGTGTCTTTTTTATCGAATATTATTCTCTAAAAGCTACTCAAAAGTAAGTGTTCATCTAATATTCCGATAGATAGGGCTGCCCAATAGTAAGATGTCTTATCTTTAAGCCTAAATTATCTTATTCAATTTATCGAAAAAAATCACCCGTCAAAGTCCTTCAAAAAAAGTCTAATCCTTCATGAAATCTTTCTTACTACTTACGTTGTCATTCTTTTACACATTAAATCTTTTTGCTCAAACTTCCACCTTAAAAATAAAACTGACGGAAGGCAATGAAGCCCCTATAATCGGTAGTCATGTTGTAGTGAAAGAGCGTGCTGATACGACCAAAGTGCAACAAGGCATAACCGATACGGCAGGTATAGTCGAATTTGTTATTGGAAAAGAGCGACAATACTTGGTTTTCGCTACGTTTATCGGTTTAAGACCACTACAACGTGGTTTGACCGTTTCTGACGAACAATCCAGTTTTAATTTCGTCATGGAAGAACAATCCGAAGTCCTCAAAGACTTTGAAATTGTCTCTAAAAAGCCTTTGATGACGCAAGAAGACGACAAAACGGTGGTTGATGCCGAACAACTTGCCCTCACTTCTACAAGTGCTTTGGAGGTTATGGAGAAAACGCCGGGCTTGTTTATTGACCAAGATGGGAATATTTATCTCACAAGCAGCACGCCCGCTTCCGTTTACATCAATGGTAGAGAGCAACGCATGAGCAATGCCGACATTGCAGCGATGTTGCGTGTTTTACCGCCAAATAGTATCGAAAAAATTGAAATTCTGCGCACGCCTTCTGCTAAATACGATGCCAGTGGCAGTGGGGGTTTGGTCAATATTATCTTGAAAAAAGGAGTAAAAATAGGCATAACGGGCAATGTGCATGCAGGGATGAATCA
Source organism: Saprospiraceae bacterium (assembly GCA_043721685.1). Lineage (GTDB taxonomy): Bacteria > Bacteroidota > Bacteroidia > Chitinophagales > Saprospiraceae > JAAFJT01. The sequence continues at coordinate 23,292 of JAYSQG010000118.1, read as the reverse complement.
AGGTGTTTATGGCAATCAATTCATTGGTTTCAACATCAACAATAATGATGGCGAGCGCACATCTTTTTTCAATATCAACTATTCGAAATCAAACAATTTCAATGAAATTACCAATGATAGAACGCTGTCTTCCAACGTTTTAAATCAGAATTCCTATACTACCAATCCATCCAATGCTCTTTCATCTGGTTTTGGTTTTGGTCGTGAAGTCAAAAAGAAATGGACATTAAACTATGACGGGCGATTGAGCTACTCGACTAATAAAAATGAAACGAATACCCAAAGCATTCTAAAAAGTATTGCTTCCGAAAACATCCTCAGTAATAATGACAATGGACTGAACAATAATACAAGCAGTTTTTTCCTAAATCAAGGATTTGCGACAAAATATAAGATGGATACCTTGGGGTCGGAATGGACGACAGATGTTAACTATAATTTTTCTGAAAATTTAGGGGCGCAAAATTATCTGACATCGTTCCGCATTCCGCAACATGATGACATCATTGGCAATGGTGATTGGGATAATAAAAGGCATTTTATGACCGCACAAACGGATTTGATATACAAACTACCTCATAAAATCACCTTAGAAACGGGTTTGAAAACAGCTTTTCAAGATTTTAATAGTACCACTCAGTATTTTATCAACACTCAGAAAGATGTTTTCCGAACCAATAGCTACAATTTCAAAGAAAATATCAATGCTGTTTATGTACAAGGCTCTAAAAAAATGGGTGAATTCATATTGAAAATAGGTACAAGGCTTGAAAATACAAATATGACAGGTAAACAAAGTGTGCCAAGTGATACCTCTTTTAATGTGCATCGGACAGATTTGTTTCCATATGTTTATTTCAGTCGAAAAGTGGTCTCCATTGCGGGTTATGAATTACGGGCTTATTTGGTGGCAAGGCGTACGATTGCGCGCCCTTCTTACGAAATGCTCAATCCGTTTCCTCGATTTTTAGATCAATTTCTGTACGAAGCGGGTAATCCAAGCCTTAAACCACAGTTTACTCAAAACTATGAAGTCAATATCAGCGTCAAGAACATACCCATTTTAGCTTTTGGTAAAAACTATGTGCAAGACATTTTTACCAATGTCCTCTATCCAGACCCTCAAAATGCATTAATCAGTTACAGAACGTATGATAATTTGGGTAAAAACACAGAAACGTATGGTCGAATCACAGGAGCTATTCCTCCAGGTAAGAAGTATTTTTTTGTCGTCGGTGCGCAATACAATCACAACGATTATCAAGGCATCTATGCCAACAGTCCGTTAGAATTTAAAAGAGGAAGCTGGTCATTCTTTACCTATCATTCTTTGAAAATAGGTAAAAAGACGAATATCAGTCTCAACGGTTTTATGCGCCTCAATGGTCAGTTGCAGTTTTATGAATTGAACAATTTTGGCACCCTTAACCTCAATGCCAGTCATCAGTTTTTGGATAAAAAACTCGTCGTTGCCTTAAATGTTACAGATGTTTTTCTGACGAATCAATATAAACTCACACTCAATCAAGGCGGAATCAATGCCGTTGGTTTACGCATAAATGACACAAGGCGAGTGGGTCTTAATGTCCGTTATATATTTGGTATTAGAAAAAAAGAGAAGAAGGAGAATATGTTTGAGATACCTGATGGTTCGTATAAATAAATACCCCCTCAGTATTTTTCAAGTTTTGGGTTGATATTAACCCAAAACTTGAAAATCATAAATCATGCTTCGGATACACCAAACCAATCTCTCCACGCACCGTATCAAGTAGTTTTATCAAATCCAAACTGAACTGATGCGTCATAATAGGACTTTCTAACTGATTGGTACTCAAGCAGTTCGTAACATGTGCCGCTTCGAACTGATAGCCATGACCATCAAAAGGCATATTGAATGTTTCAACCGAGCCGTCTTCTCTTTCGAGTAAAACAGTTTTAGGATGATGGAAAGGTGTAGGAATATGAATAATCCCTTTTTCGCCATAAATCAATGCCTCGATGCGCGAATGATGCATCATGGACGAATGTCCCATGAAAATAGCGCCATCGTCATATTGGAAATTGACTGCGCAAGAGTAATCAACACCTGTCTCTCCCATAGCAGCCAAAGCTTGTATTTTTGATGGTTTTCCAAGCACCGAAAGAGCCAACATAATCGGATAAATGCCTATATCGAGTAACGAACCGCCGCCTAAATCGTGGTTGAACGCTCTGCCATTCAAATCGTAAGGGAATTTTGCGCAAAAATCGGCTTTTATACTGAGGGGTCTCCCAATCGCACCCGCCACCACCAAATCCAATGATTTGCGGAAAGCGGGGACAAACTGCGACCACATCGCCTCCATAAAAAAAGTATAATTGTTACGCGCCGTGTCAATCAACTTTTGCACCTCTTTGGTGTTCATTGCCAAAGGTTTTTCACATAAAACGGGAATTCTCTTGCGAAGACACATCATAGCCACCTCATAATGTAAAACATGCGGTGTTGCCACATACACAACATCAAGGTGAGGACAGTTCAAAATAGCCTCGTAGCTGCCAAAAGCATACTGCACATGATACTGATCCGCAAATGCACTCGCACGTTCACGGTCTGTGGAAGCAACGGCATGGAGTTTTGCATCAGGCACTTGCCTGAGGTCTTGAGCAAATTTATGGGCAATTTTACCTAAGCCAATAATGCCCCAATGTATCTTAGTTTTCATAGATATAACTTTAGATTGAAACAAAAATAGTAATGAATTTTCGGAAACCAAGTTTTTATCACTTTTCTATCAACATTAGATGATTTTTTTTGTTTTTTTGCAGCAAATTTTAAAAAATCATTATGCTGAATTTCATTGCTGTCCTTCTTTTCCTCGTGGTTTTTGCGGTTGCCGCATACCTTATTTATTCATTAACAAAACAATATTTCAACAATCGACACCAAGCACGATTGATAGACCTGCAACAACAACGTGCTCAACCGACGTTGCCGCTGCGTTTACAGGCTTGTGAACGCCTTATTTTGTTGTGTGAACGTATTTCCATTCCCAACCTCATCAGCCGTCTGCGTACTGAGGGGGCGTCGGTGAATGATTTGCGTTTGGCGATGTTGATAGCGATTCAACAGGAATTTGAACACAATATCACACAACAACTATATGTCAGTGAAAACTTGTGGAATATCATCATTCTTTCGCGGAACAACACGGCGGATATTGTCAATATGGTCGCTCAAAAATTAGATGCTCAAGCGGATTCAAGCCTCCTCATCAACGATTTATTTCAGTTTTTAGGTGAACAATCAAGCGATTCCATTTCGAAAGCACAAGCCGCAATCCGTCAAGAAGTGGCAGGTATGATGTAAGTCATAGGATAGGCGTTAGTTTTTATATGATAATTTTTCATTTGATTTTGTCCTAAAACACACCCTAACTTTGCATTTTCTAAATCTAAATATCATTTTTCTAAATTAAAAACTGAATAAGTACATGTTAAAAAAACTCATTGCCCCCCTCAGTATAGCGGCACTTTTAGCTGTTGGTTGCAACAAATCAACTCAATCAAACGCAACAACGGCTAAAAAAGAAATGACGGAAGAAGAAGCCTATCGCATTTTCAAAGCCAAAGAATCGGATGGCAAAACTTTTGGTGAAAAAGTTACGCCCGCAGGAGCTATTTCCTACGATGCCATGCTTGGTAAAATGGGCAAAACGGACAAACTTGAAAACGTAAAAGTGACAGGTACTGTCTCTGCCGTTTGCAAAGCAAAAGGTTGTTGGATGAATATCGCTAGCGACAATGGTGCAGAACCGATGTTTGTCAATTTTAAGGACTACGCTTTTTTTATGCCCAAAGATTTGGCGGGTAAGAAAGTCGTCATGTTGGGCAATGCATTCAAAGAAACAACATCCGTTGAAAGCCTCCGCCATTTCGCTCAAGATGAAGGCAAATCAAAAGAAGACATCGCTAAAATCACAAAGCCAAAAGAAGAAATGAAATTTATGGCAAACGGTGTTATCATTCTTGACTAGTAACGTGTAAGTAATAACGTACCTTTTTGTCATTCTGAACGCAGTGAAAAAATCTATATAAAACTTTCATTTTCAATTGTTTATGTAGATTCTTTCACTGCGTTCAGAATGACAAAATAACCCTGTTATTATTTCATCATTCATTATTAATAAAAACAAACATGCTGTGAATTATACGACTGCTAAAACCTTTATTATCAAAGAGTTAGACAGGCTCTCGCCTGCACTTACTTATCACGGAAAGCACCATACTTTAGACGTTTTAAGCGTTGCAGAAAGTTTATGCGTTGCAGAAGGTATGCCCTACGAAGAGACGGTTTTGATAATGACAGCTGCATTGCTTCATGATTGTGGTTTTCTACGACATTACAATGATCATGAAGCCCATAGTTGCCAAATTGCACGTGAAACACTGCCACAGTTCAATTATACTGAGGGGGACATTCAGCGTATTTGCGCCATGATAATGGCAACTAAAATTCCTCAAACGCCACACGACTATTGTGCTGAAATCCTTTGTGATGCCGACCTCGACTATCTGGGCCGTAACGATTTTTATGTCATAGGGCAATCTCTTTTTTCTGAAATGAAGACCATGAAATTGGTAGAAACAGAAGAAGAATGGAATAATATTCAAATGGATTTCCTGAAATCGCATCATTTTTTTACAAAAACAAGCCAATATGCACGAACGCCATGCAAAAAGGAACACTTAGAAAGTTTGAAAAAAGGAAGTTTGAAAAAAAATAATGAAAAAAAATAAAAGGCAGGCAGCACATTAAAAAGGGGAAACGTTTTATACTCGGTTTGATGACTCAAATATGTTGCTGAAAAGAGGCAGCCCCCAGAATCAACCCTCACTAGAATGTATGAAAAAAAGTTATAAATTTTAGAAAATTTAGGGATAGCCCTTCAAGTTATCCTTAAACTTTCAAAAAACGGGGGCTGCAGTCTTTTTTCAGCAATATTCAAACGCCAAATTTAGTCCTTTCCTTTGTCAAAATCAATACTTTGACGCTTTTTCTACTGATTTTTTTTAATATCTCTTGACTCCCTTTCTCCTCAAAGAAGGCTTTCTATCTATTTAAAAAAAAATCAGCATCTTCCTTTTTTTAAAAACAGAAAAGTCTTATCTTTGCGGTCGCTAAACAGAATGGCGCGGTAGCTCAGTTGGTTAGAGCACAGGATTCATAACCCTGAGGTCGGGGGTTCGAGCCCCCCTCTCGCTACAAAAGTAAATAAATGTAAACGCAACTCATTGTATATCAAAGAGTTGCGTTTTTTTATTGCCTTAGCTAATATTAGCTTTTTATTTTGGATTAAAAAATCCAACACTTGCGCCGACCCAATCTTTATCTTTATTGTATCGAACACCTACCATGATGCCTTTGCTGAGTCTGATAAGATTATTGACAACTTTTGGTCGCGTCCATTCTTTTTTCCAAACCATCAACATACGTATTTCTATTTTTGCAGACTCTGACGGCGTTCTCAGCGCAGCAACATAATTGACTTTTTCTTGCAATATATGGTTTGAACGGTCTTCCACTTCGTCTAAGTCCTTTTGTGTAATATTAATTTTAACACCTTGACCGCTAAACGAAAACAAAGGCTTCAAAACATAGTTTTCTAAATCCTTAGGGTATTCTGTCAATTTATCAAGGAAATAAGTTTTTGGAATAAAAGCACTTTTCAAAAACGGCAAAGTGTATTTTGAAATCCGAAAAAACCAGTTTGGATGTCCAATCCATTCCACATCGAGGTCATCAGTAAAGTTAAAACCAAAAGTCAAATCGGGTCTTTTATCCAATTCATCAAAAATGACGCGGTTATATATTTTTTTTATGTGAATCAATTCACCTTTTTCATTTTTATAAAACAATTGGCGACCTTGTTTAATTACTTTTGTAAGACATAAAGTATTGATACCTAAGTGTTTAGTTGTGCCTAAAAAATCAATCAATGTATTTTGTTTTTCAGGCTCAACCTCTAAAAGCACGACATTTTCAGGGTTTGAATCGCCTACAATCACCTCTCGCATCAAGTTAAGATACCCCTCAGTATCCAAGCCTTCAAACAGAGGTGTCATGTCATTAGGTATGTCCTCAAAAGTTTTTTTATAACCTTCGGCTAAATCATTTTGAAAAAAATAAAGCGAAGGAAAACCTTGCATTTCAATGAGTTTAGGTACTAAATCACCTTCATTTCCTTCACAAATGCCAAAATCAACGACAAGGAAGGTCGGATGCGCATCTTCATTCGGCACACGGTGTTCTGGCTTCATAGACCCCTCAGTAATTTCTTTGAAATTAGGTCTAACAATCACGTCAACAATGTCGTCACAAGCCTGCAACAGTTTGTCACGGAAATCATCGGGCATAAAAACAGGCGTTTCACTAATGCGAAACGATGGTTTATGCTTGTATTGACCGTAAATATGGTCGAGAAAAGCGGCATATTTAGCCTCACTAAAAGCTGAATTATAGGCTTCACGCAGTTGCGAAATCATTGGTTTGTTCGATTTAAGTGTCAAAAATAAGCAAATTAAGCCTCAACTAAATTGCCTTTTAAAGTCAAAATGGCATCATTGAGGAAATTCGGCAAAATAGTTTTATGCGTCAAATTTATTTTTTGGTCGTCTTCCAAATCTGCAAGCATCGTCAGCCATTTTTCCTCGCCATAGTCTTTTATGACTTGTGCTTTGCGTTCTGGATCGTGAAAATGCGTCAACATACCGTCAGCATCCGCTTCGGGGTGGAATTGAGTGCCAAAAAACGTTTTTGAAAAACGAATTGCCATAATTGCACGTGGTAAATTGACGTGTGGACGCTCTTTTTCCAATGCCACAATCTTAAACCCTTTCTCTTTCAGGTAATCTTTATTGGCATTGACAACTTGCCAATCGCGGAAATCGGCTATCCAAAACGGGTTTTGAAGCCCCTTAAAATATGCCTCATGCTTACCCATATCGGTTTTATTGCAAGGAAAAGTGCCAAAAGATCTTGAAACACGCTGTTTTATGCTGCCAATTTTAAAGTGCTGACAAGCCAATTGAAACGAATGGCATATAAAAAAAGCAAATTTTGGCTCTGATACTGTGCTTGCATCCCGATTATTCGGGGAGAGGTCTAAATTGTGTTCCCAAAGTTGCTGAATCAAGCCAAAGTAAGCGGCATCCCAACCCCCTTCAAAATCTAAAGGACTGCCTGGACCGCCCGAAGATAAATAAATATCGAAACTGGTATCAGGTATCTCTTTCTTGAAACGGACATCAAATACCTCGTATGTGAGTAATTCACCATAAGACTCAACGAGACGTTTGAGATAGAGTGTGCCACGATTAGGCACATTGTTATTTAAGTCAAGTATGGCGACACGTAAAGGTTTTTCCATGATAAATTCAAATTTTGAATTAAAAAAAATCCTCTCAACAAATATTCGTTGAGAGGATTAAGTCGTTATTGATTAGATATTTGTTAATCCATTTCTTCTTTAATTTCTTCAAGTTCTCCGTGAAAAAATTGTGTCGGAAGATTCAAAGAAAAAGCACTACGTCCCATATTTGCCGTTAGAGTGGCAACAAATGCCCTCACATATGGAAACATTATTGCAGGCGCATTAATATTGATAAAAGAGTTTCTCGAATTTGTATCAGCATTTTTAATTTCAAAATTTCCAATTGCAAGTAAATCGATTTTAAAATACCCTTCTATTTCAAGAAAAAGATTCATTATTATTTTGAAACAAGTAGGTTGATTTTGAGGTAGAAAAACTTTCGGTTCGACACCAAATTTCAGATTAGGTTTCTTTCGTATATCGTCGAATGGTTTTTCAGACTTGAAATCAACACTTGCAATGTCCACCCCAAGAAATTTTAACTTAGGTTGATTCTTTATTTTCATTATGCAGCCATTGAGTATTCAGGAATGACGAATAAATCTTTTGTTTCTTTATCATCAAAGAAAGTAAATGAAGTATCAGCATTTTTGCAAGATGCTTCAATCATCTTTCTATTAAAAGATGATTTGACTTCTTCAAAATTGCCATTTTTGAAGTAAGCACTGTGTTCTTTCAAACGTTTGTTGAAGAGCCATGAAGAAAGAGTTGCTGCCGTTTCATTGGCCAAGGCTTTGTCAAGTTTTTCTTCTAATAATGTGAGATTCAACATGGTTGTAAAATTTAAAAAGTACAAGATTTTACTTTGAGCTGTGCAAAGTTACGAACTATTGTCAAATTATATGCCGCAAGTTGTATTCTTTTTCTATAAGGAAACGAAACTTTGCGAATTTTGTTGTTTTTTCGATATTCTATCGGTTTGATAAGTAAAAAATTTTCATTACTGGGTAAATCTTGAAATAAAATGCCATCAACTTCATCCCAAATCGCTCGTTCTTTAAAATATTCGTTTACTTCTTTCAATGTCGGTTTTTGACCTGTTTTTTTCATTAGAGATTTTGCGGCTTTTTCAATCTGCTTTAACCAAAAAGAGTAATGTTCTTCGTTGAAAACAGTATCGAGGATATTTTCGCAATCAATTTCCGCTTGATATATTTCATATTTGCCTGTTCGGTTTTTACTGGTTTCTCCCCATCTATCGGCATCTTCTAAATCTTTCCAAAAATAATAAGCTTCCCCTAACCAAGCGTCATCTCTACAACATATAATCGGTGCATTAAGTTTTGCATCTCTATGTTCTTGGGTATGATACATCAAACGTTGCTTTTTATCCATTAATTTGCTAATCTTTGTTGAGTTATGGTATAATAATGAGTTTATAAGGTATTAAACCTCGAAAACAAAGATAATAGTTTGCAGTGTATTAGAAATACATTTTTGCTTTATTTTCTAACAAATTTTAATTAATCGTATGAGAAATTTTACTTTTGTTTTCTTTTTTATCCTACTCGGCGACCTTCTTGCGCGAGCCATGCAACCCGATTGGCAAATTATGGAATACGTTTTCAAACCCTTGTTGATGATTTCTTTGGGAGAGTATTTCATCAGCTCAATCATACTGAGGGGTGTCCGCCAAAACCAATTTGTCTTGGCTGCCATCGTTTTCAGTCTTTTAGGTGATGTGTTTTTAATGTTGGAAGGCTATTTCATTCATGGTTTAGGGGCATTTCTGATTGCACATCTTTTTTATATTTATGCCTTTCAATCAGAAGCATCACGTTTTTTTTCTAAAAAAAAGTTGTTTATCCCTACAATTCTTGTTTTGGTTTACGGCTATTTTTTGTTAATGCAGGTTTTACCAAACGTAGCTTTACCTTTAAAAGTGCCGATTACAGTTTATGCGATTGCGATATTATTGATGTTGTTGACAACTTTACATCGTTGGGGAAATGTGTCAGTTATCTCATTTAACTATGTCATCATTGGCGCAACGTTGTTCGTGATTTCAGATAGTCTGATAGCAATTAGCAAGTTTGTAACCTCTTTTCCGATGGACGGTGTCCTCATCATGGCGACTTATGGCATTGGGCAATATCTGATTGTGGAAGGCTTTTTGAAAAATGTTAACGCTTCCTCTATTGACAATTAAGCCAAACAAAAGTCCGTTAGTAGCCCAAAATAATTTATCCAATTAAAGCATAAAAAATAACCATGCAAAAACTTCTGTTTTTTCTCTTATTGTTTGTCTGCGCGTGTACTAAAGTTGAGACACCCGCAGCTGATGTAACACCCGATACGAACACGAGCACAAATAACATCTCTTTTTTTCCGACATTAACTGGCAATTTTCAAACCGATATGTTGGGTTATGTCAACGCTTTACGCACCAAAGGCTGCAAATGTGATGGCGTGCAAATGCCTCTCGTTCCTGCATTGAAACGGAATACACTCCTTGAAAATGCTTCTAAACGTCATGGAAATGATATGTTGAAAAACAATTTCTTTGACCACACAGGTAGCGACGGCAGCACTTTGGCAACAAGGGCAAACGATGCAGGCTATGTGTGGTCGTCATTAGGTGAAAATATTGCCAAAGGTTATACGAGTGTCCCCTCAGTAATTGACGGTTGGATAAGCAGTAGTGGTCATTGCAAAAATATGATGAGTGCCAATTTTACAGAATTGGGTGCGGCGCATATTGGGGCTTATTGGGTTCAGGATTTTGGAAAATCACGTTAAGAATTTGAATAACCGCTTGTAAATATTAACGTATCTTTTTGTCATTCTGAACGGAGTGAAAGAATCTGTATAAAATATTCATTTTCAATTATTTACACAGATTCTTTCACTCCGTTCAGAATGACAAAAGACCTTATACTACCCCTCAGTTTAGAACACCTTTTCTCCGCCTAAATACGTCGTTAAAACCTTAGTTTTCAAGATTTCCGTAGGCGCAACAGTCATAATATCTTGATTCAGCATAATGAAATCCGCAAATTTACCGACTTCAATCGAGCCTTTTTCCTTTTCTTCAAAACTGGCTTTGGCTGCCCAAATCGTCATACCCCTCAGTGTTTCCTCCCTTGACAAGGCATTTTCCATCATATAACCACCTTCAGGATAGTTTTTGGCATCACGGCGAACAACGGCTGCATAAAACGTCAAAATAGGGTTGATATCTTCAACTGGAAAATCTGTTCCAAGCGGCAACCAACCATTTTGATTGAGTAAACGTTTGAAGGCATAAGCTCCTTTTTCAGCCTCTTTTCCAAGTCGTTCACCTGCCCAATACATATCAGAAGTGGCGTGCGTGGGTTGCACAGACGGCACAATCGAGTATTTTTTGAATAAATCAAAATCCAATTCATTGATAACCTGTGCATGTTCGATGCGCCAACGACGGTCATTGGGACCCCTCAGTATAGAGCCATAAATCCTAAGAATTTCCCGATTTGCAGAGTCGCCTATGGCGTGTGTACAGGCTTGCATGCCTTCGTGTTCAGCAATTTTTGACATTACCGCTTCGTAGTAATTTTTATCTTTCAACAAAAATCCAAAATGATTCGGACGGTCGGCATAAGGATGCAACAAACACGCACCACGAGAACCGAGCGCACCATCGGCATAGAGTTTAAAACTGCGCACGTTGAGCCAATCAGTTTTGATGATGCCCCGCTTGAAAAGATAGGCATAATTGTCTCGTCCATCGCTCAACATGACGTAAAGGCGCATTTTCAGAGCCTTTTCAGCGTTCATTTTTTCAATCAATTCAACTGTTTTGTAATCCAAACCACAATCCACAACAGTCGTTAAGCCAACAGCAAAACAGTTTTTTTGCGCACCGATTAAGGCTTGACGGGCTTGATTTTCAGTCGGTTGCGGAATTTTTGAACGCACCAAACCAATGGCATTGTCCACTAAAACACCTGTTAAAACGCCATTTTTAGTCACAATTTCGCCACCAACCAGTGTTTGCCCTGCCGTTATATTCGCTAAATCAAGTGCCACTTGATTGCAAATGGCACCATGACCATCAACACGTGTGAGCATAACAGGGCGTTTTGGAAACAAGGCATCCAATTTTTCTTTTGTTGGATACTCTTTTATATCCCAATCATTTTGGTCCCAACCACGACCCATAAGCCACCCCTCAGTATTCAGCTTTGCAAAGACTTGGCATTTATCCAAAATATCTTCCCAGCTTTTTGTACCCACTAAATTGACCGTTTGCAAGGTGCTGCCATAGCCATAAAAATGAGCATGCGCATCAATGAAACCAGGGACAATCGTTTTGCCACCTGCATCAACTGTTTTTTTCGCCTTGTATTTTTTTAAAATATCACGACTTGCACCAACGGCAACGATTTTGGCATCTTTAACAGCAAAGGCTTCTGCTTTGTCAAAATGCTCATTGACAGTATATATGTGTGCATTGTGAACGATGAGGTCAACTTTCACTTTTTGTGCGAGTAAAATATTGACAGTCAATAAATTAAATAAAATAAATAATTTGGTCATGTTGTTTTAATTTTAATAATTTTGACAAATTTAAGAAAATCGTCTGAAAACAGACCCCTCAGTATTTTTAACTTTAAATCAATTGGAAAATGTCTTACAAAACCCTATTTATAGTCCTCTTATGCCCGTTTATGTTATCGGCACAAACTTTTAGAGACCATTTAGTTTGGACATTTGATGTCCATTTCGATTTTGGCAAACAAGAAGTTCTAACCTCGTATTTACCCAAATTGGACTCTCTTTTCATTGCGTTAAAGTCAGACACCAATTATATTGTTTAGCTACAAGCGCATACGGATGCCATCGGTTCTGATGATGCCAATAAGCTATTATCGCAACGGCGTGCTGAAAATGTAAAGAATTATTTTATTTCAAAAAACATTGATAATCAACGTATTAACTCTACCTATGCTGGTGAAAGTCAACCCATTTCAGACAATACACGTGACGAAGGACGGCAAAACAACAGGCGTGTATCGGTTCGTTTGATGCGCCTTATTCCAATGACAACGATTAATGGTGTTGTTAAAAACGATACTGGTGAGTTTTTAAACGCTGCGAAAGTGCTCATTAGAAGCAGATATTTTAACGATTCAACGACGACAAACGCATCGGGTTATTTTGAACTTCCTGCGCCCAAAAACCAAAATGTCATACTTGATGTCATTGCAAAAGACCATTTTTTTATCAGTCGTCGCTTAGTTATTCAAGAATTGCCTTTAAAAATACTTGATTTGCAATTAGTCAGAGTCCTTGTAGGACGTAAAATGAAGTTGAATGATATTTTCTTTTATGGTAATCAGACAAGGTTATTACCTACATCTATGCCCGAATTGAAGAATCTGTTGCAGTTTATGACCTTAAATGACGACTATAAAATTGAAATTCAGGGACACGTCAATCACCCAAATGCACTACCCGTTATACCTGAATCGTGGGAATTCAAATTGTCCGTTGGTCGTGCCAAAACGATTTATGATTATCTGATAGACAACGGCATTTCGGCAGAACGTATGACGTTTGTGGGATATGGAAATTGGTTTATGGTTTTTCCAAATGCCAAAACGGAAGAAGACCAAGCGGCTAATAGGCGGGTTGAGGTTAAGGTGACGGGGAAAAATTGACCCCCTCAGTAAATATTAGAAATTTACCATTCATCTCTTAAAATACGTTGTTGATTAACGGCATCACCTTTCCATTCCAGTTTACCAGAAAGGTCTGAAAAATCGTAATTAGGTTTAGGTTCGTTGGGCTGTTTTTCCTTTGTTTCTATTTCAACATAAGTTAAACGCCGAAGATACTGAACTAAGATATCGTAATACGAATCATTGATTTTTAGCGTGATTTGTTTCATTTTATATTTATTTTTGAACAAAAGTAATCATTTTCGAGAAAATATGTAAACATGAACGCCCCCTCAGTATTTTGACTTAACCAATTTCTTATTAGAGCGTACATGATTTTTCAAAATCATTTATCTGTCATTGAGTTCTTCTCTATTAAAAGTATAGTTGCTATCTGTCTCTGCCACGTTTACCTGCGTGAAATTAATCCCATCACTTTTTTCCATTGATTTCCAACTTTTATAAAGTTCTTCGATTTCACTATTCTCAGAATCGAAATGAGTATCGGACAATTCCTCCATTTCGACAATCTCGACAAAAGTCAAAGTCTTTAAAAACTGAACGAACATAGCGTAGTAAGAATCTTTGACTTTTAATGTGATTTGCTTCATTTTAATATCATTTTTGTACAAAAGTAAACAATTTCGAGAAAATTGGAATGAAAAATATCACCCCCCAGTATATCCTCCTACCAAACCTTTTCCGCTTTCCCTTCATCAACCCATTTACCCCAAGACTTATTAAAAGTATGCACTTTTTTAGTCGCATTGCCTTGATTATCAACGACTTGATTGCCTTCATTGACCCATTCAAAGATGCTGCCGTAGAGATTATAGACCTTTGTATAACCCATTTTTTGCAGCTTTTCACCAATCTTTTCGCTGCGATATCCGATGGAGCAATAGACGACGATAGGTTTGTCTTTTGGGACATCAGCGAGTGTCTTTTTTTCAAAATCTTTGTAGCCTACAAAAACGGCATTGGGCAAGTGACTGACATCGTATTCTTCACGCTCACGGGCATCGAGTAGCATCGCTTCGGGCATTTGTTTGACATCCGTTGGACTGACTGTTTTGACAGAAAACGAAAGCCAATTGGCAATGGTTTTGTCAAATTTTGGGTTTTGGGCGTGCGCTCGGTTTGCGGGTTGCTGTGCATTACAAGCAGATACGAAGAAGGATAATATTAGAAATTGGAAAATTATTTTTTTCATGATTGTTGTTGTTAACCGATTGGAAATCGGTGTTACGTTATGAATCGGGTTACATTTTTACAGCACCTTGACCGACAGTATCAAATATAACTCTTTGATTTTCACAATATTGTTTCAACTCATTGTCAATCAATTCTTTAACTTGTTTTTCAAAAGCATCGGGATAGAGTAAATGTAGGTTTGGACCTGCATCTAAACTGAAATAAGCCGGTACGTTTGTTGTCTCACGCCACCCCCTCAGTATTTCTATCATTTTTAAAGTATTCGGTTTCAACAGCGTAAACCAAGGCGATGTTGTCATCATTAAGGCGTGTAAAGTCATCGCTTCGTCTTCGGCTATTTGTCCAAAAGTTTCGACATCACCTACTTTTAGAGCCGCAATAAAGCGACTCATACGCTCATTTGCTTGTTGATAACGGGCAGGTGCGTAAGGATTGTCATTCATCAAACCATGTCCCATGCGGCTTGAAACAGACTTTTCACCTGTCGCTACAATGAGTATGTCGTCGTGATATGATTTAAAAACAGCGTGTATTTCTTCTTCAAAACCAACAGCATACGTATCAGATGAGCCTTTTACATCTTTACATTCTCCCCAAACTGCCATTGTTGGATAGACAGAGCGACAAGCACTGCCCGAAGCCAAACGAGCTAAGTAAGACGCTTTTTGCAAAAAATCAGCCCCCTCAGTATTGTAACCCAAATAATCGTTTTCCAAAGAACACAGACACAACGCCAAAGCACTCATACTCGATGCCGAAGACGCAATGCCCGCCGAATGTGGAAATGAATTAGACGATGTGATTTTCAAATCTAATTCGGTCAAAAAAGGAAAAATCGGCAATTGTGTTTCTAAAAAAGCAACAATTTTTTGTCGAAATTTTTCAATTTTGGCGCGTTCTTCAAATTCAAATTCGAGCGAAATTTTATGGTCAAATTGTTCTTTGACACGATATTCAAGCGTCATTTCAGTAAACGCATTGTTCAAAGTGAAACTAATGCTCGGATTGCGTGGCAATTGAATGCCATGTTTGCCCCAATACTTGATAATGGCAATATTCGATGGGCTGCGCCAAGTGATTTGACCTTTTTGGTCGTCATTTTTTTGAAGGACTAAGGAAGGATTCGTAAAAGTCATCTTTGAATTTTGATTATCAATGAAACCACAAAATTACAGCTTAGGTTTTGATTTTTTGTAAACAAAAAAAACTCCGACACTTTTGAAGCGCCGGAGTCCAATGAAAAACATAAAAATACCCCTATTTGTCGTTTTCTCTTTTTTCTTCAATTTCTTATGAGGTGTAAAGTTGTTGAAGTCTATGTTTACTTACTCCTATCTTTGAAGATGTAATTTTTCGTTTTGCTTGAATTTAAGATTGAATGCACGTTGTTTTGTCGTATCAATCTTATATTTTGTATTTTTTCAAATATGATGCCATAATTCAAAATGCCCTTAATTCATACCGTTTTCTTATTCACAAAATCAAAAAACGTAAAAAAATGCTCCACTTCCGTTCTTTTCAGAAAAATGATTACACTGACCTCGAAAAGATGATTTTAGAATTGTATGCCGATGATAAAGCCACAACCGTAGGGCAACTGTCGAAAGAAAACATCAAAAAAACGCTTGAAAGACTTGAACAGGCTTCGGCAGAATTAGACATTGTTATTTTTACAATTCAAAACGATATCGTCGGTTATGCGCTCCTAACATGGTTTTGGAGCAATGAATTCGGCGGTCGGATGCTCCTGATTGATGAACTTTTGGTGAAAGAAACGTTTCGCAATCAAGGTATTGCCACCTGTTTTTTTGAAAAATTGTTTAGAGAAAAGCGGTATGGAGAAGTCGGCTATCTTTTGGAAGTCGGTTTACAAAAGGAAAAAACTGCGCAGTTTTATGAGCGTTTGGGGTTTCTATCGTTTAAAACGAAGCATTTGTTTCGGTTGGGGAAATGAGATGTTTTTCCTCAATACTTTGCGATAACTCGCTGAATCGCATAAAAAAATAGAGATTCAGCGAGTTATAGAGCTATTTAAATGAGTTTTTATGCCCATTAATATAATACGACCTCGTTTTCAATAAGAACGTAACTGCTCGATGTTTCGGGTATATAACGGCTTTGTTGTTCATTTGAATCTGTTATAAATCAAAAGAAATATTAGCTCTAAGTACTAATTTTTGAATCTACATTCCAGTAGTTATTCGGGTCTCCATCAAACGCACTATCAATTAAATCATCAGTTAAATCTCTCGTTGGACCTCCGTGATAAATATCAAAATCTTCATCTTCATTGTTACATTCATCAAAATATTCATCAAAATATTCATCAAAATCTTCATCAAAATCTTCATCAAAATCTTCATCCGAATAAATTTGTGAATAAAAATCAGAATTTCGTGATTCTCTATTCGCTGATAATCTTTTTCCATTTGCATTGCAGTTATTAGAGAAAAGAATAAACAGGGAGGTAATTCTTCATGTGGATATTCATTACGGGTATTTCGGGCAAAGTCATGCAAGATGTCAATAAATATGTACTGGAAGGTGTTCGGATTACAATTAAAGATTTCGGCAAGGTGGCAATCACTGATAAATATGGCAAGTTTGAAATCACCCCCCTCAGTAGTGGCAAATACACGATTATTGTGGAGAAAGAAGGCTACGTTACGCAGATATTCAAGGATTTCAGAATCAATACAGGCGTGACTTCTCGGCTAAATGTGTTGTTGGTGGCTGTTGCTGAAGGGTAAATGACGAAAACGTTAGGGGAGCTTTCAAAACTCCCCTAACGTAGCGTTCAATGTTTATCGCTGACTATCTGTAATAGTTATTTTCCTCATCTTCACTGCCAATATCTACTTGTTGGTCGTCCAATTCAAAATCAGGAATATCCGATTCATCGCCAAAAATGTCATTTCCAAAAACTTCGTCGTTAGAAGTTCTCGCTTTACCCCCCTCAGTATTTTTATGCTCTTTTCTTTTAGATTTATCGTAAATATCTTCTTTTTCAGGGAATTGTGGGTATCCCTCAAGACTGATTTTTTGTTCATTACCTAAGTCTGAGTTCAGTAGGTTCTTATTTTTGCTTGCTTTTTTCATGATATTTTATGTTTTATTTTTTGATTTGTTAAAGATAGACAATAAAGGAATCTATGTACCAAAATGCTATAAATACTGTTGAGGAACAAAATCCCGATTCCTTCGGGGAAGGGGGCAATAACGCTTACAAAAAAGAAATTCCGTTTAGTGACATTGTCATTCTTGTTGATTAACGGGGTACAGACTCGCATACCATTTCGTTGGTCATAGAAAGAAGGTTGGAAAACTTCTATATCTCTGATGCCGTTTAGCCAACCTGACAAACCAACAAGCATAACGATGCCACCAAACGAAATTTCATAAACAAAACTCGAGGAATTAATTTTTCATCGGTACCATTTCGCCTGCCATATTCAAACACTCGCCTTCTTTCAACATCGTTTTAGTACCGTCTTTTTTAATGATAGTGCCGTCGCTCATCACTCTTGTGCCATTACTTAATGGTGTATATGCTTTAACTATGGTCATTTTACCCTTTCTCATAATTGTTACTTTACCATCTTGCATCATCACATGTTTCTCTTTTGACATATTCATCATCTCGTGCTTTTGAGTTGATTTATCCATCATTTGATGCTTCATTTTGTCATTCTGCATACCAAAATGCGCTGAATCTGGCGGCATCGGTTTGATATGTTTTCCTTTCGGCATCTTTTTCTTAAGTTTTCCTTTCGGCACCGTATCCCCATTCAGGCTGTTCATGTCTGCAACATTAGGTAGTGTGCCTTGATTAAATCCATTGTTATATCCATTGTAATATAAAGTCGTTGATACACCTTTTGCTCTAAAGGTATCCGTTTGGGCAAATGCACTCGATGAAAGAGCAAGGGCAGCCATTGCTAAAATTAATTTTTTCATTATTTTTATGTTTAAAATTTCATGTTGAATATTACAGACTTCATTTCTTAGCTTACATGAGCTGCTTCAGCATTAATAAAGGACTCAGCGATTTCAGTCAATTTTTGATCTGCTTCTTTTTCCTCGCTTAAAGTTTCGTGTAACAAGGCTGCGGCTTCGTCTTCACCTAAAGTTTTAGCGAAACAGCAAAGTGTTCCATAAGTCGCAATTTCGTAGTGCTCAACTTTTTGACCTGCTAAAATAATACCTGCATCACGCACCATACCTTTTTCAGTATGTTCCATAATGTCTTCTGCTTCTTTGATTAAGCCAAAAATGGCTTCGCATTTTTTCTCTTCAACTTTTTCACCAAGAGAGGAGAAAACCTGTTCTAATCGGGTGACATGTTCTTTTGTAACTTCAAGATGCCCCGTCAGTGCTTGTATCAATTCATCGGCACTGGCATTGTTGATCATTTTAGGAATTGCCTTTATGAGTGCTTTTTCTGCCCAATATATGTCTTTGAGTTCATCAACAAGCAGAGTGCGTAAACCATGTGCTACACCAGATTTCGATTTCTCTCCATTTGCTTTTCCTTGATTTTGATTGCCGTTTTGGACGGGCTTTGTGCTTACTGTGTTCATTCTTTAAATTTTTTAATTTAGTTATCTAATTATTTTCAATTAATACGATGCAAAGTTGAGCATCTATGGGCTGTTAGGTGTTACATAACTTTTGAAATAAGTTACAACATTCACACATCTATTTTTAACCAAAATATTAAGGGGCGGTTTTGTTGACAAATAACAATCTGTCCGACGTATTCTGTTTTTTTTTTTTTATGGCTCGAAAAAATATAGAATAGAATATTTCTACTATTTTTACCCTCAAACGTCAAACCATGTCATCAAACCCACTTTTAATCCTCACCATCCTATGCCTCAACGTCATCATTGCCGAAAAACTCGCCACTGTGCCGTATGTCCGTCATTTGAGTGCAGCCCTCATCGTCATCATTTTGGGTGCGATTGAAGCCAATGTCGGTATCATTCCTTCTGCATCGAATGC
The DNA here is from genome assembly GCA_043721685.1 of Saprospiraceae bacterium. GTDB lineage: Bacteria > Bacteroidota > Bacteroidia > Chitinophagales > Saprospiraceae > JAAFJT01. The sequence continues at coordinate 4,016 of JAYSQG010000118.1, read as the reverse complement.
GCCGCCGCTTTATGACGGTGTTTTCACCTACATCGCCCCATTGGCTATCTTTTTTCTGATGCTCGGTGTTCAAATCAAAAGTTTGAAAAAGGCAGGAACGCCTATGATTGCGTGTTTTTTTCTTGGTAGCGTCGGGACAATGCTCGGTGTTTTGGTCGGCATGTGGTTCATTCATGGCAGCACCAGTATTGGCGAAAAATTTGATGCCATCGGCGGCATGTACACAGGCACGTACATTGGCGGCAGCATCAATTTCAACGCCATTGCTTTACATTATAATATCGGCAAAGAAGGCTCACTGTTTGCAGCCGCCACAGCCGTTGACAATATTTGGAGTGCCGTTTGGGTGGTCGTTACTTTGTTTATTCCTAAAATAATGAAAAGAATTGCGCCAACACGGTCCAAAATCGTCTCAAATGATGTTGATTATGAACAGCACAACGGCGATAGAGAATTGGTTGACCCCCTCAGTATGTCGGCACTCATTGCTATTGGTTGCGCCACGATGTTCGTTGTTAGCGAATTGGTCAAAGTCTTTCCAGCCATTCCGTCCGTCATTTTCCTCACTACCATCGCTTTGTTGTTGGCACAAATACCTTTAATCCAAAACATAAAAGGCGGTCGTCTGCTGGGGATGTTGTGTGTTTATTTGTTTTTGACGGTCATAGGCGCACATTGCGACATTCCTGCGCTGATGAAAGATGGACAATTAGCTTGGACGCTTTTTACTTTGGTCACCATCATCGTCACCGTTCACGGCATCGTTATTTTTGGTTTGGGTTATCTGTTCAAACAGGATTGGGACATACTCGGCATCACTTCACAAGCCAATGTGGGTGGTGCAGCAACAGCATTGGCGTGTGCCAAAAGTCTTGGACGTGAGGATTTGGCGTTGGCAGGTATTCTCGTAGGTGCATTGGGCAACGCCACAGGCACGTATTGGGGCTTTCTAATTGCAGAGTTTTTGAGGAATTCAGCAATTTTTTGAGCTGCGAATTGCACGGATTTTACGAATCAGGACGTAGCGTTTTTTGTAAAAAAATTACCTATACGTCTCGTTTAGTAAAATTCGTAAAATTCGTAAAATTCGTAAAATTCGTAAAATTCACAGCTCGTTTTCTATCTAATCGGCATCAAAACAGCATTTGAGAATAGGAATTTACCTTGATACCAAAACGCTCTATACAACGGATTGTCCACCATATACACCACCGAACCACGCCGCATCGTTTGCACCGAAAAGACCGAAGTGCCTTTCAGTTGTGCCTTCAAACGATAACCGACAAAACCCAATGGATTGAATTTATCGTCAATATAACCCACATTTTGGGCGTTTTTCAAAGGCTGATAAGCGGCATTGCTTGTTTTTAATGAAAAATAATAATCCGGCAAACCATACGCCAACGGATGCGTATTATCAATCACCGTTTTATAAATGGCACCTGGAATACCATCGCTCAAACCATCGCGCTCATATTCATCGAAGTGCATATAGCGGCGTTTGAGGTCTTCGGTTTCAGTCGTCAACTCTGCCGTTTCTTTTTCTTTTTTGGATGTAAACTTTGTGAGTTCAAAGCCTTTTTTGTCCTCAAAAGCTTTCAATGCTTCGCCAATGAGAATCAAGCGACCGCCTTCATTAATCCATGTTTTGAGTTTATCCAACTTACCAGAATCGAGGTTTGAATAACCGCCATCTGTCATACATACGACATTGTAATTGCTTAATTTTGCCCGATACAAATCCGTTAATTTTATTTGCGTCACAGCGATATTCAAGTCTTGTTCAAAGTAATACCACATCTGCCCATAGCTGTTATTGTCCACGTCATCGTCAAAAATGATGGCGACATTGGGCTTGAGCAACAAATCAAATCTGCCAGAACCGAAGTCCGCACCCGCATCCGCAAAACCTGTCGAAACAGAAGTCAAGTCTTGGTCGTTAAGCAAAGCCGCAGCCGTTATTTCTCTATCAAAACGCTCTTTTACTGAGGGGTTGTCGCCACGCGTGATGATGAGCGTCCCACGCCCAAACTTCTTTCCTTCAATCTCAAAAGGCGTGCTTGCCGTCCTTATTTTGATACCTTTTTGTAGTAAACTTGCCGCAAAACGAGCGTTGTTCAAACCTGTCCATGTTGCAATATAAGCATACGGTTTACTATCAGGTTTTTGAATTAAAGGAAACGTTTTATTGGTGAAGTCTTGGCTCACATCAATGCGCTCTTTCGTCGCAAAAGTTTCTAAACCAAAAGCATGAGGCAATGACCACGCTGTAATGTCATACGTTGCCGAGTCTACCAACTCCGATTCTGGTTCAAAAAGGATTTGCGTCAAAACCGAAAGTGGTTGATAGGCAGAAACCACCAAATCTTCCTCCGAAATACTGAGGGGGGTATTTTCCTTGCCCGTCACATAGTCATAAGCCGTCGTTGAGCGTTTGCCTGTGATGCGACCGTATTTGATGCGGTGTTTGTCCAATAAATCTGTCAATGCCTTAACCTTATTACGTGGGTTTGAGCCTTTGACAATGTATGTTTTATAAGCCCCAGGCGGATTTGAAGATGATTTTTTAAAGAAATCTTGAAAATTGTCGCACAAACGCGCCGCATTTTTTGAAGAAATTTCAATCGTTGACAATGCCGTTGTGAGATGATGCGCGATGCGGTCTTTCAGCGTCAATACATTGCCACTTTCCGTCATAATCGCTCGACCCGCGCCAATGCCACCTTGCTCATAGGTCATACCGATAGCCCCGTTGTAGGTCGGATAGGTGTCGCCATAACTCGGATAAAACAGGTCAAAGGTTTCTTTAGTGAAATACAACCAACCTTCATTATCAAAGTATTTTGCATGATTTTTACCAATTTCTACTTGAAAATCACGCTGAAACGGTGTAATATACTTGTGATAAGGCTGTGCCGCAGGCGCAAAATAGTAAGGGGAATTGTAACCCATCTCATGAAAATCAGGCACTACATGCGGCAACCAGTCCTTATAAACCGTCATGCGTTGTTGCGATTCAATTTGAGACAGCCATGCCCAATCCCGATTGAGGTCAAAATAGTAATGATTGACACGTCCACCGGGCCAAGGCTCGCGATGTTCACGTGCATCGGGTGACGTATTCGGCACTTTGTCAGAAGCATTGTTATTCCAATGCGTATAACGATGATAACCATCAGGATTGACGCAAGGATCAATGATAACTACAGTATTTTTCAACCATTCTTTAGAATCCAAACGACTGGTATTCAACAAATTATACAGAACCGAAACAGAAGACTCACTACTCGCAGGTTCATTGCCATGTACATTCATAGATAACCAAACGATTGTGATGTTCGCTACTGAGGGGTCTGCTTTGCCCCCCTCAACACCCGCCCGCGCGAGGTTATTGAGCCGAATTTTTTCCAAATTTTCCAAATTTTCTTTTGACGACACGATGGCATAGAGCAACGGGCGCATTTGATTCGTTTTGCCATATTCTTTCAACTGAATGAGATCAGAATTGGCAGCCGCATGACGAAAATAATCCACCGTCAAATTGTGTGGTGTGAATTGCTCACCATATTTATGCGGCATAAATTCTTCGGGAGACAATAGTTTTTGGGCAAAAAGATGACCCGATGGCTGCAAAAGGGCAACAAAAACAGCAAACAAGACTGAAAGCTTGGTTATTGGTTTCATAAACATTGGTTTGAACGTTTGTTATTAAAGGAGGTGCGATGTTAAAAGAAATTTGAGAGATAATTGAGAGAATGCTCTTAATTTCGATGAAAAGCATAAAATAAGAAGTAGCTGAACGCTGATACCCCTCAGTATATTGACTGTTTTTACAACAAAGCCGCTCGATGTTTTTTTGAACATGGGCGGCTTTGTTGTTTTGATGATTGGGAATATTTTAATAAACTACCGTGTCTCGCTAGTGGTACGATTTGCAAATAACTAAACAGTTGCTATCTTTGAGGAAAAAAACGAGAGATGCCAAAGCCAATGAGTCCGAGAATTGCCATAAGTGA
>JAYSQG010000117.1:0-1621 GCA_043721685.1 Saprospiraceae bacterium | reverse complement strand
TTTTCAGTGTCAATAGATTGAATATCAATGTTTTGTCTAAAAGTCATGCCGAGTTTTTGATTGATATATTTTGCCCAAAAGAAAGCGGCAATAACGGGTGGTATTGCCAAAACACCGCCTAAAAGCATGGCGTGTCCAATATCTACTTGCAAAATACCTGCGGCAGCTGTGATGCCTGGGTGTGGCGGCACGAGTGTATGTACGGACAACAAGGCGGAAGCCAAACAAACGACCAAAGCGACATGGAACTTAGGCAGCCGCCCAACTAATGACATCACTAAACCGATGAGAACGACAAAACCTGAATCACAAAATATGGGTAAACCAATGAGAAAGCCCATCAAAACGACGGCAAGGGGTGCGTTTTTTTCGCCTGTTTTTGAGAGAATAAAATTGGCTAAACTAAGCGTGGCGTTCGATTTTTCAAGCAAAATGCCTAAGGTTGTGCCAAAAATAATCAATAATCCAATTTTTTCAAGCGTTGAGGCAAACCCTATTTTGAGCATATTGATGACTTTTTCGCCATCAAAACCTGCGGCAAAACCGACGGTTGCAGCAACAATCAATAGGACAAAAAAGGTATTGAATTTAAATCGTGCACTCAAAAGGATGATGGCGGCGATACTTGAAACAAGCAGTGTGGTTACGTAAAGCGGTGATAACATGGTGGCTGTTTTCTGAAAAAAATGATAAAGTTGATTCCTATATGAAGGCTCTATTCCTATGATTTGAATAAATCCTTTCTTAGCCGAAATGTAGTCAAAATATCACTATTTTCATTTTATCCAAAGGCAATTCAATAAGATTCTTGAATTTCATCAATTTATCGTAAAATAGCGGCAAAATTGAAATGATGGAAAATAACTTTGAAGAAAAAGAGACCCCTCAGTATCATTCGGAAATTTATACAGCAAACCTCTCTTTACGTCCTAAATCAGACTATTCCGCTTTGGGTGTCATGGCAATTTGTTTTGCTTTTTTTGTTGTTGGCAACATCATTGGCAGTGGACTTATGATTGCTATGGCAAAGGCGAATGGTTTGGATTTGGCTTCGGTTATCAGTAGTGTGAATGAAAATTCGCCCATCGGTACGCGCAATTTTATGCGCGCAACTTTGTTGTTGAATCATATTTTCTCCTTTATATTACCTGCCTTAGCGACCGTTATTTTTGTTTATAAAAAACTGTGGGTCAATTACTTACGCCTTGACAAAAAACCTTTTGTTGAAAGTATTTTATTAGGCATTGCTTGGTTTGTGGTGAGCATTCCTTTTATTCAGTGGGCATATCAACTCAATCAAAAACTTCCTTTGCCTCAATGGATGCTCAACCTCGAAAACGACACAAGTCATTTGTTGGAAGGCATCATTGCTCAGAATAATTATTATGAAATCGTCATCAACGTATTCCTTATCGGCGTTATTCCTGCAATAGGTGAAGAGATGATGTTTAGAGGCATTATTCAGCAGCAAATTGGACGACTTTTGAAGAATGAACACGTTGTTGTATGGGTGTCGGCAGCGATTTTTTCAGCGATTCACATGCAGTTTCAAGGTTTTTTTGCACGTATGTTGCTGGGTTCATTGCTCGGTTATATGTTCATTTGGACGAAAAACCTGTGG
>JAYSQG010000116.1:0-12668 GCA_043721685.1 Saprospiraceae bacterium | reverse complement strand
TTACACCTTATAAATGTAAATAGTTGATATTCAATATAGAATACAATTTTTAAAAACATATTAATAATCGGGCCGAAACTTGTGATGTATGGACAGCCTTTAAAGTATCCGATACGTATTGTTATAACGAACAAACTTAATTGATTAAAACAGCAGCATAAATGAATAAAAAGAACATTAGTATAGACTATTCTGAATACGCAACATTGGATGAGTTGGCAGAAATAGACGTGACATTGATAAATAAAGCCATTGAAATTGCAAAAAAATCTTATGCGCCCTATTCAAATTTCCCAGTTGGAGCTGCCGTTTTGCTTGACAATGGAGCTGTTTTCGCAGGAAATAACCAAGAAAACATCGCTTATCCTTCGGGTACTTGTGCCGAAAGGACGGTTTTGAATTATGTACATGGCAATTTTCCAGACAATAAAATCATGGTAATCGCCATCACAGCTTTAAAATCCAATTCTTTGGTGCCAGCAACGCCTTGTGGGTTTTGCAGACAAGTTATCGTCGAGATGGAGCAGAGTCAAAGGCAGAATATCAAGGTTGTTTTACATAAAATAGATGGCTCGACGTTCATTTTTGAATCAGCGTTATCACTATTACCCTTGGCTTTTGAAGATCATTCTTTGAAAAAGGATAAATTTTAGGTTAGAACTTTACTTTAAAATCATTATATTTTCCAATGCGTTTTCAAAACGCACTTTTAATAAATTTATAAAAAAAAACAGATGGCTCCTTATCCTAACTTACTAAAACCCCTTGATTTAGGTTTTACGACTTTAAAAAACCGTGTTCTGATGGGTTCGATGCACACAGGTTTAGAAGAACAAAAAAACGGATTTGAACGCTTAGCTGCGTTTTATGCAGAACGCGCAAAGGGTGGGGTAGGACTCATCGTCACAGGCGGCATTTCGCCAGATTATTTTGGAACAGTGATGCCCAAAGCGGCTCGAATGACCAACAGCAGTCACGTCAAAAAGCATAAAATCATTACAGAAGCCGTACATACTGAGGGGGGTAAAATTTGTATGCAAATCCTTCACGCGGGTCGTTATGCGTATCAACCGTGGTGTGTTTCATCGAGTGCGATAAAATCACCGATTTCGCCCTTTAAACCTTTTGCTTTGCCGACTTGGGGCGTGCAAAAGACCATTAACAATTATATTTCGGCAGCAGCCTTAGCGCAAGAAGCGGGTTATGACGGTGTAGAAGTTATGGGTTCGGAAGGATATCTCATCAATCAATTCATTGTTTCAAAAACCAATAAACGGACGGATAAATGGGGCGGCAGTTATGAAAATCGCATTCAGTTTCCTATTCAGATTGTCAAAGGGATTCGAGAAAAAGTAGGTCGGGATTTCATCATCATTTATCGTCTTTCGATGCTCGATTTGGTGGAAGGGGGAAGTACTTGGGAAGAGGTAGAAATATTAGCAAAAGAGATAGAAAAAGCGGGTGCCACCATCATTAACACAGGCATCGGTTGGCACGAAGCACGGGTGCCGACGATTGCAACGATGGTGCCTCGTGGCGGTTTTGCATGGGTTACAAAACGTTTGATGGGCAAGGTCAATATCCCTTTGGTGACGACAAATCGCATCAATATGCCTGATATTGGCGATAAAATCATAGCAGATGGCTTTGCGGACATGGTTTCGATGGCACGTCCGTTTTTAGCGGATGCAGATTTTGTGGTCAAAGCTGAAACGAATCGAGCCGATGAAATCAATACGTGTATCGGTTGTAATCAAGCCTGTCTCGACCATACTTTTCAGTTGAAAACGGCCAGTTGTTTGGTCAATCCACGGGCTTGTCACGAAACACTTTTGCAATATTTGCCGACAAAAAATAAGAAAAAAATAGCCGTTGTGGGTGCAGGCCCCGCAGGTTTAGCAACCGCAACAGTTGCCGCAGAACGTGGGCATGAAGTCCATTTATATGAAGCCGCATCTGAAATCGGCGGTCAATTCAATATGGCAAAACAGATTCCGGGCAAAGAGGAATTTTACGAAACCATCCGTTATTTTAATAGACAAATTGAACTAACAGGCGTTCATTTACACCTAAATACAAGGGTAAATACCGATTATTTAACAAAAGAACAATTTGATGAAGTGATATTGGCAACAGGTGTAACGCCACGAGAATTGAAAATTGAAGGCATCAACCACCCCTCAGTATTGTCGTATATTGAGGTGTTGAAAGATAAAAAACCTGTTGGCAAACGAGTCGCTTTGATTGGCGCGGGTGGTATTGGTTTTGATGTCGCTGAATTTTTAGCACAAGAAGGAGAATCTATAAGCCTTGATACTGAAGCATTTATGGAAGAATGGGGTGTAGATATGGCTTATCAAAAAGGTGGTGCATTGACAAAACCGCATCCTGAACCTTCGCCACGTACCATTTATTTGTTGCAACGCACCAAAGGTAAAGTGGGGGCAAAACTGGGTAAAACCACAGGTTGGATTCATCGCAGCAGCTTGAAAATGAAGAAAGTAGAAACCATTGACGGCGTGACCTACGAAAAGATTGACGACAAAGGTTTGCACATTAATATTGATGGTTTTTATAAACTATTAGAGGTTGATAATGTCGTGATTTGTGCTGGTCAAGAGTCTTTAAATGCCTTGTTAGACCCCCTCAGTAAAGCGGGCGTTTCGACACATATTATAGGTGGTGCGTTTGAAGCATTGGAATTAGATGCTAAAAGAGCGATTGATCAAGGGTCGAAGTTGGCGGCGACTTTGTGATGATGACCTCTCAGTATTTCTGTAATTTTGTAAAGGTGTCGAGTGCGTCACCTTTAAATAATAACTTCGGAAATCTTCTAAAAGCGACAAATCCGTTAGGATTTACACGTTTGTAGAGAATGAACCCACAATATCTTTGAATCCGTAGGATTCGCACATTTTTATTTGGATTATTTCAATGAATAGCACCATCACAAACGTGTGAATCCTACGGATTCGAGGTACAAGCGGTTGCTATTTTTTCTACAAACGTGTAAATCCTAACGGATTAATAAGGCTTATTGAGGTCTCCGAAATTATTACAATTTCCTAAAAACCAATTTTTTATTTTCAGCACTTAAATTAATTACTAAACATTGGCACACACAAAAATCTGGACGGGTTCCGAACATTATATCTGCGACCCTGAATTAGCACAAGCCTTTCACATCGCCCGAACCTTAGGAATGCCCCTTTTAATTGAAGGCGAACCCGGAACAGGCAAAACGGAATTACCCATTCAATACGCAAACGAGCAAAATTTGCCCCTTTTTACCTATCCTGTAGGTTCAAAAAGCAATGTTGAGCAATTTGTTGCCAAGTTTGATCACGTTAAATATCTGCGTGATTCGCAAGTCGAAGTCCTCAATGCACAACGGACGGAGCGTGGTTTAGACCCCCTCAGTAGTGGCGGACGGACAACCGAAAATTTGGACGATTATGTCCTCATGGGACCTGCTGCAAAAGCGTTCAGTACGCCACATTCAGTTTTGTTGATTGATGAAATTGACAAAGCACCGCGTGAATTTCCAAACGATTTGCTCTTTGCTTTGAGCCATCGGCAGTTTATTTTGCCTGAATCAGGTAAAACGATTGAGGTCAGCGAGGAAAATATGCCCGCTATTGTCATCACAAGTAATCGGGAACAGGAATTGCCAACGGCTTTCAAAGGACGCTGCATTTATCACTACATCGGCTTTCCCGACCCTACGATGATGGAGGCGATTGTTAAAAAGCATTTTCCAACAATTGAAGGCGTTTTGCTTGAAAAAAGCATCAGTTTGTTCTATCAATTGCGGAATATCGGCTTAGACCGTGCACCCGCTACACGTGAGATTTTACATTGGCTCAAATACTTACACAACTTTCCTGTTGACGAGGCTTTGAAGAAAATTGATAAGAAGGAAGGCATGGGTATTTTGATAAAATCACAAAATGACATGAAGAAAATCAAACAACGGTATAATGTTTAACAGCCTTCCTCAATATCTGAAAGACAATAAATTGCAAGGCGATGTGCGGACATTGCTGTTGCTCAAAAAGAGTATCGAAAAGGGGCTTGTCCATACTTTGGGCGATTTGTATGTGGTTTTGAAAGGTTTAGTCACCAATTCGCCAAAGGATATTGGACCCTTTACAACCGCTTTTTATCAATATTTCTTAGGCATTGACATCAAAAAAGGGGAAAGTTTGGATTCTGCTATTCAACGCAGCGAGACGTTTAAAGATTGGTTGAAAAATCAAGATATAGAAGACGTTGAAATGCCTGATATGAAGGATTTGGTTGAATCGTTCCTAAATGAAGTGCATTTGACGACCTACGATATTCAAAATATACTGAGGGGGGAGGATATTCTTCAAAATGACGACCCGAATCGTGCGGACGACAATGGACCCGATGATGACCCTGTAGATGCCGTCAAAAGGGCTGCCGATTACAGCAATTTGTCTTTAGAAGAACTTTTAGAGCGTATGAAAAAAGTCGCAGAGCAACAAAAACGGCGACATGCGGGCGGTACACATTGGATAGGCACAGGCGGTGCTTCACCTTATGGACATGGTGGTGCGGCACAAGGCGGTATCAGAGTCGGCGGACAAGGTGGTGGTAAAATGGCTCGAGCTGTTATGGGTGATAAAAACTTTTTCCCTGTTGATACCCATATTATTTTGCAAGACAATAATATAGATGTCGCTTTGGCTTTCTTGAAAGGCATTGAAGATGAATCAGTTGAGCGATTTTTGGATATTCCAGCGACGATTACTGAGGGGGTCAAACAAGGGGCTATTTTCCTACCAATTGAACGTGAAAAGATAGACCAAAAGGTGCAAGTGTTGTTGTTGATTGACAACGGTGGTTGGTCAATGTCGCCTTATATTGCTTCTGTAACGAAGTTGTTTTCAAAGATGAAACGCCGTTTTGCACATGATTTGAAGACGTATTACTTCCATAATACGATTTATAGTGGTGCTTATACAGATTCTTTTCGTTCACAAACTTCGTTTGAAAGCCTTGAAAAAATCCTTAAATTGGATAAAAACTATGCTGTTTTCATCATTGGCGATGCAGATATGGCGCCTTATGAACTCTCAAAAGACAGTATCAAAGATTGGCAAGCCTTGAAAGAACGTTTTGAACGCATCATTTGGTTGAACCCTATGGACGTGAAATATTGGTCAAGTTCGATGTCCGTCAATATGCTGCAACAGATTTATGATATGTTTCCTTTGTCGCCTTTTGGTATTGAAAAAGGGGTGGAGTTGATGAATCGGAAGCGGCGATTTGGGAAAGCGGTTTGACGTTAATGAAATATGAAAATTTAAAAAAAAAAATCCGACTATTCACCCAATTAGTATCTTTGCGGCGTGATGAAGAAGATATTATTATTTATTACTATTGCAGGGGCAATGTTTTTTTCAAATGCCCTTTGCGCCCATAACGTGAAACTTGAATCGGGTTTCCAAATAACGCAGCAGGACAATGCTGTTGGTTATGGCTCATCAAGTAGAGCAAACTCAACTATTGATTATTTTTTTTCATACATATCTGATGATGACACGGATGATTCCGAAAGGGAAAAAGTGTCTTCTGGAAAAACATCTTCCACTAATACTTATTTTGCTCCGCAAAATTTTGCGGATACCCGCTTCAAAAAAATCTTACCAACCAAAGTTTTTGTTCCATTCCGAACATCTCTCTTTCTTTTTAATGGCGTATTGAGGATTTGAATACCGCCTTATCTTAGGGAATCACTTTTCCCAAACTCAACTTTATTTATTTTACTAAAAATGGGATAGGTCTCTGCGGAGGTTTGTTGACTATGATGCTGTTATTGAAAGCTACGATAACATTACATTTAGGAGATTTTCAAGATTTCCTAAATGTGTAAGTGATTGATTTTCATAAAAAGCCATTTATGGCTGGCACTGTTTATAGGAATATCAAACAAGTCATTTTTTAAGGTGCGTAGCACCGTCACCCTATAAACGGGGTCGGTGCTACGCACCTTATGGAATCATTCATCTATTTTTTGCTATAAACGGTGGCAGTCCTAACGGACTTTTTTTAATGCGTTTCCTGCCCGTTTCACCTTGAATTATGCCCGTTTCACGGTCATATTCGTTTGGGGCTGACTATAAAGGTTTCATTTTTGTCCAGTTATTTAAACCGTATAGAAAATACATATATTTAAAAAGTAAAAATAAAATTTTTATGTACAAATCAATTCTCTTAATCACCCTACTCTCTTTTGTAAGTTTGACTGCTTGTAAAGAAAAAAAAGAAGAAGAAAAAAAAGAAACAGGTAAGCTACCTGTCACCAATCCGATAGTCATGGATACGACTATGACTAAGGATTATATCGCAGAAATTCAATCACTTCAAAATATTGAAGTCCGTTCTAAAGTCAAAGGTTTTTTGGAAACCATCAGTTGTGACGAAGGGCAACGTGTGGAAGCGGGTAAATTGCTTTTTACGATTCGCGCACGTGGCTATGAGGCGGAATTAGCCAAAGCACAAGCACGGGTGAAAACAACGGAATTGGAAATGCAAAATGTGAAAACATTGGCAGACAAAAACATTGTTTCGCAACCCGAACTCGCCTTAGCGATTGCAAAAGTCAATGAAGCCAAAACAGAAGTCGGCATTGCAGAAGCTGAATTATCTTTTACAAAGATATATGCACCTTTTAGCGGCATCGTGGACAGGCTGAAAATTAAGGTCGGTAGTTTGCTTGATGAAGGGGCTTTATTGACCACTTTGTCGAATAATAAAGAGGTTTATGCTTATTTCAATATGTCTGAAAGAGAATATTTGGATTACAAAATGAAGGGAAAAGACAAAGAAAAAAATGTCGTTTCGCTGATGCTTGCCAATGGAATGCCGCATAAATATAAAGGCACAATTGAAACAATTGAAGGCGAATTTGACAAAAACACAGGCAGTATTGCTTTCCGTGCGAAATTCCCTAACCCTGATTTATTGCTGAAACACGGTGAAACAGGTAAAGTGCAATTGACCGTTGACTTGAAAAATGCCCTTGTTATTCCTCAAAAGGCAACTTATGAATTGCAGGACAAAATATATGTCTATGTCGTTGATGATAAAAATGTCGTCAAGTCCAGAAATATTACCATAAAACAGCGTTTTCAAAACCTTTATGTCGTCGAATCGGGCTTGTCTGTGAATGACAAAATCCTTTTGGAAGGTGTTCAAAAGGTGAAAGACGATGATAAAATCGAGACTGAATTGCTTCCTGCAAGAGAAGTGATTGAACATTTACAATTAATCAAACAATAGTCTTTGTAAATTATTCAATAAAAATAATATGTTTAGTAGATTCATACACAGACCGATATTGTCAACGGTTATTTCCTTGATTATTGTTCTGCTTGGTGTTTTGGCATTGGTTAAACTGCCCATTACTCAGTTCCCCTCGGTCTCGCCACCAAAAGTAAATATCGTTGCTTCCTATCCTGGTGCAAACGGTGAATTGATGATAAAAGCGGTTATAATTCCTTTGGAACGGGCTATCAATGGCGTTCCAGGCTTGAAATATGTCGCATCTGACGCAGGTAATGACGGGGAGTGTTCGATACAATGCGTTTTCAACTTGGGCACTGACCCTAATATTGCATCTGTCAATATTCAGAATCGTGTCGCTGCTGTCATTAATAAATTGCCGCCACTTGTTGTGAGGGAAGGTGTGAAAATTACCAGAGAAGAATCCAATATGCTCATGTATGTCAATTTATACAGTGATGACCCTACATTGGATGGCAATTTCCTATACAATTTTACGGATATTAATTTGCTTTCCGAATTGAAGAAGGTGGATGGTGTTGGTTTTGCTGATATTCTTGGAAATAGAGACTATTCTATGCGGATATGGTTAAAACCAGACAGGATGTTGGCATACAAAGTTTCTGCGGACGATGTCGTAAAAGCGATAGGTGAGCAAAGTTTGGAGGCTTCACCCGGTAGAACGGGTGAAAGCTCGGGGAGAAAATCACAAGCTTTTGAATACGTTTTAAAATATCCGGGTCGCTTTACCACCAAAGAAGCTTATGAAAATGTCATCGTGCGTTCCACATCTGATGGGCAAATACTGCGTGTGAAAGATGTTGCAGAAGTTGAATTTGGCAGCACTTACTACGATTTGTATTCCAAACTGAACGGCAAACCTTCGGCAGCCATAACCATAAAGCAATCTTACGGCAGTAATGCGAGTGAAGTTATCAAGAATATAAAGAAGCGTTTGGAGGAAATAAAAGCGGAATCCTTTCCAAAAGGGATGAATTATGAAATCAGTTATGACGTATCGACATTCTTAGATGCGTCAATTGAAAAGGTGGTTCATACATTGGCAGAGGCATTTATATTGGTGGCTTTGGTGGTCTTTTTATTCTTAGGCGATTTCCGTTCGACATTGATTCCTGCCTTAGCTGTGCCTGTATCGCTCGTAGGTACGTTCTTTTTTATGCAATTTTTTGGCATTACGATTAACTTGATAACCCTTTTTGCTTTGGTCTTAGCGATTGGTATTGTCGTTGATGATGCCATTGTGGTTGTAGAAGCGGTTCATGCCAAAATGGAGCAAGAAAACATGAAACCGACGGACGCAACATTGGCAGCTATGCACGAAATCAGTGGGGCGATTATCGCCATAACATTGGTCATGGCGGCTGTTTTTATCCCCGTTGCGTTCATGTCGGGTCCTGTGGGTATTTTCTATCGGCAATTCTCTGTCACGATGGCGACTGCCATTATTTTGTCGGGTATTGTGGCATTGACTTTTACACCTGCTCTTTGTGCGATGTTGCTTAAAAATACACATGGTGTTCCCAAAAAGAAAACATGGTTAAATCGCTTTATTCTTTGGTTCAACAATGGCTACTATAAGTTACAAGGCAAGTATAAAGGTTTAGTCGGTTTAATTGTAAACAGAAGGGTCGTCACATTTTTGATTTTGATTTTATTTAGTCTTGGCACATGGAAAATAAGTTCTACCGTTCCATCAGGGTTTATACCCAATGAAGACCAGGGCATGTTTTATGCCATCGTTTTGTCTCCTCCTGGTGCAACTTTGGAAAGAACCGATGCCGTAGTTGACCAAATACAACAAATCGCTTCGAAAATGGAGGACATAAAATCTGTGTCTTCTATATCAGGTTATGAAATTTTGACGGAAGGTACGGGTGCTAATTCAGGTACTTGTCTTATCAACTTAAAAGGTTGGGAAGAACGAAAGCATACCAGTCAAGAAGTCATGGCTGAACTCGAAGAAAAAGTTAAAGACATAAAAGGGGCTAATATCGAGTTTTTCCCGCCGCCAGCTGTTCCAGGTTACGGTGCTGCGGGGGGCTTTGAGTTGCGCCTTTTAGACAAGGGTGGTAGTGGTGATTATAAATTGATGGAAACGGTTAGTAAAGATTTCGTTGCGGAATTGAATAAAAGACCCGAATTGTCGTCTGTTTTCACTTTTTACAGTGCCAGCTTCCCGCAGTTTATGATGAATATTGACAACGAAAAAGCACAACAAAAAGGCGTGAGCATAGAAAATGCGATGAGTTCTTTGTCAATCCTTGTTGGTAGTGACT
The DNA here is from genome assembly GCA_043721685.1 of Saprospiraceae bacterium. Classification (GTDB taxonomy): domain Bacteria; phylum Bacteroidota; class Bacteroidia; order Chitinophagales; family Saprospiraceae; genus JAAFJT01. The sequence continues at coordinate 3,057 of JAYSQG010000116.1, read as the reverse complement.
ATGAAACCAGTTTCATCAAATACGACAGGCAGTACAAAGTCATGATTCAAGCATTGCCAGAATACAGGGCTTTGCCAGAGGACATCTTGAAATTGTATGTCAAAAATGACAAAGGCGAAATGGTGCCTTACTCTGCTTTTATGACCATGGACAAGGTGTATGGTTTGTCTGAAATTACAAGGCATAACTTGTTTAATGCCTCTGAAATTAGTGGTGGTGCTGCCCCAGGATATAGTAGCGGTGCGGCAATTGACGCTGTTAATGAAGTCGCAAAAGCGAAGTTACCAAAAGGTTTTGGTATTGACTGGGCGGGTATTTCTGCCGATGAAGTGGCACAAGGTAATCAAGCCATTTACATATTTTTGATTTCCTTATTGTTTGTTTATCTCGTTCTGGCGGCTCAATATGAAAGTTTCATATTGCCTTTGCCCATTCTTTTGTCATTGCCCGTTGGTATTTTCGGTGCATTCTTTTTTCTTAAAGTCATGAACTTAGAAAACAATATTTATGCTCAAATAGCCATGGTCATGCTCATCGGTATTTTGGGTAAAAATGCTGTATTGATAGTAGAATTTGCCGTACAACGACATCGAGCAGGGGCAACCGTCATGCAAGCGGCTATTGACGGTGCTGCAGCCCGTTTGCGTCCAATCCTAATGACTTCATTTGCTTTCATTGCAGGTTTAATTCCATTGGTCAGAGCAACAGGACCGGGTTCAATAGGTAACAGAACCATTGGTACGGCTGCTGCGGGTGGTATGTTGTTCGGAACCATCTTTGGTGTCATCATCATACCTGGCTTGTATTATATTTTCGGACGGATATCCGAAAAAATCCAATTCGTTGAAGACGAAGAAGAAAATCCATTAACAGAAGAATTTGATCATAATGTTTAAGATGAAAATATTTAAAAAAGATAAGTATAACAAGACGTTCATGTTCGGGGAACTTTCAAAGTTCCCCGAACATAATGCACAATCGCAAAAGTACCCCCTCAGTATTTTGGGCAAATACACACCGTTTTTAGTCGCCATACTTTACATCTTTCAAACAAGTTGTAAACTGCCGATGCCTTCGCAGATGCCTACACTAAAATCGGTGCCTGATGCCTACACTAATTCGTCCGACACAATCAATTCAGGACAAATGAGTTGGCGGGCGTTCTTCAATGACAAAAACCTCATTGCGCTCATTGACACGGCTATTCGCAACAATCCAGAGTTGTTAATGACTTTGCAGGACATCGAAATGGCGCAAAACAAAGTGCAAATGCGGCATGGTGCATTACTCCCCTCAGTATCAGTAGGTGGCGGATTGGGTATAGAAAAAGTCGGACGATATACGTCCACAGGTGCGGGCGATGCGTCAACAGAAATCACGCCAGGCAAACCTGTTCCCGAAGTGCTGACCGATATGGTAGGCGGCATCAGAGCCAGTTGGGAAATTGACATTTGGGGAAAACTCAAAGCGGCTAAAAGTGCCGCTTTGACAAAATACCTTCAAACGTTTGAAGGACGCAATTTCGTTATGACCAATTTGATTGCCGAAGTCGCCAATTCTTATTATGAACTATTGTCTTACGACAATCAATTGGACATCATCAGACAAACCATACAGTTGCAAACCAATCAGTTAGAAGTGGTTAAAGTGCAAAAAGAAGCGGCAGTCGTTACAGAGTTAGCCGTCAAGCAATTTGAAGCACAGATTTACAGTACGCAAAGTATGGAATACGAAATTCTTCAAGGCATTGCCGAAACTGAAAATAAGATAAATTTCTTGTTAGGCAGGTTTCCGCAGCCGATTGTGCGAGATAAAGAGACTTTAACGGCTCAATTACCCAATCCAATAAAACAAGGTATTCCGTCTCAATTACTAAAAAACAGACCCGATATTCGTCAAGCCGAATTAGAAATAGTGGCAGCAAAATGGGATGTTAAAGTAGCACAATTGGAGTTTTATCCATCGTTGAGCGTTTCTGGTGCATTGGGTTTACAGTCGTTCAGCCCACGCTATTTATATCGGTTGCCCGAATCATTGGCTTCTTCATTAATCGGCGATTTGGCAGGACCCATCATCAACAAAAATGCGATTATGGCAGAATTTAAAACGGCAAATGCTTTGCAAATTCAAGCGATGTATGAGTATCAAAAAACCATTTTAAATGCCTTTTTTGAAGTGACAACGGAATTATCAAGGATAGATAATTTACAAAAACACTACGATTTCAAAGCAAAAGAAGTAGATGTTCAAACAAAGTCTATTGACATTGCCAACGAATTATTCAAAGCCGCTAGAGCCAATTATTTAGAAGTTTTGAACACACAACGCGAAGCATTGGATTCAAAATTGGAGTTGATAGAACTAAAAAAACGGCAATTTAATGCGGTTACGAATGTATATAGAGCGTTGGGGGGTGGTTGGAAATAGATAGTCCGCCTTTAGCACAACACCTCGTTCAGGGAACTTCAAAAGTTCCCTGAACGTTAACTCTTGTCCTCATTATTGCGTCTGCCGACTGCCGACAGCATTAAAGCAACTACTGACCATTTATTAAAGTTACACCTACCTACCGTCATTCTTGTACTTTCCGACAGCATTCTTGTATCTACCTGCCGTCATTCTTGTGCTTTCCGACAGCGTTCTTATACCTACCTGTTGTCATTCTTGTGCTTTTCGACAGCATTCTTGTACCTACCTATCATCATTCTTGTACTTTCCGACAGCGTTCTTGTACCTACCTGTTGTCATTCTTGTGCTTTCCGACAGCGTTCTTGCACCTACCTGTCGTCATTCTTGTACTTGCCGACAGCGTTCTTGAACCTACCTGTCGTCATTCTTGTGCTTGCCAACAGAAATAAAGCAACCATCTACTATGCGTTTAGTGGAACACCACGTTCAGGGAACTTTTGAAGTTCCCTGAACGTCATGCGTAGTTTCTGATGAAGTGACCCCCTCAGTATTTTTACTTTTGATAGTCGAAGTACATTAAATACAAAGGCATAAAAAATTAAAAAACAATTCTTTACAAAAACTTATTTTTATTATGTGGAAATAATA
>JAYSQG010000115.1:0-35931 GCA_043721685.1 Saprospiraceae bacterium | reverse complement strand
ATGATGAAGTATGAATGATAAATGATGAATGTTTTCTATTTCATCATTCATACTTTATCATTCATATACCCCCCTCAGTATTTTTCATCGAAATAAGCCTTAGAAAGCGAAAAAGTGAACAGTGTGGTCAAAATTCTCGTTTAAGGTGTAACTTTGTAGCAAAATTTGTACTCCGGTACAGAAATTACCAAATATAACCAGCCCGAATTACAGGGGATTATTGCAACTAAAATTATAAAACAATGTCAATTTCTAACGGCACGATCAAAAAATCACAACGTGAAGACCGCTATCAACACCACGATTATTATGGTGTAGATGATTTATTAAACGAAGAACATTTGCTCGCACGGGAAGCTGTGCAAGCGTGGGTGAAGCAAGAAGTCAGCCCTATTATTGAGGATTATGCGAATCGAGCAGTGTGTCCGACGCATTTATTCAAAGGTTTGGCAGAAATTGGGGCGTTTGGTCCTTCGATTCCTACGGAGTACGGCGGCGGCGGCATGGACGAAATCGCTTACGGCATCATCATGCAAGAGTTGGAACGGGGCGATTCGGGCATTCGTTCGATGGCTTCGGTGCAAGGTTCTTTGGTTATGTATCCGATTTATAAATTTGGTTCAGAGGAGCAAAAACGGCATTATTTGCCAAAATTGGCAAGTGGCGAGTTCATCGGTTGTTTTGGTTTGACAGAGCCAGACTCTGGTTCTGACCCAGGCAGTATGCTTACGAATGTCGTTGACGACGGCGACGCATATATATTAAACGGTGCAAAAATGTGGATTACCAATTCACCACTTGCCGATATTGCCGTTGTTTGGGCGAAAAACGAAATAGGTGAAATCATTGGTTTAATCGTCGAAAAAGGCATGAAAGGCTTCACTGCGCCTGAAATTCATGGCAAATGGTCGCTTAGAGCGAGTATAACAGGCGAATTGGTTTTTCAAGACGTGCGTGTGCCAAAGAAAAATGTGTTGCCCAATGTCAGAGGTTTGAAAGGACCTTTGATGTGCTTGTCGAAAGCCCGTTATGGCATCGCTTGGGGCGCGATTGGTGCAGCTTTGGATTGTTACGATTCAGCTTTGCGTTATTCAAAAGAGCGTGAGCAATTTGGTCGCCCCATCGGTGGTTTTCAATTGACGCAAAAGAAATTGGCGGAAATGATTACCGAAATCACCAAAGCACAACTTTTGGCTTGGCGACTCGGCACATTAGCCAATCAAGGCAAAGCGACACCTGCCCAAATAAGTATGGCAAAACGCAATAATGTCAACATGGCTTTGGTCATCGCTCGTGAAGCCCGTCAGATTCATGGCGGCATGGGCATCACAAATGAATATCCAGTTATGCGCCACATGATGAACCTTGAAACGGTATTAACGTATGAAGGTACGCATGACATTCATTTGCTCATTACGGGTATGGATATCACGGGTTTGAATGCGTTTTCGTAATTTTATACCCCTCAGTATAAAAGGGTTATTTGATACTTTTTTGACATAACAAAGCATTAGTTGGTTTTAAAAAATGATACAGCGAACATTGTTTTTTGCTTTTTTCAACGTTTTTTGCTTGACAACAACTTTTGTTTTGGGGCAGAAACCAATCGTTATAAAATTAAATAACCCTTCATTTGAGGATTATCCTCGAATTGGTTCTCCCCCAAAAGGTTGGCTTGATTGTGGTTTTGAGGGTGAAACACCTCCAGATACGCATCCTACGGGGATGTTCGATGTATCTAAAAAACCCTTGGATGGTGCGACATATCTGGGTATGGTGACACGTGATAATAATACATGGGAATCGGTAGAGCAAAAGCTCAAATCGCCTTTATTAGAAGATGTGACTTATACGTTTTCTCTTTATTTAGCGCAATCTAAAACGTATAACAGCCAAAGTCGTTTGACATTGAAAGATGTGAATTACAATACACCCACGATAGTACGCATTTGGGCAGGTACAGATAGGTGTACAAAAAAAGAATTACTCGCTCAATCGCAGCCTATTGAGTCAACTAATTGGGAGAAGTTTAATTTTACATTTACACCAAAATCGAATTATGATTATTTTTTGATTGAAGTATTTTATAAAGCTCGAACAGCTTTTCCTTATAACGGACATATTTTGGTGGATAAAGCATCCGATATCGTTCCTGAAAAAAAATAAGAAAGGACTTTGAATCGTTAGAAATACTCAACACAATGAGATTGAGTTGGAAAACATTATTCAAATAATTGATTATCAATATTTTAATTGATTCATAATACTTCTAACTGAAAAATGGTCAAACAGACACTTTTTATCGCTCTTTTCGCTGTTTGCAGTAGTCTGCAGATACCTATCTTTGGACAAAAACCTGTTGTTATAAAGCTCGACAATCCTTCATTTGAGGACTATCCACAAGCAGGTCATCAGCCAGCAGGCTGGTTCGATTGCGGTTTTGCAGGCGAAACGCCGCCCGATGTGAATCCAACAGGACAGTTCAAAGTATCGAAAAATGCCTACCACGGCTCGACCTATTTAGGTATGGTGACCCGCGACAATAATACGTGGGAAGCTGTTGGGCAACGCCTTAAATCGCCTTTATTAAAAGGTGTAACTTATACGTTTTCAATTTATTTGTCTCGCTCAGAGATTTATATGAGCCAAAGTCGGACGACTGGACGTGACGTTAACTATGTGACTCCTGCCATTTTAAGGGTTTGGGCAGGTTCGGGTTATTGCGCCAAAGAGGAGATGATGGGCGAAACCGACCTTGTTACAGCGGCTGCGTGGCAAAAATTCTCTATGAAATTTACGCCAAAGGCAACGCATAATTATTTAATGATTGAGGCGTTCTACAAAGTCCCTACACTTTTCCCCTACAACGGCAATGTTTTAGCAGATAATGCTTCTGATTTAGTACCTGAAATGCCTAAAGAAGAGCCAAAAATTGCTGTCGTTGAGCCTAAGCCCAAAACCAATACGACAAAACCCACTCCAAAACAAACAGTGGAAATACCCAGACCACCAACAGTTAGTATTGTAAAACCGACTGATAAAACAACCGTAACGAACCCCTCAGTAGAACTGCGTGCGACAGCAGGCAATATCAGTGATAAAACCCAAATTTCGGTATTTTTCAATGGGAGCGAGATGTCAGCGTTTGAGTTCGATAAAGCGAAACGCCTTGTTCGAGCGAATATTCGGCTCAATGAAGGCGAAAATACCCTTATTGTAAAAGTTGCCAACAAAGATGGCGAAGCCCTATCCTCTACGACTATCAATTATACACCACCAGTTGCTGTTACAGCAGCAACGCCCGACAGGTTGAAAGAAGGGACGATTATTAAGATTGAAAAGCTTCAATTTGCTTCCAATTCTGCTGAAATTGAAAAAGATTCTTATAGCTCTCTCGATGATATTTATAACTTATTAGCGGCAAACCCGCATATGATTGTCGAAATTGGCGGACATACCAACTTAATTATTGAAGAAGGTTTGAGCTATCGCCTGTCTAAAAATCGTGCACAAGCTGTTGCGGATTATTTGACGAATAAAGGCATAGATAAAAGACGACTGGTGACAAGGGGTTATGGCAAAAGTTTGCCAATCGAAAACAACACAACACAAGCCGCCAACAAAGTCAATCAGCGTGTAGAAATCAAAATATTGAGTACAAGTGGTTGAAAATACCCCCTCAGTATTTTGCGGATCACGGAGGTAGTTTGAATACAAATCGAGCGTACCTGTGTAAGCCACTCTGCCATCAAAAAACTTATTGATATAGTCAAATCGGAGTTCAGAACCGACTTGAAAATCTACTTTTTTATTAGGCTTAGCGGCATCTAATGGAAAGAAATTGCCCGTTTTAGCCAATTTCGCATTTGAAACGATGACGGCTTTGAGTGCAACAGGTGAATACAAAATAGTCAAATTAGGCGTCGCTTTGTAGATAATGCCAGGTGCCAGGCGAACAGTGGCGGGTGAAAACAAACTGCCCGTCAAATCGTAGGTCTTTGTCTCCCCTTTAGGATTTGCTGTAAGAAAATTTTTACCATACGTTGGCAAAAACTGCGTTTGCAAATCAAATAAACCTGCTGCATACCATTTACCGCTACCTATTTTATAACCTGCCTGCGAGGTGAATTGTAAAACGTCATTGGCTTTTGTCAGAGCCGTGTTACCGACTTGCACTAAGGCTAATTGTAAGCCAAAGCGGTTATCCCAAATAAGTTTATCCTTAACGAGATTGGCAGAATAATTTAACAATCCACCAAAACCAACGCGATTGTCGCCTGAACCAGAACGTGGGTTGATGAGGTTGAGCCAAGAGAAATCAGCACCCAAACCGCCAATTTTTGTCCAGCCTTGCTTTGCTTCTTTTGGTGGTGCTAACTCTTTGACATTGTCTTTAGCATCAATAACTTTTTGAGCGGCTAAGGAAAGGGTGATGGAAAGCAAAATCGTGAAAATAAGTGATGTTTTTTGAACATAGCTGAAATGATTTTAAAATGAAATAATCAAGTTTTTTTTGTTTCAATGTGTTTTAAATGAAAATGCCCTGTACGTTATGTCATTGACTATTAAGCGATTACGAAAACATCGGAAACGCTATCAATGAAGACGAGCAAGGCATTTTAAATGTTATTTATCTTCAGGTAATTGAAAAAAATCATTCGGTAGAATTTCAACGCTTTCCCGCATCAACTTACTGAGGGGGACGATTATTTGTCGATCCGGCGCATTGAGAACAACACTTGTATTGTCTAAAGCAACTATCCGACCGAGAGTGATAGCTCCTGCCAATTTTGGAATGACAGTTAAGAAATCAGACAATAATTTTTCTAGAAGATTCATTGACTTATGGTTTCGAAGAGAGACTTATTTAATTATGATGAAAATTTATAAACACTTTTAGATTGATCCCAAAAAATACTGCCCAAAGGACTCCATTTGAGAGGAGTCGCCTTGAATATCAAAACATTAGACAAATATTTGTTAACGTCCACCTAGACCTTTAGGAGAGCTTGTCGGTATTGTACTTCCATAATCGGATGGTGCTGGGCGGTCAAAAGGATCATTGTCACTTGCAACGTCTCCGCCAAACATGCCTATGAAGGCTCGAACCATTCGAGGTAAAAAAAGCTCTGCTACATCGCCATTCAAACGACGGCTCAATCGCTGCTCTTCAATACGCTGTTCTATGAGCTGAAAGTCACTCATTCCGTTCTGATTCGGCAGCGTAAAACGGGACTCATATTCTTCTTCCATGAGCGTCTTGAAGCTATTTACCATGTTGCTCGGTTTTTAGATTATTGATTGTGGGGATTTGGATGTAATGATGAAATATGAATTGCTAAAGCAATTATCCACCCCCTCAGTATTTTAGTATAATTTTATCCAAATACTTAATTAAATTTTTTCTTAAAAGAACTAAATGTCGTTGCCATATTTTTTAAAGTAAAGCTCCTGAGCTTTATGTTTTGCTCGTTTAATTTTCATTTTGATGGCACTTTCTGTTTTTTTCAAAACTTCTGAAATATCCCGAATACTCATATCGTCTTGATATTTCATCAATAATATCATTTTGTCACCAGAGGGCAGCATTTCTAAAATCGCTTTTAGCCGTTTAACTTCCATCGCCAATAAGAACTCATCGGGGACTTCATCGGCTGCAACGTCTGGGACACGTTCTATATCATCAGTAAAAAGAGTTTTCTCCTTTTTCTTTTTACGAATAATGTCAATACAATAGTTATATGTTATGGAGTAAATCCAAGTTGAAAACTGCGCACGTTCGCCGAAAGATGCCAAATTTGTCATGATTTTAATAAAAATTTCTTGAACGGCATCTTTAGCTTCGTCATAATCTTTCAGAATTGAAATACACTTACCGAACACTTTCGCAGCGTATCGGTGATACAACAAACTAAAATAATCAGATTGTTGCGTCTGCAAATACAAACGCACTGCTTCTGTATCTGACAAATCTTTGTGCGCGACATCTGTGTCTGGCTCCGTATTATATGCAACTTGCTGGCTCAAAAGTTTTACGATGTTTAGGATGTTTTTAAAAACTATATTTGGAACAAACATCTTTTGAATATAAAATATCCAAAACATCGCAAAATTATTCAAATAACTGAGACTATGAAGATTATTTTTCTTAAAGATTGGTTTATCGGAAGGAAAAATCAATTGTTTACTTGTTGGCATTAGGACGCAAAACAAAATGGAAGTAACATGTTTCAAAAAAAAACTTTAAAGTTTTATTAACATATAGAAACTTTAAAGCGATTGAAAAAGAAAAAAATATTTTTTTTATAGAAAACTTTTGAAAAGAACTTGGTGAAAAGAAATATTGCTTTATCTTTGCAACCGCAAAACGCAATTATTGGTTTCGTAGCTCAACTGGATAGAGCATCTGACTACGAATCAGAAGGTTTAAGGTTCGAATCCTTACGAGACCACATCTCAAAATGAAGGGTTCAAAGCAAAATCGCTTTGAACCTAATTTTTTAAAAATTAGAGTTTTAAATATAAATATCATGTCTAAGGTCTGTGAATTGACAGGAAAACGTCCAATCGTCGGCAATAAAGTTTCCCACTCAAACATCAAAACGAAACGTCGTTTTTTACCTAACTTGCAAAAGAAACGCATTTTCGTTCCTGAACTCAATGATTGGGTTGAAGTGAAACTTTGTACGAAAGCATTGCGTACCGTTTCAAAACTCGGTTTGTTCGAGTATGTCAAAAAATTACAAAAAAAAGGTTCTGACATCAGTTTCGAATTAGATGGCGAAGCAGGCTGTTAAAATTTGTTCGTACACATTATATATGGTGTCTCGTTTTTCACCTATATTTTGAAACGACATTCATTTAAGAATATTCAATCGAAAGAAAATGGCAAAGAAATCAAAAGGTAATCGCATCCAAGTAATTATGGAGTGTACCGAACATAAAGCAACCGGCCAGCCAGGTACGTCGCGTTATGTCACGCAAAAAAATCGTAAGAACACGCCAGAGCGTTTAGAACTTAAAAAGTTCAATGCCGTTTTGAAAAAAATGACTGTTCACCGCGAAATCAAGTAAATAATTGATTATTGATTATTGCCAATCCTCTATTAAGTTGGCACTACACATCAGTATTCATTATTCAATAAAAAATAATCAATCGAAATAAGTCATGGCAAAGAAAGTATCAAAAAACGCAAGGGTCGCGCAACGTGCTGCAAATGCAGGTTCGGGTAAAGACCATGTTCGTGTAATCAAAAGTATAAAGAATCCTGAAACAGGTGCTTACACCTTCAAGGAAGCCATCATTCACAAAGAGAAAGTGAAAGAATGGTTCGCTACAACAAAATAAATCCTCCTGATTACAAGACTTTTGTATGCTGCGTGGGCAATTCATCCCCCTCAGTATACTTGCCTTGTTTCACACATATCATAAAATTTTAAGCATTACATTTGACTTCAAATGTTGCTGAAAGGCTTTTTCTTCAACAGAAGAAAAAGCCTTTTCCTGTTTAGGGATTGATTATTGGGAATTGGATATTCGGATATTCGTTAACCAATAACGAGTAACCAACCCCTAATAACCAATTGCCAATAATCAATAAAAAATAATCAATCGTTATGAGTTTTTTCAACAAATTTTTCAACCGTGAAAAAAAGCAAGATCTCGAAAAAAGTTTAGAAAAAACTAAAGAAGGTCTTTTTGGTAAAATTTCACGCGCTATTGCAGGTAAATCTGAAGTGGACGAAGAGGTTTTAGACGAACTGGAGTCTATCCTTATTTCCTCAGATGTCGGTTTGGAAACAACCGTTAAAATCATTAATCGCATCGAAGAACGAGTCAAACGAGATAAGTATGTCAATACTGATGAGTTAAATTTTATATTAAAAAATGAAATCGTCAACCTTTTGTCTGAAAACAACACAGCAGAAGTTGAGGATTTTGACATACCCCTTTTGGCAACAGGTCGTCCCTACGTTTTACTCGTTGTCGGTGTCAATGGCGTTGGCAAAACGACGACGATTGGTAAATTGGCGTATCAATTGACGCAACGTGACTATCGGGTAGTCATTGGTGCTGCCGATACTTTCAGAGCCGCTGCCGTTGACCAATTGAAAATATGGGCAGATCGGGTTGGTTGTGAGTTTTATTCAAAAGGCATGAACGCCGACCCTGCTGCCGTTGCTTACGAAACAGTGGCTTATGCCAAAAAATACAATTGCGATGTGGTGATTATTGATACCGCAGGTCGTTTACACAACAAAAAAGGATTGATGGATGAATTGGGGAAAATCAAACGCTCCATTGGCAAAAGCCATGACGGTGCTCCGCATGATGTCATGCTGGTTTTAGATGCTTCAACAGGTCAAAATGCTATTGAACAAGCAAAACAGTTTACAGATGTAACGGATGTATCTTGTTTAGCATTGACAAAGCTCGACGGCACGGCAAAAGGCGGTGTGGCAATTGGCATCAGCGACCAATTCAAAATTCCGATAAAATATATAGGTGTCGGCGAAGCCATTGATAAACTTCAAATCTTTAACAAACAAGCGTTTGTGGATTCGATGTTTAAATAATTGGACGTATTGATGACCGAATTACTGAATTTTAAAAATTTAGTAATTTGGCCATCAACACATACCCCCCTCAGTATATTTGGGATAAAACAGGTTTTTTGATATTAAAAATGTGGGTTTCGTAACTTTTTTTAAATCAAAAAGTTTAATTTTGTAAAAAATATCTCATCATATCACGACAAAAATTACCGATCACAATGATTAGAAGTCTGTTAAAATTAGCCATTATCGCTATTATTTGTATCGTCGTTTACAACCGCTTTTTCGGTTCAGATACAGAAAAAGAACAATCGAAACGCATCTTCAAGGGCGTTGGCAGTGTATTCACGGAAGTACGTGCTTTGGCGAGTTCTGAAAAAGATAAATTCGACGCAGGCAAGTACGATGTGGCGTTGAGCAAAATGCAAAACGTCATAGAACGTTTGAAAAATCATGCAGACGACAAAAATGACAGTCAACTCAATCGCCAAATTGCCGACCTTGAACGCCGCAAAGCACAACTGCAACGTGAGGTAGATGCCGCACCACCTACGGATACCGGTTATCAAAAGACTGCCGATAAGGTCAAAAAGTATGGCGATATGGCTAAACAAATGGAAAGCCTAACCAACGATATTCAGCGACTTGTAAACCAAGTTGCGCCTGATCATGAGCAATAGGCAAAGGACAATAAGCAATCGAAAATAAAAAAATAATCAATAAAAAAATCCTTCTCGAAACTGTTTCGGGAAGGATTTTCCTGTTTTTGTCAAATTTTACATAAAAATACTGAGGGGGGTGTTAACTTTCCGAAAACTTCGTGAGAGACCAGTTTTTTAAAATAAATTAAACATCTAAGTATGAAGAAAAGAATTTTATTAAGTTTTTTGTTAATTGTAAATTTCACACTTAATTATGCCCAAACAAAACGCGTTTTAGTGTTTTCAAAAACAGCGGGCTTTCACCATGCTTCAATCAAGGAAGGGAATCAATTCCTGATGGACTGGGGGAAAAAGGAAAATGTCACCATTGATACAACAACGAATGCCAATGATTTCACAGATGATAATTTAAAGCGGTACAATGCTGTCGTTTTTTTAAACACAACGGGTGATGTGCTCAATCCTGCACAACAGATATATTTTGAACGTTATATCCAAGCAGGCGGCGGTTATCTTGGTATTCACGCGGCATCAGATACAGAGTATGATTGGCCTTGGTACAATGATCTAATGGGCGGTTTTTTTAATGGGCATCCGGGTAAACCAAATGTTCAGACAGGTAAAATGACTGTTGTGGACAGAACGCATCCTTCCACATCGCATTTGCCAGAGACTTTTGATAAAAAAGATGAGTTTTACAGCTTTAAATCCTTGAAAACGGACATCCTCCATTTTTTGATTACTGTTGATGAAAAGACCTATACGGAGGGTAAAATGGGCGATTTTCACCCCATGTCATGGTATCATGAGTTCGACGGTGGCAAAGCATTTTATACGAATTTTGGGCATACACCCGAAACATTTACGTCTGAATCAGCCATTATGACTCACATTACTGAGGGGTTGAAATATGCAATGGCAGAAAAATTGGACTATTCAAAAGCCCATTCAGTTTCGCCACCCGAAGAAAACCGTTTTGAAAGAACGACCTTAATCAATAACTTAAATGAACCGACGGAATTGGCGACAATGCCCAACGGTAAAGTTATTTTTGTAGAAAGAAAAGGACGGATACAAGTATATAATCCTGCAACGGGTTCTGTCAAAGAAGCGGGGCAAATGCCTGTTTATATTAAATTTGAATACGGTTTGATGGGTGTTGGCGTTGATCCAAATTTTTTGAAAAACAATTGGATTTACTTCTATTATACGCCTAATGAGACACGAGAAGACACAAAAGACCAGTTTTTGTCGCGTTTTACCTACGACAATGAGCGTGATACGGTATTGATGAATACTGAAAAAGTCATGTTGCGTATTCCTGTCAAGCGGGTTGAATGTTGCCATACAGGTGGTTCGATTGATTTTGATAAGGATGGCAATTTATACCTTTCAAGCGGTGACGATACAAATCCTTTTAACTCTGATGGTTTTGCACCGATTGATTTTCAACCCAATCGGGAAGGTTGGGACGCTTTGCGCTCATCGGGTAATACCAACGATTTAAGAGGTAAAATATTGAAAATCAAACCTTTAGATGATGGAACTTACAATATTCCAAAAGGCAATCTTTTCCCAGAAGGCACGCCAAATGCACGTCCAGAAATCTATGTCATGGGCTGCCGAAATCCCTACCGCATCGCCGTTGACAAACGCACAAGCTACCTTTATTGGGGCGATGTGGGTCCTGATGCAGGTAAAGCCAATAAAGAGAGAGGTCCAGACGGCATTGTAGAGTTCAACCAAGCCCGCAAGCCTGGTTTTTATGGCTGGCCGATCTTTACAGGCAATAATTTCGCCTACAATCACTATGATTTTGCTGCCCAAAAATCGGGTGAAAAGTATGATGCTAAGAAACCGATTAATGATTCACCTAATAATACAGGCTTAAAAGAACTGCCCGCAGCCATTCCTGCTTGGATTTATTATGGCTATGGCGCATCGAAAGAATTCCCTTGGGTTGCCACAGGAGGCGCAAATCCAATGGGCGGTCCTGTTTATTATTCTGAAGATTATCCTGATAACAAGGACAAATTACCTAAATATTTAGACGGCAAATTTTTCGCTTACGAATGGATGCGCGACTGGATTTACTTGGTTTCGATGGATAAACAAGGTAATTACTTGGGCGCAGAGCCTTTTATGCCCAGCACGAAGTTCTATCACCCCATGGACATGGCTATGGCTAGCGACGGAACGCTGTTTGTTTTAGATTATGGAATGCAGTGGTTTGCTCAAAATGAAGAAGCGACTTTGTCTCGTATCACCTTCAACGCAGGCAATCGCAAGCCTTTGGTAAAAATGAAAGCCGATAAAAAAGCAGGTGCAAAACCGCTAAAAGTTCAGTTTTCATCGGAAGGAACGATGGATTATGACGGCGATGCACTCACTTATTCATGGAATTTTGGCGAAGGCATACCCCTCAGTAATTTGCCGAATCCGAAGATAAAATTTAGAAAAGCAGGGGAATACAATGCTGTTTTGACCGTTACGGATGCCGCAGGTAATATAAGTACATCGAGTACAATCATAAAAGTAGGTAATGCCGAACCAGAAGTAAAAATTGCCGTTAATGGCAATAAATCCTTCTTTTTTGACAATAAGATCAACTATTCGGTCGCAGTAAAAGATAAAGAGGACGGTAAAATCGGAAAAGGTATCGCGCCCGAAGATGTAGTCGTTAACATCAATTACCTTGAAGGTTTTGATAAAACGATGCTCGAACAAGGGCATAAATCGAATGTCGGTTTAGCTTTGGGCAAACGCTTGATTGATTTGTCGGATTGTAAGTCATGCCATTTTGCGGATAAGAAAAACATTGGACCTTCGTATATGGATATTGCTAAAAAATATCCGACCAACGGAACAAACATCAGGATGTTGGCTCAAAAAATCATCCAAGGCGGCGGCGGCGTGTGGGGTGAACAAGCCATGGCGGCGCACCCACAAATTTCGGATGGCGATGCCAGAACGATTTCTGAATACATTTTGTCCTTGAAAGATGCGAAAAAAGCCTCATTACCGCTTCAAAACAGTTATGAAGCCACAGCACATAACGGTAAAAAAGACGGTGCGTATATCATTCAAGCGACTTACAGCGACAAAGGTAATAAGGGAATGAGTTCTTTGACCACAACAGATATGGTCGTGTTGCGCAGCCCTAAAATCAAAGCTGTTTCTTACGACGATGCCAATGCTTTTAGCAAATTTACGGTTGAACAGCTCGGCGGCGAGGTGGCTACCGCAACGACTGACAATGCGTATATTGCCTTTAAAGAGATTGACCTTACAGGCATTCAGTCCATGACAATCGGTGCTTTTTCGCAAAAAGCGAATACTGTGGGGGGAAAAATTGAAGTGCATATCGGTAGTCCGACTGGAGTTCTTTTGGGTAGTGGCGATGTGCCAGCGGACAACTTCGCACCTGTAAAAATTGTCTTGAATACACCGCCGAAAGCACCGATGCCAACGACCTTGTTTTTGGTTTGTAAAAATCCTAAAAACGATGGTAAGCCGCTTTTTGCTTTAAGTAGTATTGAATTTTTAGATAAATAATTTGTATTTTTACCCAAAATGTAGGACTCATCTTAAAACGAATTTATGAAAATAATGCCATTCCGCGCTGTTGCGCCCAACTTAGACAAAGTGCCACACTCTAACGATTTTTTTGATACCGTCAAATATCGTTATCACGAATACGCTGCCGAAGGCTTATTCTTGCCGACCGAAGACGAAGCGATGTATATTTATCAAGTCAAAAATAAGGATGGTCAAAAAAAGAACGGTTTAGTCGTGGCGACAGATATTGAAGAATATTTTAAAGGGACGATGAAAAAACATGAAAAAACCATAGTCTCCAATGAAAGTCTTCAAACTGAATTGTTGAATACACGCGGTGCAGCGATAAAACCCGTGTTACTAACCTATCCACCCATTTCTGAACTCAATGTATTGATAACCAATTATATAGAATCACATAAAAAATTCTATGTCATTGAATTAGACACAGAAAAGCATCGTTTTTGGAAAATTACTGAGGGGGGGGTCATTGAAAAAATTCAACACATTTTTGCTGAAAAAATACCTCATGCCTATATCGCTGATGGGCATCATCGGTCTGCCAGTTTTGCCGCAAGACATAACATGTCGCCAAATGACAAAACGAGTAAAATGTTGACTGCTTATTTTCCTGAAAACACCTTGAAAATTGGTTCTTTTCACCGCGTTGTAAAAGACTTGAATGGCTTGACATCTGATGAATTTTTAGAAAAACTAAGGACGGAGTTTAAAATACGCGTGCTTAGAGCAGCAACTTTGCCTTATTCTAAGTTTGAAATAACCATGTTTTTAGAGGATAAATGGTTTCAATTGTATTGGCGAAAAGAAGTTTTGAAACATTATGCAGAAGAATCGCCCGAAGGCTTTGTGCAACTTGATGTTGACTTGCTCAATGAGAAAATTATAAAACCTGTTTTGGGTATTCATAACATCAAAAATGACCCTCGATTGAAGTGCATTGATGGTCAACAAGGGTTTGAGAAGTTGACAAATGCCGTGGGTACTGAGGGGGTCGGTTTCTGTCTTTTCCCTGTAGAGTTAGAAGACCTAAAAGCTGTTGTTGATAGAGATGGCACGATGCCGCCAAAGTCAACATTTTTTGAACCGCGTATGAAAAATGGGCTTTTGGTTTATGAGATTTAAAGGCATAATCAAATGGTGAATAACTTCGTTTATACTCGCTAAAATGAAATCATCCCGAACTTACCAACATGGTAAGTTCGGGATGATTTCATTTGTCCCGTTTCATGTATAAAGACTAAAACATAGTCGGAGCATAACCCAAAACAACTTGCCAAAGAAGTGTAATGGCAGTCAAAAAAGGATATAAAAACTTACGACAGAAAAACTTGACATTTTTACGGTTGAAATTGAATCCAACTAATTCCAAAATATGTGAGTAAAAAGTCGTGTCCTCACCTTCTCCTAATGAATGTTCTTTATTCACAAGACACCGATCGAAAACGGCGAATTGCAACATAACTGTCCAATATACTGGAAGAAGATAATACCAAGAAAACATAAACGGTGCAACCCACGAAAGGACTGTGATGAACAAGTGGAACCAAAAGAATATGCCAAAAGAACCACTAATAATAGCTTTCAAATTCATTAATTTACTTTTTTGCACAAAATATGAATTTATTCTAAAACAGCAAAAAGTTCATTTGTAAGAAATAAAAAGAGCCAGCAATTTCTTAAAAAGAAACGGCTGGCTCTTGAAAATTCTGCTTTTTTAGTTAATTATTGAAAGCTATATCCAACACCTGCGTCATGCGGTCAACATAGTGAAATGTCAGACCTTCGAGATAGGTTTGGTTGATTTCTTCAATGTCTTTTCGGTTGTCTTTACACAAAATAATCTCTTTGCAACCCGCCCGTTTTGCTGCCAATATTTTTTCCTTGATGCCGCCAACAGGCAACACCTTTCCGCGCAATGTAATTTCACCTGTCATCGCCAAATGTGCTTTGATAGGTTGTTTCTTAAACGCTGATGCCAAAGCCGTCATCATGGTCACACCCGCCGAAGGACCATCTTTCGGAATGCCGCCTTCTGGAACGTGGACATGGATGTCATTTTCTTCAAATACTGACGGGTCTAAACCCAACTCTTCGGCATGGCTTTTTAGGAAACTCAAAGCGGTAGAAACCGATTCTTTCATCACATCGCCCAAATTACCCGTCAGAATCATATTGCCTTTTCCTTTGGAAAGAGAAACTTCAATAAATAAAATATCTCCACCAACAGATGTCCAGGCCAAGCCAATAGCTACGCCCGGAATTTGATCTTTTTCATAAAAATCATTAGAATAACGCGG
Source organism: Saprospiraceae bacterium (assembly GCA_043721685.1). Lineage (GTDB taxonomy): Bacteria > Bacteroidota > Bacteroidia > Chitinophagales > Saprospiraceae > JAAFJT01. The sequence continues at coordinate 20,837 of JAYSQG010000115.1, read as the reverse complement.
CGCACCCAATATATCCTTCAATTCTGCGAGGGATACTGAGGGGTTATATTTTTCAGACATCGCCACCTTTTTAGCCAAGCTGCGCATCAAGGCAGCCATTTGGCGGTCGAGTGAACGAACACCTGATTCGCGGGTATAGTCCTGAATGATGCGTTCAATGACTTCCGCTGACAGTTTTACATCTTTAACCTTTAAACCATGCTCTTTGCGCTGGTCTGGAATAAGGTGTTGCTTTGCAATTTCAACTTTTTCCTCTATCGAATAACCGCTGATGCGGATAATTTCCATACGGTCGAGCAAGGCAGGCTGTATGTTTTCCAAAGAATTAGAGGTAGCAATGAACATGACTTTTGACAAATCATACTCTAATTCAAGGTAATTGTCATAAAAAGTCGTGTTTTGTTCTGGGTCAAGCACTTCCAAAAGCGCACTCGAAGGGTCACCTCTGAAACTCGCACCAACTTTATCAATCTCATCCAGAATAAACAAAGGGTTGCTCGAACCCGCCTTTTTCATGCTTTGAATAATACGTCCAGGCATCGCACCGATATAGGTTTTGCGGTGTCCACGAATTTCAGATTCATCGTGCAAGCCACCCAACGACATACGTATATATTTACGTCCAACAGCATCTGCCACCGACTTGCCTAACGAAGTTTTACCAACGCCCGGAGGACCGGTCAGTAATAAAATCGGAGCTTTCATATCGCCTTTGAGCTTCAAAACGGCTAAGTGTTCGAGTATGCGTTCTTTCACATCTTCAAGCCCATAATGGTCAGCGTCCAATTTCTTTTTAACCTTTTTGAGGTCAAAATTGTCTTTTGTGAACTCATTCCAAGGCAAATCGAGGAGTGTTTCAAGGTAATTCAACAAAATCGAATATTCAGGTGCTTGATGCGGCATCCGTTTCACCTTCGCCCATTCCTTTTCAAAATGCTTTTGCACTTCAATTGACCAGTCTTTTTTGCGCGCACGGTCTGCCAATTTTATCAAGTCTTCCTCTTGCGGATTGCCGCCCAATTCGTCTTGAATCGTTTTCAGTTGTTGGCTCAAAAAATAGTCCCGTTGTTGTTTATCCAACTCAACTCTCACCTTCGACTCAATTTCTCCTTTCAATTCCAAAAGCTGCAATTCGCTGTCCATGTGCAGCAAAATCGTTTCCGCTTTCAGCGAAAGACTGTTGATTTCAAGGATACTTTGCTTGATAGAAGGCTTCAAATTCATGTTTGAAGCGATGAAATTGAGCAAAAACACGTCGTTTGTAATGTTTTTCAACATCACTTGTGCTTCGTTTGGAATATTTGGCGAGAGGTCAATGATTTGACCTGACTTATCCCGAATCGTTTCAGTGAGGGCTTCAAACTCACGTTCGTCACGTGGTTCAATATAATCAATCGTACGTGTATCGCCTTGTAAAAAAGGTTCGTCGCTTATCATTTCGATGAGTTCAATCCGTTTCCGACCTTGCAAAATCGCTGTTGTAGAACCATCAGGCATCTTCAACAAGCGCAAAATGCGGGCAACTGTACCAATTTTATAAAGATTATCCGTAGAAATGCTGTCCGATTCCTCATCGCGTTGTGACAAAACCGCAATCATTTTATGCGTTTCATGCGCTTTTTGAACCGCCCGAATGGATTTTTCACGTCCAATCGTAATCGGAATGACAACTCCGGGAAACAAAACCGTATTTTTAAGCGGTAAAATCGGCAATAGTTCAGGAAAAAACTCACCTTTTTGAGGGTCTTCTGATTCATCAATTGCCATTATCGGCATGAAATCAGCATCATCGTCTTCAATCGGCGTAAGTCTCGATATATTTTCAAACATATTTAATGTGTTGTTGTATTGTTAAATTGCTTTAGCGTTATATTGTTAAATGGCTGTATTCTCACAACAATTTAAACAATACAACCATTTAATCATAAAGCTATGTCAAAATGACAGTAAACGTTTTTACAAGAGGTACGTTTCCTTTGGTCAACTATTGTACCACCTTCAAATGTATGACAAAAAGGCAGATAAAAACCTTATTTGCAAAACAATCTCTATTTGCACCCCCTCAGTATAAAACCCATTTTTTTCGTAAATTCGCTGCAAATTAAAGAAGAAATGAAAAGAATAACATCATTTATGCTCTTAGTCTTTTGCTTAACACATTGTTTTGGGCAAATAACCATTTCCAACAACTATTTCCCTAATGCAGGAGACTCGCTTGTAACCGCTAATGCAACAGGTCAAACAATTCGCAATATTGTTATATCAAAGGCGACTACGACTGCCCAAAGTTGGGATTACAGCTTTTTAAGAGCCATAACACCGACAACCCGCAACGTTGACCGCTTCCGTGCCTTAAACCCCGTTGCAGATTCAGCGATTTTAAAAGAATTTCCTTCGGCAACGACTGTTATCTCTGATACCACAGGTCAAATCGCTGTTTATCGCCGTTCCGCAACTCGATTCGATTTATTGGGCTTTTTTAATGCCAATTTAGGCATTTTACCCATTGGCATACGTCCAAAATTCGACCCGCCATCGCTTGAAAGACGTGCACCTTTGACCTTTAACTCAACAAATAATAATAAAACAGGTTTTAATATCGTGTTTTCGACGAATATTATTCCTGATACGATTTTGGCATTGCTGCCTGTACGTCCCGATTCGTTGCGCATTCGTTTTGTGACTAACCGACAAGACAAAGTGGATGCTTTTGGAAAAATCCGTATTCCCGGTTCTGCCGATTTAGATTGTCTTCGTGAACGTCGCTACGAAATCACTGAAACGCATATTGACGCAAAAAGCAATAGTTTTCCGATATGGATTGACATCACGACCTTGATTCCTACTGGCAATTTTAAAACAAAAGACACCACACTCGTTTTTCATTTTTGGTCTGACCTGTACAAAGAACCACTGTTAACCATTCGAGCCAATAATGACTCTATGGCAACATCTGCGACCTATAAATGGCTGCCTATTAATACCCTAACTTTTGAAACAATCAATAATATCGCCGCCGTTTTGTATCCAAACCCGACAAAAGACGCTGTGAATGTTCGTTTACAAGGATTGATGCCTGAAAATTATACTTTGAACGTCGTGGACTATGCTGGGCGTATTGTTTTTACTCAAAAAATATCACAACCAACAGACAATATACACCTTCGTATAAACACAAATCAATGGACAACGGGTGTTTATTTCCTGAATGTATATGCGGAAAAAGATAGGACTCTTGTCACGCAAAAAACTTTTGTCATTGAGCAATAGGTTTTGATCTGCTTTCCGTGTCGGATACCTCCGAGGTATCCGACACGGAACTTTAAAGGTTATTTCACTTCAAATAGAATCACTTTACTACCTGTTTTGCCGTCCTTCGTCAAGCCTTGTAAGACTGAAACGTATCGCCCACGCAAGTCTGAACTATAAAAATGAAGGGTTTGCACCCCGTTTTTATTCGTTTTTACTGAGGGGTCCCAATACAGTAAGTTTCTGAAGTCAGGTAGTCGGCTGCCTACCTGTTGTGTTGTTTCATATTCTGGTGCATAAAACACTCTTTGCCGTTGCAAGCCTTCGTAGTCAACAATCGTTGTGTGCGGGTCAAGTACGTAGTCGGGCATATTGCCTTTGTAGGTCATGAAGTTGAGAATGTCGGGATAAGACATATTGCCTAAGTAATACATCCGAGAAACTATCTCAAGTCTTTGAATCTTCAACGGGTCATAGCTCATCAATTTATCCATATCCAAAACAGGTGTGCCATCTAACAGTACCAAGGGTTCGAGTTCAAAAAACTTATTGCGCAAGTTGTCCTAGACTTGCAGTTGCACTTTATTATTTTTTCTTCTGAAACTAACAGTCTTGACATACTCCGTCAAGACCTCTTCCAAACTCGTAAAACGCACGTAATTGTCTAATAAATAGGTGTCGTCAGGCTTTAAATAGAAAGCAGCCGTATCAACGGCGGTCATTAAAGTCTGTTTCAAAGACTTGCTATTATAAGTCGTTTGAACCACCACACTTTTATTGAGTATTTGCAAAGCCTTTGTAGGCGTTTGTGGTAGCGAAAAAGGCGGCAAGAGGCGGTTTGACTGTTTATCACTAAACGGTTTGTCTATTTTAATGTCATACATAAAAACCCTCGTCTGTATTCTTAGATTGAACAATCAGCCGCCCTTGATGATAATAATCTTTTAATTCAAAATGAATAGTACCGTCTGCATCGCTTTTGGTCGTCCGCAAAGGGATTTGCGTACCTGAAAGGGATGTTTCTACCTTACTGGCGGGCGTATCCGTCCCGTTTTTAGTGACTTTACCTGTCACCAAATGACCTGCATATTCGGGTAGAAAAGTGAAAGCAGGTTTTTTATCTTGTAAGATATCTGCCCAGTTGAATCTCCGCCAGCCGTGGGTGAGCATGAGGTTGTCTGCGGCTTGTGCGGTTTCTTTATTGTTTTGACTGAAATAGTAGGCGGGTGATTCAATGTCTCCTGTGAGGTCTGAACGTAACCACAGATACTTGTTGATGTCCATGTCACCGACTGTTTGCAGCGAATCGAGGCGATAAACAGCCATTGACATATCCGCAGACGTCGGTTTTCCAGTTTCATCAGTCGTTGAGATGGACATGTTTATGCGTTTGCGCAAGCCATAAGTCTGTAAATCAGAAGTTGCACCTATTTGCAGATATTGTTCCGGTTGTTTAAAAAACAAACGCTCACAAACAGGCTGTTTGTCGGCATCAAAAACAGTAAAATGAGTAATGCCTTGCCCTATTTTGTTTTTATTAAATGAAAAAACTGTCTTACCGTCTTGAATATCCCCCCTCAGTATAAACTGTAAAACACCGCGTGTATGTGCTAAAAGATAGACATTTGAACCTGTTTTTTGGGCAGAAGCATGTACCGTTATATTAATTTGATTGTCAACACTTTCTCCAAGATGCAAAACATACCCCTCCGTAAATGCGGTTGGTAAAGTTTTTACCATCCTTTTATCATTGGGTATTGTCACAACGGCTTTATAGGTTTGGTTGGTTTTTGGCGTGAAAACAAAACGACCCATACCAAATTTAGACGTTTCAAAATGGTCAACTATCTCGTTTTTATCATTCAAAACATCTCCGTAACAGTATTCTTTTCCTTTGCCGTATTGGTTGACAATATGCACAGCAATGGTGCTTTGTATGTCTTGAACAAGATTGCCGCCTTCTGGAAAGAAAGCGATGGTGTAGCGGTCTTCTTGCGGCAGCGTTTCGGGCTCATAGACTTCTCTCGCATTGATAATGGTGATGGTTTTTTCAAAAAAATAGCCTGCACCAACGTTTTTCATCCAGTTGGTATAGGCACGGAGGGTGTATTTTCCAGAAGTTAATGTTGTAGGCAAAAAGAAAGAGCCGTTTCCAGTGCCTTCTTGCATGGGTATTTTGCCTTGCAACACAGGTTTGTTGCTTTTGTCGAGTATTTCAACATACGCCACCTTGCTGATACTGAGGGGGGTGTTGAAAAACGCATCTACGTTGTATATTTTGAACCAACAGATTTCGCCTACGAGGTATTGTTCCTTGTCGGTATGTATATAAAGTTTCTCTTGGAGGTTGTTTTGCTGGTATGTATTGAATTGCTTTTGCAAAACATCGGGCAACGAACTTTGTGCAAAGCTTTGCGTGCAAATAATAAACAGAAGTGAAATTATTATAAACGATTTGGTGTTTTTCATAATCATGGCCAGAACGATGGTTTAATATTTGACCCACTCAAACGGCAATCCACACACTCTAGTGGCGCAGCATAAAACGATGGAATGGCAGGGAATGGCGCGAGAAAAGGCACCACATTCGTCGGTGCAAGATTCAATGCCATGTCTCTGATGGTGTTGCTGGTGTTTCTGAAAGTCATTTCTTTACAATTAGAAAAATAGCCCCAGTCGGGCACTTCTTTGGTTTTGATAAAAATCCTTTTCTCCTGTATGGGGCAAATCGTCAGATACCCAATGACGGGTTCAGTAGCATCTGCGACGTTGTGGATATTGCCAACCACGCCCGACGGTTGTGCATCGAAGATAGAGCCTGTTTGTTCGGTGTTCTTCTTCATAATTTCTAAAAAAGCATACCCTTCTGACGTCAAACTGTACTGTTTGACGTGGATGCTGTACAACAAATTGAGCTTGACAGACCCTTTTGGAATGAACGCCAACGGCAATTTAACGACATCCTCTTTGAGTTTGGCGGTTGTACCAATCAATATATCAGTTGAACTTTTGGTTTTCCAGCAATAATATTGTGTGCTGTCAAAATATTGTGGGTTTGTGATGTCTCGCCAAATGGCGGCATAGGTTTTTATACCTGTTGGCGAGGTTTTAATCTCATATTTTATGAACGTCTGGGAGTCAGAATGAAATTCCCATGTTTCTTCAAACGCCCATTGGTAGTAGCGGGTGCTGTTCTGTGGGTCGTGGGTGTTGATGTACATTTGCACCCCCTCAGTATTTCTGACCCAGTTGATGCTGTCAATAGGTGGATTGTTTTTGACTGTGACATAATCGGATTGATATGTTTTTCCATTGCTTGTCTGGATATTCAATCTGTATTTGACCGTGCTTTTTAGGTTCAAATTGTTTGTCAAGTATTGCCCAAAGCCACTTTCAGCGAGTGAATAGACCGTTTTGTCTTCGCCCTCTACGGTTACTTTCGCACCTTTTTCAAATTGAACGGCTCTATTATCCAATGGGGTGGTTCTAGTGAGTGTTATGGTCGTTACACCTTGTCCGCTGTTGACCACACCTTCTATCACAAGATATCCTGTTGCTGGCGATACGACTGGCGAGTCGTATTTTTCTTTACAGCCATGGTTGTCAGCAAAATGATTAGACAGAAGTAGAATCTGCTCATGCTTTATTTTGTTTTTCTTGACCTTAAATACTGAGGGGGTATAAATACTTCACGTTTCGGATACTTTGAAAGCTGTCCATACGTATGCCTCCTTCAAAACTTTATATTAAAGTTGATAAATGGTATCGCGCTGCCAAATATAGACAACTTATAACCTTCTGTTCGACCATTTTCAGAGACATAATAGACGGAATAAGGGTTTTTTCGACCTGTTACATTATAGACACCTATTGTCCAAGAGTTGTGATACTTCTGATAAACCTTATGGTTGCCATACAAATTGATGGACACATCGGTGCGGAAGTAATCGGGAATCCTGTAAGCGTTGCGGTCAGCGTATAAAGTGCGAATAGAACCACCATATTGATAAACGCCGATGGGTAAAGTAATCGGTCTGCCCGTGCTGTAAGTGCTGTTGATGGACAAACTGAAGCGTTGATTGAAGCGATAGTTGCCTGCAATCGTCACGTCGTGGGGTTTGTCGTAGTTTGTCGGATAATATTGCCCTTTGTTGATGAGTTCGCCCGCCGTTGGGTCGTCCATTTTGATGAGTGTACGCGACCACGTATAACTCATCCAGCCATTCAGCTTGCCTGAAAGCTTTTTGATAAGCAGTTCAACGCCATAAGCTTTTCCTTTTGTGGCAATAACATCCGTTTCAATATGGTGATTGAGGACGAGTTGCGCCCCGCTTTTATAGTCCAAGTAGTTTTTTATGTTTTTATAATAGACTTCAATAGACGTTTCGATGGTATTGGCTTTAATATTTTTAAAAACACCTAAGGAAAACTGGTCGCCATACTGTGGTTTGATGTTCGGGTCGCTTAGTTTCCAAATATCCGTAGGCGCAATGGCAGCCGTGTTGGAGAGCGAATGAATGTACTGACTTTGCGTATTGTATCCTGCTTTTATCGAAAAGCTATCCGACAAAGCATATCGCGCCGAAATGCGGAACTCGGGCGTACTATACGTTTTGATAATGGCATTTGTGGAATAGTCAACCGTATTCAGCAAGTTGATTGGTGCCTTCGGCAAGTTGGGCGCATAGTTATTCACACTGTTTGCACCTAAGTAATTGTACATTGAATAACGCACGCCGCCTTCGATGGACAAGTTGTTGGTAATCGTAAAGTTATCGCTGATATACACAGCGCTTTCCACAGCCTGTTCAGCCGCCACGACATCGGGTTGCACCAACGACGAATCACTCAAAGGTTGATAATTGCCCGGATGCAGCTTATAGAAAAGGGTGTTTACACCAAAGTCAATGATGTGTCTATTGCTCAAATAGTAATTGAAATGGGCTTTGAAGAAGGTCTGGTTGATATCAAAACCCAATTGATAAGCACTAAGGGGTTGTTTTTGACTTGAAATATGGTATTCATAACGATTGAAACCGCTTGTGACAACAGCATTGAGCTTATTATTAAAAACGTGCTTCCATTTTAGCGAGAGACTTTTGTTTTTATAGCCATACACAGCATCGTCATTGAGGTTGAAATAATCGCTACTCAAATAGCTGGTAAAGTAAAATGTATTTTTGGTATTCATTTCATGGGTGACATTTAAGTTCACATCATAAAAAGACGCTTTACTGTTCTTGTATTCCTCTGGCAATAACTTTAACAACCAATTGGCATAAGTCGTACGCCCCGCAAGGATAAACGAAGTCTTGTCCTTAACAATTGGACCTTCAAGATTTAAACGGCTGGTAATCAAGCCAATACCAGCCGATCCAGTGAACTCTTTTTTATTCCCTTCACGACTGTTAATATTCAAAACAGACGACAAACGCCCGCCATAACGTGCAGGAATACTGCTTTTATACAAATCCACATCCTTCACCACTTCAGGATTGAAAGCTGAAAACAAGCCAAAGAAATGGGCGGGATTAAAGATAGGCGCGTCATTGAACAAAATAAGGTTCTGGTCAGTCGCTCCACCGCGTACATTCAAACCCGTACTCGCTTCACCGACCGTTTTGACACCTGGCAAGGTCGTGACAACCCTCAAAATATCCGCTTCACCGAACACCACAGGCACTTGTTTGAGGGTTTTGATGTCTAACTTTTGTAAACCCATTTGCGTGCCTTTTACATTGCTGATCTTCTGGGCTGAAATAGTGACCCCCCTCAGTGTTTGGACGCTACTTTCGAGATCTATATTCATTTTGCCGTCGCTGTACAAGGCTATTTCCCTTCTAATATCCTTCATGCCGATACTTTGAACGTTCAAAATATAGCGTCCTTTGGGCAGCGACAGCGAATAATAACCATACGGATCGGTTATCACGCCTGTGCGCGGCTTTTCGATATAAACGGAAGCACCGACAATGGGTTCGCCTGTTTTGGTATCTTTGACGTAACCATCTACGGTAATGGTGTTTTTAGTATTTCTTACTGAGGGGTCTCCAATTTCATATAGTTTGAGTTCTAAACCTGTTTTTTGCTCGGTTTGAGGGTCTTCTTTGTCTTCTGTCACAATTACAGAGGATGCTTGTTGGGTGGGTATCCTCTTTTTGTTTACCAACAAAAAAGTCTTTAGTAAAAGAAAGGTTCAAGCGTTCACCTTTGGTCAAAAACACTTGTTTGTCTTCAAAGTCAATAGTGAACGCAAAATCTGTTTTGTCAAAGGCTTGTTCTAACGTTTTACTGAGGGGTTCCTTATTTACCGTGAGATTGAACTTCGCACTGTCAAATTGAGCTATATCATAATAGAAATGAAAGTCCGTTTGTTGCTCCAATACAATGACTAACTCATTGATAGATACGGTTTTAACATCTGCTGTTATGAGCAAATCAGCATTCGTTTGTCCATACGACTTTGGACAATACCACAAAAGAATAAGCATGAAAAGCATGCGTGAATAAGGTATCATTTTACTTTGTTAGTTGGTCATAATAAGCAGCGACTTGTACCAGCGTATTGTCTATGTCTTTTTTAAAACGGAGTACGTGGACTTTTATATACTGTTGCAGGTCATTTTCGCGGCCTTTAAAGACATCAAACAGGTCATTTTCCTTTTTTATGGAAAAAGAAGTATTGTCTTTTTTGATAAAATAAAGCGTTTTAACCTTAACATTACCGACAACACCAACGGCGATGGAGCTGATGTCTTGTGTGATGGTCTTTATTTCGCGTTTCAAAACTTGCGTCGTGCCATTATACAAGACTTGATAAAACCCTGAAGGCATGTCATCATTGTTCAAACCCTCTTTTTCAAGACGTATGAAGTGATTATCCAAAATCGTAAACTCCGCAACCCTTTCATTGTGCAGTTGAAGCCGATGCATACTGTCTTGAAATATCAACACACCCGCCACCTCATCGTAAAGTAAGTGAATATCGGTGTATAAAGCCCCATCATAAACAATAGAACCCGCGCTAAAAGCCGATGCATTAAAAAAAGGATGCTTGCCATCCGCAAAAGTGAAAGAATAATTGGCATATTGCGTTCCGTTATACAGTCCCAATTGATCACCAATCGCTTGGTGATAAACGGCAAGGGCATTATAAACAGCCTTTTTATAGAGAAAAGTATCTGTTATGCCCGCCTGTGCGACAACAGAAGTGTTGCAAAAAGGTATGAGCAGTAATAGAATACTCATTGCCTTGACTGCGGCAAGTGGTTTCATGTTTGAAAATTAGTGGTTTAAATGTACAAGGTAGGAAAATTCGTTTTAGTTGGATAAGATATGTGGGAAAGTTTGTAAAAAGGCAATCTAAAACAAAAAGGCGATAAGATTCTGTGAGGATTCTTATCGCCTTTGTATCTAAAACCCTAAAATTTCAAGCAAATTAATGCAAAAAGTGGCGTACACCCGTCATAACCATCGCCACACCATGCGCATTGCAATAGTCAATCGAGTCTTGGTCTTTCACCGAACCACCTGGCTGAATGACGGCTGTAATACCCGCTTTGTCCGCAATCTCAACGCAATCAGGGAAAGGGAAAAACGCTTCCGAAGCCATCGCTGCACCTTTCACATCAAAACCCAAATGTTCGGCTTTTGCTAAGGCATGTTGTAAAGCATCTACACGACTTGTTTGTCCACAACCCATTGTGATCAATTGACGATTTTTAACAATCGCTATACCATTGGATTTCAAATGTTTAACACAGATATTGGCGTACAATAAATCCTCGATTTCCTGTTCTGTTGGACGTTTAGAGGTAACAAATGTCAAGTCTTTCACTGTCTCTGTTCTCAAATCAGCATCTTGTTGAATAACGCCATTTAAAAGGCTTTTAAAAACTTTTCCACCTTGATAGAAGTCTTTGATTTTCAATAAAATACGCTGTTTCTTACCCCTCAGTATAGCGAGCGCATCGGGCGCAAAATCAGGTGCAATCAACACTTCGTAGAACAATTTATTGATTTCATTCGCCGTCGCTGCATCAACCGTCGAATTACAAATCAAAATGCCGCCAAACGCTGAAATTGGGTCAGAAGCCAAAGCTGCTGTCCATGCTTCAAGTATCGTATTTTTTGTTGCGACACCACAAGCGTTTGTATGTTTCAAAATGGCAAAAGTCGGTTTGTCGTCCTTAAATTCACGCATCAAACGAACCGCTGCATCCACATCCACTAAGTTATTGTAACTCAATGCTTTACCATTCAATGTTTCAAATAAATCTGTCAAATTGCCAAAGAAAACAGCCGATTGATGCGGGTTTTCACCATAACGCAAAGGCGAATTCTTTTGAATTGAATGTTTGAAAAAGCTGTTTGAAGTCAAAGATTCAGGCTTCAAAGAACCTTCGCTGATGAAATCGGGCATGCTTTCCGCAGCATTCTGTTGCTCTAAAAACCACTTGAAAATAGCTGTATCGTAGTGACTTGACACATTAAAGGCTTTCATCGCAAAATGACGACGTTCATCAAGTTTCGTAAAGCCATTTTTTTCTTGCAACAATTGTAGGAAAAAAGCATAGTCGTCTTTGCTTGGAATGACGACCACATCTTGAAAGTTTTTCGCTGCTGCACGAATCAACGAAATGCCGCCAATGTCAACTTTTTCAATAATATCCTCCGCATTCGTCGTTTTTTGAAGCGTTTCTTCAAACGGATACAAGTCAACGATGACAAGGTCAATTTCTGGAATATCAAATTTTTCGAGCTGTGCCGTATGATTCGCTTCACGTCGTGCCAAAATGCCACCAAATACTTTTGGATGCAAAGTTTTAACGCGTCCATCAAGGATTGAAGGATATGTCGTCAAGTCTTCAACGGCTTCGCAAGCCACACCAAGACTTTCGATAAACGCCTGTGTGCCGCCTGTTGAGTAAATTTTAACCTTCAAACGGTCAAGTTCTTTGATGATTTCGTCGAGACCATCTTTATAAAAAACGGAAATCAGTGCGGACTTAATTTTCTTTTTATACATGAATCAGAAAAGTGTATGATTTTATAAATGTTTGATTATCAATTTTTTGTCTTAAAAAAAGGCGTTTATACTGAGGGGGTACTTTTGTCGCCGCAAAGGTATAAAATTTGTAACGCCAACTTACAGTTGGTGCAGGAAATTGTTGCATTGCCTGCGTCAACTGTAAGTTGACGTTACTTCAAAATAAGCACATCTTGAAAATCTTGAACATCCGATTCTCGTTTACCCAAACGCCAAAAACCGTCTATTTTTTTCGCAATTTTCAAACCGCTATCGGCAATGATGCCTTCTAAAAAATCAGCGTCAAACGCCACATTTGCCGCTTTTACGTTATCGTCCATCAAGGCATAATGACCGTAATCGTAAGGAAAATGGAAGTCGGTTTTTGTTTTTAAAACCTGTCTTGTTGCATCATCTAAAATAAAAAAAGTCGCTACACACGTACCGCCTTTAACCATAACACGTTGAATTTCAAACAAATACCATTCTACTTCTTCAGGCAACATGTGTGTAAAAACAGATGTTAAAATAACAAAATCGAAGGAATTGTCTGGATATGGAAAGGTAAATTGTGCAGCGTTTTGACCATCATTTCTGTACAAATCATTTTCTAAGGGAACGTATTGAAAATGAAAATTTGGGTGCTGCGACGATATGTTTTTAGTACACCAATCAACCCCTAATTTTATGGCATCGAAACCATTATAGCTTCCACCATTTTCATCTTTTAAGACAAAAGTCAAACCGCGTGCAATACGTCCGATGCCACTACCAACGTCTAAAACCTTATGTAAAGGCTTTAAACCCGCTTGTTCAACAAAAAACTGTTGCCACCAATTCCCCGCTTTGACAAAGTCGCCTGAGCCCGTGTATATCATACCTCGTGGTGGAGTCATCGGTAACCGTTTGCGGGTCAATGACTCCCAAAAGTCAATAGGTAGATAAGCGAATCGCCTTGCGCGGAAGCGATACTGAGGGGGTAGTGCGTAATATGTTTTTCTTAAAAAGGAAAGCATGGATTGTTTTTTGCGGCAAATGTCTATGTTTCTGTTTGATTTTTATCAAAAAATGCAAAAGGTCTCTTTGTATTTTGCGAATGGGCAATGTTATTTTAATTGTATGCAAAAATAAAAAATGAATTATGAGGGGTTGGATTATTGAAAAGCGAATTATATATTTGTACTTTGAGAAAATGATAAAACCAACACCGATGGAAATGACGCTACGAGAAATAAATGTTAAATTAGAAGGTTTGTATAGACAGTTAGATATGATGCGTATCTATGAAAGTGAAATGGTAAAACAAGAGGGTCGAAAAAAGTTTCAAGAACTTATAGACAGCACACTTGACCAAATCAATGATTATCAAATCTTAAAAGACAAATTGTTAAAAAAATGATAGATCACGGTATTTTCTTAGAAAAATGGTATGCCTTGACATCGGAAGATGAGAAAGATGAAACCATGAAAAATTATATGTTCAGCCTTTCCTATGACGAACTGACTCGTTTTGTTTTTTGGGGAACAGATATGGAGAAATTTCGGGAAGCCCAAAAGCGAGGCGATTATACCGAAGAAGCAAGGCGTGAAATTCTTAGGCAATCTGATGAACGCATTGCAGCAAGAAAGAAACAAAAAGAGCAACGGGCTCTCGAAGCATAACTATTTCGCTATTCCAAACACAAAGCCGTATTCAATCGTGAGTACGGCTTTTTTTTTCCAAAATACTGAGGGGTCTATTTTTTTTGTTTTACATTTGTCAAAAATTGTTTTAAAATATGAAAAAATTGTTTCTTCTCGACGGTCATGCCCTGGTATATCGGGCGCATTATGCTTTTATCACACGCCCTCTGATGAACTCAAAAGGGTGGAATGTGTCTTGTATTTCAGGTTTTACCCGCGTTTTGTTGGATGTTATGAAACGGGAACAACCGACACATCTGGCTGTTTCGTTTGACTTGTCTGGACCGACTTTTCGGCACGAAATGTTTGAAAATTATAAAGCAAATCGAGATAAACAACCCGAAGACATTTCCTTTGGGCTGCCGTGGATTATGAAAATACTGAGGGGTATGAATATCCCTATTGTCACTGCCGAAGGTTTTGAAGCCGATGATGTGATTGGTACATTGTCAAAACAAGCGGAACGCGAGGGCTATAAAGTGTATATGATGACCCCCGACAAGGACTATGGGCAGTTGGTTTCTGAAAATATTTTTATGTATAAACCTGCCAAAAACGGCAATGAAGCCGAAGTTTGGGGTGTCAAAGAAGTCTGCGAAAATTGGGGTATTGAACGTCCTGAACAAGTCATTGACATACTCGGTATGCAAGGCGATGCCGTGGATAATATTCCTGGATTGCCTGGTATTGGTCCAAAAACAGCGGCAATTTTATTAGCGAAATATGGCACTTTGGAAGAAGTGATTGCCCATACCCACGAGTTGAAAGGTAAACAACAAGACACCTTGAAAAACTTTGCAGAGCAAGGGCTTTTATCTAAAAAATTGGCTGCCATTGACTTAAACGTGCCGATTACTTTTAATGCAAGTGATTATAAGTTAACGGATTACAACAAAGAGGAATTAGGTGAAGTGTTTAAAGAGTTGGAATTTAAAACAATTGCTCGTGAAATTTTAGGTGCAGAAGACCATTCTATCGTTGAAGAAAAAAAGATTATTACGTCTGCGGCAAGTAAAATTGGTGTGCAATCTGATTTGTTTGGTGCGATAACAGGTGGTGACCAACCTGCTGAAAATACATTGACATTGCAAGATGTGAGCTTTGCGGAAAGCCATATTGGCAACACTGAACACACCTATCATTTGATGGATACGCCTGAAAAACGGGCAGAATTGCTTCAGAAACTGATGAATGCGACGGTTGTTGCCTACGATTCTGAAACAACAAGTATTGATGCCAATGAAGCAGAATTGGTCGGCATGTCGTTTGCGGTCAAGGCACATGAGGCATATTATGTGCCTTTTCCAGCCGACCAAAAGGCGGCACAAGCGATGGTTGAGGAGTTCAGACCGTTTTTTGAAAGCGCAAGTGTGAAAAAGGTTGGACAAAATTTGAAGTATGATTTGATTGTTTTGAAATGGTATAATGTCGAAGTGGCGGGTGTTTATTTTGATACAATGCTCGCGCATTACCTCATAGAACCCGATTTGCGGCACAATATGAATTATATGTCTGCAACGATTTTGAAATACGAACCTGTTTCGATTGAAACGCTGATTGGCAAAGGTAAAAACCAATTGTCTATGCGGGATATTAAGGTCGAAAAAGTGAAAGAATATGCTTCCGAAGATGCAGATATTACCTTCCAATTATATGAAAAATTGAAAGAAAATCTGTCAAATACTGAGGGGGTGCAAACATTGTTTGAAACCATCGAAATGCCGCTTGTTGACGTTTTAACAACCTTGGAATACAACGGCGTGCGGGTTGATGCCGACTATTTGAATAAATTTTCTGTTGAATTGGAATTGAAAATCAATGACTTAGAAAATAAAGTGTATGAATTGGCAGGTGCAAGGTTTAATATTGGTTCACCAAAGCAAGTTGGGAATATTCTTTTTGACGTTTTAAAAATTCCTTATCGTTGGAAAAAATCAAGTAAGTCAGGTCAATACGTGACGGACGAAGATACGCTGTCGGAATTGGCTTTCAACTATCCGATTTGTCAAACGATTTTGGATTATCGGGGTTTGGCGAAGTTGAAATCCACGTATGTAGATGCCTTGCCAAAAATGATAAATCCGAAAACGGGACGTATTCATTCGTCGTTCAATCAAGCATTGGCGGCGACAGGCCGGTTAGCTTCCAACAATCCAAATTTGCAAAATATTCCGATTAAAACGGAAGATGGACGGCGTGTGCGCATGGCTTTTATCCCGAGAGACAGCGACCATGTTTTGTTAAGTGCGGATTATAGCCAAATTGAGTTGCGTTTGATTGCTGAAATTGCCAACGAAACAGCAATGCTTGAATCTTTCCAACAAGGTTTAGACATTCATACTGCAACGGCTGCGAAGGTCTATAACGTGCCTATTGACGAAGTAACGAGCGAACAAAGGCGGGCAGCCAAAACGGTCAATTTCTCAATTCTCTACGGTGCCGGTGCAACGAATTTGTCGAACCAATTGGGTATTCCACGTTCAGAAGCGAAGACGATTATTGAGTCGTATTTTACACAATATCATGGTCTGAAAAAGTATATGGAAACGGTTGTCGAAGACGCTCAAAAAACGGGTTATGTGACCACACTGATGGGTCGCAAGCGTTATTTACGTGATATCAACAGCCGCAATTCATTGGCACGTTCCAATTCTGAACGGGTGGCGGTCAACACACCGATACAAGGTTCGGCAGCCGATTTGATAAAAATAGCGATGGTTAATATTCATAAAGAATTGATAAGTAAGAATTTACAAACCAAAATGATTTTGCAAGTGCATGACGAATTGGTTTTTGACGTACCTAAATCAGAACTCGAAACGGTGAAACCGATTATTGAACGCTGCATGAAAACAGCGATGCCGAATCTGACTGTGCCGATTGAGGTGGGTATGGGTGTTGGGGATAATTGGTTGGAGGCGCATTAGTTTGGTAGTGAGTGATTTGTAGATTCACGGCTTAGATTTAAATTGTAGCATGGTATCCTCGATGACTCTTTTGTTATTTTAAATTAAGGATACCGAATGTCTCGTTATAAGGGTTTCTTATGTTAATAATGTCAAACTTAAGTTTACTATGTTGATTAAGGAGATTATAAACTTTTATGCATTCGACATCTGAAGTCGCAAATTTTTGTATTTGTTCTTCAGTATCAGCCTGAGCAAACAGCTTAGTATCGTTTGGTATAATTCTTCTATCAGGTAAATCTAACATGTTTTTATTCTGAAATACAAAAGCCGCTAAATCACCCGCGCGTACTGCATGATTAATGTTAAATGGTACAATTTGAACATCTTTTAATGGCAATTCATCTATATCACCTTTGACACAATATTCTGCAACGGAAATTGTGGATGCTTTCAAAATAAAGTCATTTTCAAGAAAATATTTATAATATTCTAAGGTATTTTCATGCAGAGGGTCTTGCTCATTGAGCAATCGGATGAAAAAACTTGTATCCAACATTACATAACTAAGCTCCATAGCCTCTTATATTTTCAAGCCATTCGTCAGCATCATTTACATCAGTCCAACTTTTTTTAGCTTTTTTTATTAATGATTTGATATAATCTTCTTTGTATGAAGGATTGTAATTTATAATATCTACCAACCGAAGAGAGTTTTTTTCTATCTCACCTGTTTTTACATTTTGTTTGCCAACGGCTCGAACGCCATACGGTTTGTACAATGGATTGTTTTCATAGTTTGTCAAAAGTTCTTTTGAAGCATCAATTTTTAATAAACCATGTTCTTTAGTATCTAAATGCACGTTTGCTTTACTTTTTCCACCCGCGTCAACTATAATTCCATAGAAATATAATTCAGCTTCTACCCATATTTCTTCTGACCTAATGAATTTGGTATCTTTATTAATAATAATTTTAGTGTCATCAGAGATTGATGTTTTAATTTCATATTCATAGTTGTTTTTTTGAGATTGCTGTTGAAAAAATTCAAATGCTCTGGCTGTTGGTGATTCCAAAAAGTCTATTGAATAATTATCTGTCTTAATTTGAGCGAGTATGGCATTAAAACCGATTATGGCTTGTAAAGTTGTTCTAATAATATGCTTTACAGATCCTTCAGCTATTTCGTAAGTTATTATTGGGCGAGTGCTCTTGGAATTAGGAAATAGAAGATTCTCTGCATTTTGCAGTATCTCAATAATTTCCCTAACGTCGTAATTATCGGGTTTCAGCTCAAGGTTCCCTTTTTTACCTCTTACCTTTATTTCTATTTTTCCAATTTTTTCCACCTACTTACTATATTTAGTGATTACAAAGATAACGAAATAATCAAAATCTAATTAAACTAATTGTTTTATTTATTGATGAGTACTTAAAAATGATTTTTTCAAGGTGCCAATCGCTCAATTTTCCAAGCATTATTCTCAAAAACATAACAAATACGGTCGTGCAAACGGCTGGAACGTCCTTGCCAAAACTCTATCATTGTCGGCTTTAAAACATAGCCGCCCCAATGTTCAGGACGTGGAATTTCCCCGTTATCTACCCCCTCAGTATAAAACTGCTTTTTATATAATTTTTCATTCTCTTCTATAACAGAACGATTTTCAATGACTTGACTTTGTGGCGAAGCCCAAGCCCCAATCCGACTCCCGATAGGACGGCTGTTAAAGTACGCATCAGAAGTTGCTGTATCAACCTTTTCAATTGTGCCTTCAATCCGAATTTGACGTTGTAATTCCAACCAACAGAAACAAAGGGCCGCATGAGGATTGGCAGCCATTTCTTCTCCTTTTTTAGAATTATAATTTGTGTAAAACACAAAACCTTGACTTTCAATGCCTTTTAAAAGCACAATGCGAGCCGAAGGTTTGCCATCAGGCGTAGCGGTTGCCAAAGTCATGGCATTGGGTTCGAGGATTTCAGAATTAACCGCTTCGTGAAACCATTTTTGGAATTGTTCGATTGGGTCATTCGCTACATCTGTGATGTCGAGGGATTTATGGCTATAGTCTTGGCGAAGGTCTGCGATTTTCATATTTGATGGATTTTATTTTAAAAACGGTGCAAAACTAAAACAAACCACAAAGGCAATTAGATGATTTTGCGCATTGTTTTTCAAAAAAATCTGTTTTTTCAATGATGAAACCCTAATTTTGCGCCTTCAAAAACAAAGGCATATTATTTTCCTTATAAAAATATTTTGTTAGGAGTTATTAGTTATCCATTATTGAAGACGTGACTAATAACCAATAACGAGTAACCAATAACAAAAAAATGAAAAAAAGAACAGAAATCGGTTCGATACTGAGGGGTCAAGTTGCCCTCGATACACCTGTGACCGTCATGGGTTGGGTACGCTCATTCCGCAATACGCAATTTATTGCCCTCAACGATGGCTCATCGCTTAATCCTTTGCAAATTGTTGTCAATCAAGATATAACAGATGCCGAAACTTTAAAACGCATAACTGTTGGCGCATCAATTTGCATTGAAGGTCAATTGGTTGCATCGCAAGGGAAGGGACAAACAGTGGAAGTGATTGCGGAAAGTGTCGAAATTTTTGGCGATTGCGACCCCTCAGTATATCCGCTGCAACCTAAGAAACACAGCCTTGAATTCCTACGTGAAATCGCTCATTTGCGCCCGCGTACCAATACGTTTAGTGCTGTTTTGCGATTGCGTCACCACACGGCTTTTGCAATTCACAAATTTTTTAACGACAAAGGCTTTTTCTATATGCACTCGCCTATTATTACAGCGAGTGATGCTGAAGGAGCGGGAGAGATGTTCCGTGTAACGACTTTAGACCCTAAAAACCCGCCGCTTACTGAGGGGGGGGAAGTTGATTATTCAAAAGATTTCTTTGGAAAAGCGGCTAATTTGACGGTTTCAGGGCAACTTGAAGGCGAATTAGCGGCTATGGCTTTGTCTAAAATTTATACGTTTGGACCAACGTTTAGGGCTGAAAACTCAAATACTTCGCGCCATTTAGCAGAATTTTGGATGATTGAACCAGAAGTTGCTTTCGCAGATTTGGAGGACAATATGGACTTAGGCGAAGCGATGTTAAAGTATTGTATTCAATATGCTTTGGAAAACTGCCGTGAAGACCTGGATTTCCTTGCAACCCGTCTGTTTGATGAGGAAAAGCAGAAGCCACAAGCAGAACGCTCTGAAATGGGTTTGATTGAGAAGTTGGAATTTGTTTTAGCACAGCCTTTTGAGCGTTTGAACTATACCGATGCCGTTGATATTTTGGTAAATTCAAGCCACAACAAAAAAGGTAAATTCAAATTCCCTATTGCTTGGGGAACGGATTTGCAGTCGGAACATGAGCGTTATTTGGTCGAAAAACATTTCAAAAAGCCTGTTATTCTCATCAATTATCCGAAAGAGATTAAGGCGTTTTATATGCGTCAAAACGACGATGGCAAAACGGTGGCGGCTATGGATATTCTTTTCCCTGGCATCGGTGAAATCATCGGCGGCTCGCAACGGGAGGAACGTTTGGAGAAATTGACGACACGTATGGCTGAAATGCACATTCCAGAAGCGGAAATGTATTGGTTTTTGGACACAAGACGTTATGGCACCTGCCCTCATGCGGGTTACGGTTTAGGTTTCGAACGTTTGATTCAATTCCTAAGTGGCATGGGCAATATTAGAGATGTGATACCGTTTCCACGTTATCCTGGTAGCGCTGAATTTTAATAGACAAACATGAAACATCCCGAATTTTGTAACATTTAATTTAAAAGGTAAGACCCAGTAATTCCGAAGGAATTAAATGTGAATAACCGTAGATGAAATCTACGGTAATGACATGGAAACATCTCTAATAACCCTGAAAGGGTTGAATATATCGTTATTTTGACCATAAATATTCAACTCTTTCAGAGTTGACGACC
>JAYSQG010000114.1:0-20406 GCA_043721685.1 Saprospiraceae bacterium | reverse complement strand
TCTTTCAAGCGTATATTTATCTGTGCCGCTTTCAGCTTTTCGATGATATTTTTCCACTAAATGAATCAAATACGCATCGGCATTGGGCATTCTGTCAATATTATCGTCAAAAACAGCCGTTAACCATTTTAAAGTAAACTTGTAGAATTCTGTGTTTGGATACGTTTTGGTCAATATAAAATCGAGTTGTGCTTTCACTGAATCTGTACTGTTAGTCATATAACCCAAAAACTGACCTAAACGATTGGCATAATAAGGCGACCGAACAAGCCGCTTATCTGTGAAATCCACACCGTCAAAAAAGTGTTGCCGAAAATAAAACCAATAAGCTGGGTTCGGTTTGTCATTCTTCAACAGCGTTAATTCTGAAGGCACAACAGGCATCTTCGAAATGTTCAGTAGCTTAGAAGTGAATAGGTGAGGGGCTTGACGAGCCACACTTTGCGTATATTTTTCAAGCCCTGCATAACGCGCTGTGATTTTTTGTTGTTGCTCATTGATGACGCTTTTATCGGCTTTGGCTTGCCGCAACATATCAGTCATAGCCGTTATTTGGTTGATTTCGTTCTGGATTCTTTGAACCGTTTTCATGTAATTGAAAAAAACAGTATTTTCAATAGACTGTTCAATTTTGGCACTGTCATAAGGTGCTGTGATGTCAGTCGTAATAGTGAAATCATTTTCATTGGCTAAAATCATATTGAAAATCACCCCCTCAGTATTGGCAACAAAATAAACGCCTTGCGCCAATGGACGATTGGGTTTGAAACGAATATTGCCCGTTATCGTATCCACTTGTGCCGTGTCAACAGCAAACGTTTGTTCACCCAAAAAGTAACCCAAGACAACTTTTGACGTTTTGATACCTGTGAGTTTGATTTTAATGTCATAATAAGCACTGTCTTCAGGCGATGCTTTTATGAAATTAGGCATTAAAAACAGAGCGATAAAAAGGATAAAAGCTTTTTTCATAGTGGGAAAATATTCAATTAACATACTCTTTGCTTTTTATTAAGTTTTTTAATATAAATAAATGTCAACCTTTGTACGCAAATCAGCATTATTTTGATGCGATGCAGTTGAAGCTCAATTTTCTGTATCCGATACCTTCAACGTTGACCACCTTATTATTTACTCGTTACAAATTCATCATTCATCATTCATCATTACCTAAACGAATGTTATATTTGCCAAAATTTTATAATAGACAGGTATAACATGCTTCATCTTTAACTATAAAAATAAAAATATGGATCTTTTGACCTTAATTCTCAGCTTTGCGGCAGTCGCAGCTGTATTGACTGCCTTGACTTGGCGTATGCAACCCAAACATTTTTTATCTTTTCTCCAATATTTCGCGGGCGTTTGGTTTATCTTTTCGGGAGCCGTCAAAGCCGTTGACCCTTGGGGAACGGCGTTTAAAATGCAGCAATATTTTGGTGAATTCAAATCAACTTTCAACGAAACATCTTTCAAATTTATCACGCCCGTTTTGTCTTGGATGTCTGATAATGCCTTGAGTTTTTCGATTTTTATGATTGTTTTGGAAATTCTCATAGGCGTTTTATTGATTTTAGGACATCGCACAAAACTGACTTCGTGGGTCATGTTGCTCATCATGGTCTTCTTTACGGCTTTGACGGGTTATACGCATTTGACGGGTTATGTGCCAGATGGTGTTAATTTCTTTGAATTCGCAAAATGGGGACCTTGGATTGAAACCAATATGAAAGTAACTGATTGCGGATGTTTTGGCGACTTTTTGAAACTCAAGCCAACCGTTTCTTTCTATAAAGATTTGGTCATTTTGATGCCTATTACTATCTTTTTCGTTTTCAAACACAAGTATTTCAAACCGCTTTTGACCGTTTTATGGCGAAAGATATTGGTTTGGGGAACGATTCTCTTCGCCACGATTTTTTGCTTGCGCAATACTTTTTATGATGAGCCAGTGGTTGATTTCCGTCCGTTTAGAAATGGTGTGAACATTCGTACGCAAAAAGAAGCGGAAGAAGATGCGGCGGGCAAAGTGAAAATTTTGTTTTGGCAACTCAAAAATGAAAAGACGGGTGAAACTTTAGAATTGGCGGATGATGTCTATATGAAAAACTACGCGACGACCTATAATAAAGAGAACGGTTGGTCTGTCGTCGAACAAATTAAGAGCGAACCGACTGTGCCACATTCAAAAATCAGTGATTTTATGATCAATGATAAAGATGGTGCAGAAATTCAAGATTTATTATTGAATGAGACTAATTATCTCTTCCTCGTTGTTAGTTGGAAGATGCTCAGTACGCAAACGTCAAAAACGATTGCCGTTTCTGATTCGATTTTTAAGGTTGATACTATCACAGGTATTCGGTCTTTTGACAAAGTTCAGATGCGCGAAGAAGTGTTCAAATCTTTCAGTTTTGACCCTGAATATCGCTATCTATTCACATCAAAAGTCAATCCTTTCTTAGAAAAAGCAGAGAAAGCGGGTTACAAAATTGCAGGTCTTGTATCGTTCAGTGAACCTAAAAAGATTCAGGATTTCCGCCACGATATTCAAGCCGCTTATCCTTTTTATACTGCCGATGATTTGGTTATAAAAACCATGATTCGTTCCAATCCAGGTATTTATCTCTTGAAAAATGGTTTGATTGTGCATAAATGGCATATCAATCAATTGCCTTCGTTTGAGAAAGTGCAAGCGGATTTTATTAAATAAGGATCAGTATAGTCAACAACAAAGAGGCTGTCTCAAAAGGTAAAACAGGATTTTTAATTCAAAATATTCTATTGTTTAGGACATCATGTTCGGGGAACTTCAAAAGTTCCCCGAACATAAACGCCTTCCGATAAAATATAATTTGGCTAAAAAAATTTGTGCGAACCTTTTGAGACACCCTCTTTGTTGTTTTCCTAATTCGGACGTTTATACTTAATCGGTGCAGGCGGTTCAGGTTTCAACTGAACCCCTTGTGTTTTCATCAAACGCAAAGCCTCTTCCACCGCACGTTCCAATTGTGGGTCTTTGCCTTTTAGAACATCGGCAGGGTTTTGTTTCACTTCAATATCGGGCGCAATGCCTTCACCTTCCACAGACCATTTACCGTTGATGTCATAAAATCCACCGCGTGGTGCAACCATCCTTCCTTTATCAATAAAAGGCGGCGTGTCCCAAGTACCAACCAATCCGCCCCAAGTACGGACACCAACTAAAGGACCGACTTTTTGTTGCCTAAACAAAAACGGCATCAAGTCTCCACCTGAACCCGCACGTTCATTGATAATCATCACTTTCGGTCCCCAAATCGCATCATTCGGAACAGTAAAAGGTTTATGCCCTTCAACACGGCTGTTGAAATAACCTTGCAGTTGCCGCGCCAAAACATCAACAATATAATCGGCTGCCGAACCACCGCCATTGTTGCGCTCGTCTATAACCGCTCCTTTTTTATTCATTTGAGAAAAATAGTAGCGATTGAAATAGTTATAACCGGGGCGACCTGTGTTTGGAATATAAACATAAGCCAATTGTCCTTTTGACAAAGAATCAACTTTGCGCCGATTTCCTTCTACCCAATCACGTGAACGTAAGCCACCTTCATCGCCAATGGGAACAACGGTTACCAAACGAGACCCCTCAGTATTGGGGGTGTTATTGACGGTTAGTTTGATTTGTTTATCTACTTTGTTTTCAAAATAACTGTAAAAATTGCTCGCTGTACTGAGGGGTGTGCCATTGACAGCAATGATGTAATCACCGACTTTAACATCAACACCCGGAACAGCTAAAGGGGCTTTCAATTCTGGATTCCAACTTTCGCCTGTGTAAATTTTTTGAATTCTAAAACCGCCATTCTCAACGGTTATGTCTGCACCCAATAAGCCAACTGGAATGCGCTTAACATCTGGAAAGTCTCCTCCACTGACATAAGAATGTCCGATTGAAATTTCACCACTCAATATATCCACAATATAATTCAAGTCCGTCCGATGCCGACAATCTTTAACCCAAGGGCTGTACCATTCATAAACTTGTTTCCAAGGCGCACCGTGTGCATTGTCCACGTACAGATAATCACGCATATAGCGCCAGCCTTCTTTGAGTATTTGCGCCCATTCTTCTTGTGGGACAATTTTAGTTTTCAAATCAATGGTCAGTTTACCATCACCCATTTTTGGAATGGCGTCTGTCTTTACAATGCCCCAAGTTTCTTTACTTTGATAGAGCAATTGTTTTCTATCAAATGAGGTTGTTGCCGAACCAATGGGCGTTAAGAACACTTCAGACTTTCTATCCTTAAAATTGTAGCGGTGCAAGGTTACGCCTTGTTGATTGGGCACATTCTCCGTATAAAAAACGTAATCCTTTGGTCCATCTATCAAAGACGTGTAATTGCGCAAAGGAATATTGACCGCTAAAATGCGTTGCTGAATGCCCTCCAAATCAAGGACAATCGTTTTAGAACTGTCTTTTGCCTCCTTTTTGTCATCCACTTTTGCTTTTGTGCTGTCTTTTGCCTCCTTTTTATCGTCTGATTTCACTTCTTCTTCATCACTTTTAGGCAAAAGGGGAGAAGCATCTTTTTTATTCAAAACAACCAAATACAAACCACGTGTCACTTGCAAATCATAGGTACTCATGTCGAGCCAACCCGCTGACACACCGTAATCTGTACTTGCCAAAAAGTATAAATATTTGCCATCAGCAGACCAAACAGGGTCAATCGCGTCGGCTAAACCATCTGTAATTTGTGTTTTTTGTCCCGTTTCGATATTGTATAAAAACACAGCTTTGAATTGATTCTCCAATATTTTGACATACGCTATCCATTTGCTGTCTGTCGAAAACGAAGGATTCATTGTGCGATTCGGATGCGCCATCAAGTCTGTATCAACCTTTTTTGCTGTTCCTGTTGCCACATCTACAATCCAAATCGTATAATCTGTATCGCTGAAAGAAATGTATTTGCCATCGGCAGACCAAACAGGTTTGTAATAAAAAGTCGGTTTGGTAAATGAAATCGCCCGTGGTTTTTCCATGCCCATTTGGTCGTTTATCATCAATTGATATTCGCCACTGGCATCAGAAAACCAAGCAATCTTTTTGCCATCGGGCGACCACACAGGCGAACGGTCAGCCACGCCACTTGTATTTGTGATATTACGACCATCGCCATTTTCTTTTGGCACCGTAAAAATCTCACCGCGAGATTCAAACACAGCCCTTTGTCCAGTTGGAGACAAAGACGCATTGATTAAATCACCACCCGTAATATCTTTCCAACGTGGACGCGCCCAATTGAAATCTCCTTTAACATTGATAACCAATTGCTTTGACTTGTTTGTGGCGGGGTCATATAGATGCAAATAACCGCCTTGTTCATAGACAATTCTATCGGCGCAAGCATCTATACTTTTACAATCAAAATCCTTGTGGAAACTTATTTGTTTCAAATCCTTAGTCCGTGGATTGAATCGCCAAACGTTGTTGGCATAATCGCGTTCAGAAAGGAAATAAACCTCATTTTTAAACCAAACAGGGTCGCTGTGCCTTTCATTCGTCGCTTGTGGCGTTTGAATCAACGAATTATCTTTCAGATTCATAATCCAAATCGGTTGCGCTTGTCCACCGCGATAGTTGCGCCATTCTGGATCCCAAAGCGTTATCGGTGTGTAAGCGACGAAATTCCCATCATCGGATAAATCACCAAAAGAAGCTTGAGGTATCGCCAATTCTGTTTCTTTACCCCCCTCAGTACCGACGGTATAAAAGTGATTAATCATTGTCGGAACGCCTGTTCGTCCAGAACGAAACAGTACTTGTTTGCCGTCAGGAGTCCAACCTTGAACGATATCGGCATCGGGATGAAAGGTCAAACGTTTCGGTTCACCCCCCTCAGTATTGACGACAAAAACATCGGTATTGCCATCGTATTGAGCCGAAAAAGCAATCGTTTTGCCATCAGGAGAAAAATGCGGAAAACTTTCCGTCCCTTCATGACTCGTCAAACGTTTGGCATCGCCGCCTTCTCTATCCACCAACCACAAATCGTCGGCATAGACAAAAACGATGTGTTTGGCGCTAATCGTCGGTTGTCGCAACAAACGTGTGCCTTGCGCAGAGAGTAGCGATGTGCCAAAAAAGAAACCTAAAATAAGGAATTGTAATCGTTGATTCATTTTGTAAAATTGGATTGATGTGAAATATTTTTTTTCAATGCTAAAAGTAAGAAACAATATGGAAACAGGGACTTTATTAGACGAAATGGTTCTTGACATGGGCATAAAAAGAGCGGTCAATAATGGGACTTCTTTTGGGTTAACAGGATAAAAAAAAACACTTATTTTGACATTACTTTTGATGAACCCAAATCAATTTTTATCTTTAGGAATAATTATAACCCATTTCAAAAAAATGATGCTGTGGTAAACAACACTGAAAGAGAATAAACTTTTTTACCAAAATAAAAACAATACAAAATGGATAAGAACTACATTATTGAACTCCTCAAAGAGAATCGGTTACAAGAAGCCATAAAAGCCATTGAAAAGGCATCAGAAGGCAGTCATTTGCACAATCAAGTGATTATGTTGTCTTCTTCTTATGCCGAATATGTCCAATTAAACCGCAGTGCAACTCAAGATTTTCAAACTTTAGAGATGCAACGTGCTAAAATCACGAACAGCTTGTTGTCTTTTTTGGATGAACTCGCGCCCGAAGATTTTGAAAAGGCTGTTGGGCCGCAAAGCCGTATAGATTATGTCCCACCACCATCACCGACAATTGGCATCAACAAAAACTATTTGTATGTTGGGGGCGGCATTCTATTATTGTTTATCCTTTATTTGGCTTTTTCCGGTCCGTCTGAAGATGTTCCTGCCCAATCGCCTAATGTTATAGAAAATACTCAAGGCAATGAATCCAATCCAACCAATCAAGCAGTTGAGGGTGCGATAACGGGAGAAACCGTTAAATATGTTTCCTACGAGAAAGGTCATTTTAGTTATGATGGGACAAATTGGATGGAGGAAACTGATGCGGGCAGAAAGTTTAGATACAGAGAAATCAACCACGAAAAGTGTTGTGTCAATCTCCACGATGATGTCAGAAATATGAGTATTGAGTTAGATTTGCCCTTAAAAAAAATAACATGGAAGGATAATAATAATGGGACTTCAGGAGGTTACTACATTACGGACATTAGATGACTTGCCTTTTCTCATTTTGTGACATTTTTTGTAGTGGGCTGCAAAAAGTTCAGGGAACTTCCAAAGTTCCCCGAACTTGGACGCACTTTTAACTTGTTTTTCAACATGACCACAAGAATTGTCTGAGAACCGCTTTTCTACTAAAAAGGTAAGTAGTTCAACACATTTAAACAACACTTTTTTTCGCAACACATAGTCACATAGAACACATAGAAGTATATGGAAATCAATCAGTTAAAGGCTATGTGTCCTATGTGACTATGTGTTAAAGAATTCCCGTTTATTTGAGTTGTACTACTTATCATCTTATATTTTAATAAATTAATTTTAAAAAATATCTATATTTATTTGCAAATGTCAAATGAATATAGATATTTTTGTTTTATATAACGAATTTTACTGAGGGGGGTAAATGAACCGCTCAATAAACACCTTATGAATCCATTTATTAAAT
Source organism: Saprospiraceae bacterium (assembly GCA_043721685.1). GTDB lineage: Bacteria > Bacteroidota > Bacteroidia > Chitinophagales > Saprospiraceae > JAAFJT01. Next base: position 12,749 of record JAYSQG010000114.1, on the reverse strand, counting down.
TTTAAAAAACTTGTCACATGAAAACAAGTGAAGAGTTATTAACCATGAGCATACAGGAAGTTGCTCAAGCCATTGAGGCACACCATGCCGAAGCCAACGTCTATTATGAAGCGTTGGGCAGCAAAATTGCAAAAAAAACCGAAGGTGCATTGAACTTAGGTGATGAAAAACTCGATGTTGCGGAGTATTGGCTCAAAATTGCCAAGGAATATCGAAGTGACTTGCCGATGAATTTTGACCTCAATGGTTTTGAAGAAGCCGTTTTGGGTTTCAAATTTATGGTTGATTATGCCAGTAAAAACGGCAATTTGACCGTCAAATTGAAAACGGCTCGTGAAACGGCTTCAAAAGATTGCCGCTTTTTCAGTGCTCAAGTCCGTAAAAGGATTCAAGAGTTAGCGAAAAACCCTGTTTATGCTTTGATTTTGGAAAAAGAACCCAATAAACGTCAAGTCAAAGAAAAAGCAAAGGATTCGACTGAAACGCCTACTGCGACGGCGGCGGCAAACTAAAACAAGTGAATTGGGTAAACAACCGCTAAGAGCTGCAAAGGCTTTTAGCGGTTTTTTTATGTCTCAATCAGAGTTTTAGAACTCTGATTGGAAGTTCCAGAACTCGACTTTAGAGTTCTACAACTTGGGGTAGTAAGTTCCAGAACTCTGATTGGGAGTTTTAGAACTCTATCTTGGAGTTTTAGAACTCTGACTTGGAGTTCTGGAACTCTGACTTGGAGTTCTCGAACTCTGACTTGGAGTTCTCGAACTTGGGGTAGTAAGTTCTGGAACTCTAACTTGGACTTCTGAAACTTAGGATAGTAAGTTCTACAACTCTAACTTGAAGTTCTCGAACTTGACTTTAGAGTTCTGGAACTTGAATTTAAGGTTGAAATACTGAGGGGGATGAAATCCAAATTTTATACCGACAGAGCAAAGTGCTAAAAACGAGTAGAGCATCTATCATCTTGTAACCCGTCGTTTCAACGGCGGGGTGATGGGTAACCACGCCCTTCATCTATCTTCTTTTCAAAACATCACATATTATTTATGTAGTTTGATGTGATGTTTTGAAAAGATGATAGATGCTGGGAAAGCGTAGCGTAAACCCCCTCGATGAAACGAGGGATTACAAGATGATAGATGTTGTTCCTGCTATAAGCCATTTTTAATGTCGGCATCAAAATTTCACTTTTTTGCCCTTGCGAGGAACGAAGCAATCTGGGTGGCTAATCTGCTGGCACTTTACAGATTGCTTCGTTCCTCGCAATGACAAATGGTGTTTGTTGAGGGATAAGTGGATGCTGTTTGGTTGATGTTGAAAAAGGGTTTTATACTGAGGGGTGTGTTTTAATTCAAAAATAATATTTGTAAACAAAAAGTAAAATGGCAGTTAAAAATCTAAGAAAATAAGTTAATTTTACCTAAAATTAATTTTATAACTTGAATTATTCATAGACTTTTACAATTGTTAATGGAACTTTCTAAGAAGGAAATAAGTCGACAAGATTTCGTAGATAATTCAATATTTGAATTATTAAAAGAAGTTAATCCCTCTGAATCAGAACTTGATTGGGACATTGAAGTTATATCTGAAATTAGAGAAATTGTTCAAAATTTTTTTGTTCAAAAATGTGATTTATGCACAGAACAAGAGTTTTATTCTTTTTTTGAAGAATAATGTTCTAAATGTTTTCATTAAAAAAGAGAATATTGCTGTTGTTTTTGTGCCAAAATTTGGCTTTTAAACTTAGGAATAAACTCATAATCAGAACAGTCTAAATATCGGGAATAAGAAATTTTATTAGTTTTCTCTTGATTCAGATCATATCGTCCTTCATGGAAATCAACTAAAGTCTTGCCTGCAACACAGCCTAATCCTACTGGGACGGCATTCCCTATTTGCCTAAAAATATCAGATAATTTTCCTTGAAATTTCCAATGGTCAGGGAATTGTTGAATCCTTGCATATTCTTGAACAGATAATGAACGCATTGCTGTTGGATGTGCTAATAATGTTGCATTCATAATTGGGCTGGTCAATAAAGTAGGAGATGGCTCTGAATAAGATAATCTTCTAAAGAAGCCTGTTTTTCCACCGTCTAATTTAAAAGATTTACCCATCGCTTCCTCCTGAATACCATCTGGTAAGTTTCGCCAATTTTGACCCTCTGTTAGATGAATAAGATACTTCTTTATTCTCTGTGGTATTTCTAAATATTGCTGTTCCGTTTCATTTAGTCCAACAAATACATCTTTAATTGGTGTCCATTTGTTACCCGTTTCTTTACCTGTTTTACTATGTGTAGGGCTTGGTAATGGAATTCTACCTTTTTTGCTACCAAATATTATGACACGCTCTCTTGCTTGTGGCACACCATAGTTAGCACTATTGAAAAGTGTGAAACTCAATGAATATCCAAGTTTTTTAAATTCATTCCACAGGAAATAAATCATACTGCCTCCCAATTCAACCAAATGACTATACTCTTCTTCATATTCTTCAGGTACTGTATTCATTGGTGTGGATAGAATTCCTCTTACATTTTCAAGAATAAAATATTCTGGTGAAATTTCCTTGATGATTTCCATATATCTGATTATTGCATTCCCTCTAAAATCGCTTAAAGAAAGACGTTTACCAGCCGTACTAAATGCTTGACATGGTGGACCACCAACAACTGCAAACACTTCATTACTTTTTAATCCAGCTGCTGTTAATATTTCTTCTGTTGTTACTTTATTTATATCGTTTTCAATAACTGGAATAATCGTATTTTCACGAATTGTTTGACAAGCCAATTTATCCATTTCAACACAAACTGAAATATTGAGACCTGCTTTTTCAAGTCCTAAATCTAAACCCATTGCACCTGAAAAAATGGATACGACATTATATTTATTGTTTTCTACCATAGCGATTTAAGAAACTCATTATAAGATGTATATTTCTTCTGAAATTCAAGTGTTAAAGGTTTAATTCTCTTTTCAATTTTATCAATGATTGTATCATTTCCTAAAATTAGTTGTGATGCTTCCATCAGCCGCCCGAAGTCAAAAAGACATCGAGCGGCTTTGTTGTTGTAGGAAATGGGTTTTATACTGAGGGGGTAAAACTAAGCAACTGCATATTTCGAATACACCCGCAAATCAGGCGATAAAAAACCAGCGACAATATCAGATTTAGGGACACCTTGTTCTTCCAGCATTTCGCCAACTGCCCATTCTGTCATATTTTGTTGTACCCAAATTTTATCATTGATGATGTCAAAGTGCATCGGACAGTCGTGAACGAACCGGTCGCCTTCCCACCCAATCGTGACAACTTGATAACGATGGTTTTCTTTATCAATGATTAGTTGATTGCCACCTTCGACATTGGCGTATTTTATTTTGGCATACTCATTCAGTATAGACAAAATCGCTTTTTCGTATTTTTTTAATTTTCTATCCATTGAGTAATGATTTGACTTGTTTGATTATAGACAACAACTTTAAATTTTTCCTCTTGCATTGTTGTTTGAATAACGGTTTCCTTGAAATAATGGGTATATATGCTTTCAGGAATAGCCAAATAAAGTATTCTTTCTGGCTGAACGAGTTTTAAAACGTTTCTATAAATGACATATTTCCCAACCGCTTCATAAAGAGCAGTGATTAAAGATAAATTAGTGAACGTTTTAATTTCGACAGCTATTTTTTTCGAGTCCCGTTCTGCTTCGATAATACGTTCCGCGCCAATATCAATTTGGACTTGCACATTGCCAATTTTGAAAGTAAGCGGGTCTGCCGTTATTGTCCAACCTTCTTTTATAAGTGCTTCTTTGACATTTTCATGAAATAAATCTCTTGCCATTTTGGTTTCTTTCTTGCAAAGATAAAAGTTTTTAGAAAACAAGAAGAGAAAAAGCCCAAAATACTGAGGGGTTATTTCCCACAACAACAAAGCCGCCCGAAGTTGAAAAGACATCGAGCGGCTTTGTTGTTGTGTATTAATCGACTCTTTTTAGTTGTGAAGAAACCACAGCGAGCAAATAGCCCCGTCATTTTACTCAAGTTGGGGAATATTATACTCAATTGCACTCTAAAAAACGAAGGTATATTTTTTTTATACTTTAATTATCTGTCATTAAGTTTCTGACTCAATAGAAAAGGAGCACTGGCAGGGTAAACTTATACAATCCATACTTTTTTGAGGATTTTCCTCTCATTCTTACATTAATTTCATAACATAAATAACAAACATTAAGATGAAAGCTTTAAAGAAAACATGCACCACCGTCCTTATGCTGTTTACAATCGTAGCGGCTTATGCTCATCAATCAAACATTATCGGGATGTACTGGGGGCAACCTTATGACATCTCAATAGTATCCGCTACTCAAGCAACACAAAACATTACTCTGTCGTGTATTACGACACCGAACAACACCTATGAATTGGTGTTAAAAACAGAAGGTTCAATTTCAGAAGACCTCGAGTATTTGCTGTACAATGCCGAAGGGCTTGTTATGAAAAGCAGCCGCATCGAAAACAATAGTGCCACTATTGATTTGACAGATATGGCTTCAAAGACATATTTCCTCATTGTTTCCAATGCTTATGTTTCAAAAACATTTAAAATTGGTAAGAAAACAGAAAGTAATGGCGTTATCACAATGAGTAAATAGAAGCAAATTAGGCATTACGTTCCTTACAAAACAAAGCCGCTCGAAGTTGAAAAAACATCGAGCGGCTTTCAAGTTTTGAAAACTAAGAAAGTGACCCCCTCAGTAAAAAAGGGAATTTACTTCACTTGCAAGCCCATATTGTAAAACATAAACGCATAAATATCCGCTTGTTCTTGAATTTGTTTAGCCGTCGGTTTTCCTGCACCATGTCCTGCCGATGTTTCGATGCGAATCAAAGCAGGATTGTCACCCATTTGTGCGGCTTGTAAAGTGGCTGCAAACTTGAAAGAATGGGCGGGAACAACGCGGTCGTCGTGGTCGCCAGTTGTGACCATTGTGGCTGGATATTTTGTCCCTTTTTTGATATTGTGTAAAGGTGAAAACTTGTAGAGATAACCGAAACCGTCTTTTTCCTCACTCAAACCATAATCGGTTGACCAAGCGCGTCCGATTGTGAATTTATCATAACGCAACATATCTAAAACACCAACGGCGGGCAAAGCGACTCGGAACAATTCAGGACGTTGTGCCATACAAGCACCGACCAATAAACCGCCATTTGAACCGCCTTGAATGGCTAAGAAATCGGAAGCTGTATATTTTTCTTTGATTAGATATTCAGCTGCCGCGATGAAATCATCGAAGACATTTTGTTTTTGTTCTTTCGTTCCTGCGGCGTGCCATTCTTCGCCAAATTCGCCCCCACCTCTAAGGTTTGCTACGGCATAAATACCGCCCATATCCAATAAAGCGGCACGAGAAGGACTGAACCCAGGCGTCATAGAAATGTTGAATCCGCCATAACCATATAGGAGTGTTGGGTTTTTACCTGTCCTTTTTGTTCCTTTTTTCATCGTGATGAACATAGGTACTTTTGTCCCATCTTTGGACGTGTACCAAACCTGTTTTGTGATGTATTTATCTGAATTGAAATCCACTTTTGGGGCTTTGAAAATTGTGGATTTCATTGTTGTGATATCTAATTGGTAAATAGTCGGCGGGCGCGTATAGCTTGAAAAGGAATAAAACGCTTGGTTTTCATCGCGTTTGCCACTGATGCCGCCAATGGTGCAGATGCCAGGTAGTTTTAAATTATTTAAAAACTTGCCTGATAAATCGTAAAACTTGACAGCACTTGATGCATCGTGCAACCAATAGGTCACTAATTTGCCGCCGACAATGCCTGCACCTTGCAAAACATCTTTTGAATGTTCTGGCACTATTTCTTTCCAATTCTTTTTATCTGGCATATTGATATTGACAGCGATGATGCGACTGCGTGGCGCATTGTAATCGGTTTCAATCAGAATCCAATCGCCATCATTGTCAATGACATTCCAATCGTTTTTGAAATCATTGGCAATTGTTACCCAATCACCATTGTTTTGTAAATCTTTGATTTTCAGCATATTGCCTTTCGTGCTTTCTGTTGGGTAAGCACAAAGGAAACGTTCATCATCTGTTGTTTCAGAACCAAAGCGGCGGTTTTTATGCTCCGTATCTTCCATAATGAGCGCATCATCAGATTGGGGCGTACCGACTTTGTGGTAATACATTTTACCAAATTCTGCTTTGACGGTCAACTCTTTTCCTTTTTCTGGCGTTGGATATTTTGAATAATAAAAACCATTGCCTGCCCAAGCGGTGCCAGAAAACTTGACCCAACCGAGTTCTTCCTTCATGGTTTCGCCTGTTTTCAAGTCTTTGATATAAACAGTTTGCCAATCAGAACCTGCTTTCGAGAGTTGGTAAGCCATTTTATCGCCTGCTTTATTGAACGAAATCGCACCCAAAGCAACAGTTCCGTCTTTTGAAAGGGTGTTTGGGTCAATAACTACTGAGGGGGGGGCATTGAGGTCGTTTTGGACGTATAAAACAGCTTGGTTTTGCAAACCATCGTTTTTATAAAAATAATACTTCCCGCCTTCTTTGAATGGTGAGCCGAATTTTTCATAGTTCCACAATTTTTCGATGCGTTCCTTTGCGGCTTGACGGTTAGGGATTTTGTCGAGATAAGCATAAGTGACTTCATTTTGTCGTTTGACCCAATCCTTTGTTTCCGACGAGTTGTCGTCTTCGAGCCAGCGATAAGGGTCTGCGACTTTTGTGCCGTGATAGTCGTCTATTACTGAGGGGTCTTGCCTTGTAATTGGATAGGTCGGTTTATTACTTTGCATAATTTGTGCTTGAGATGAGAAATTAAACAGCGTTAAAGAGATAAATAAAGTGCCTGTTAAAACGTTCATTTTTGTAAATTGATTAATTTAGTGATGAAAAATTTTATAAAAACGTTGGATTTTACTCGTTTGTGCAAAATAGCTTAAATTTGTCCTCACTTTACTTTTCTGTGGTGAATAAAAATTCAAAATTAGAAAACAGTTTCTAATAAATTCTAAATATTATGATGTTTAAAAATAAAGGATTTTCTCTGCTTTTAAGTTTCTTTTTTGCTTTTGTAGGTGGTCTTCACTCTCAAGACTTTGTAACGGACCTTAGAAAAGCTAACCAGTTGCTTTCCGTTGCCCAAGAACGCGACCGAGTAGCTGCAGAGGCACTCCAAGATGTTAAAAGCCGTCGCCTTCGCTTGGAGGAAGACTTGACAGATGCTCAGGATAATCCTAATTCAATTTCTAAAGCGGAGAAAAAGAAGCTTAAAAGTGAAATAAAATCTTTGCAAAAAAAAGAAGCAGGTTTAATGCAAAGACGCAGATATGCGAATAATCTTTTGTTGGATGTAACAGATATTCTGCAAGCGACGTCGAAGAAACGGACTAAGTTTATTTCTGAGTACGAGAAGCGTTATGGTGTTATAAAATTAGAACAAAGTATTGGAAGCCAATCTGTTACAACTGTTGATGCTCAACCTGTTGAAGAACCTAAACCAGAGGTTTCTAAACACACGGCAAAAGAAAAGAATAAGAAAACAACGATAGCAGAACTAGAGAAATCAGCCTCTAATCCACCGCATCCATTTGTGGGCAGTGATGTTATTGCCCCGTCTCCTTCTGAATCAGACAAAAAAGAAAAGCAAAACAAATCGAAGTCGGAGAAGCCCACTAAGACTAAAGCTGTTGCCACTAAAGTGGTTAAACCCCAAAAAGATGATAACAAATCTGCTTCAAATAAAAAGACTAAAAAGAAATCAGAACCTAAGGCAGAGCCACAGAAAGAGGTTGTTACAGCTGAGTCAAAGACAAAAAAAAAACGTTCAAGGAGGCTAAAAGATAAAATAACTTCGACGGTAGTACATCGACAAGAATCGAGCAAATCAGCCATTAATTATAAAAAATTTGACCCAAAAGACGATGTGATGTCAAATACGCCTTCGAGTTTGGACTGTAATCTTGCTTTCGATGGCATGGACAATTTTACAGGAAAAAAGAAACAGGAAACGACACTTATTACTTTGTTTGCTCATACCGATGATTTTATGCGTGCAGCCATGAAAGATAAGGATTTTGTCACCTGCACAGCCACTGCAACGCGTATTGAAGGCAGTCGAATTGTTTATCTGAATTTGACAATGACGATTCAAACGAAAGAGGCACAACGTACTTTTGGTTTTTTGGATAGAGGTGCTTTGATTATTTTTCGGTTGATTAACGGTAAAAGAATCAGTTTGGCAACGAATAAAACCGATATTGGTGTTGTGGATGTTGAAAAAGGAACGACAACTTTTCGCGCTCAATTGGCTATTTCTGAAGCGGTAGAGTTGACCCAATCTGAATTGGATGTGATACGCGTATCTTGGAGTGTTGGCTATGAAGATTATGAGATTTATGATATGGATGTGTTGCGTAGTTTGTTCAAATGTTTGGATAAAAAATAGAATTTTTTGACCACAGATAGGACTGGTTCAACAGACTTTCACTGATAATTTTTGCAATGATAACCAATCACGAATAACCAATACCCAAATATGGAATGGACAGAAAATGGCATTCGCATTTTTAAATTAACTTTTCACGATGCCCAATGGCTTTCTTTGATTGCTACGAAGGCTTATTTTGACAACTATACACATCTTTGGTACGATGACGGTGCTTGGTATGCAGAATATTGTTTCAATGTAGAACAACTACGTCTGGAACTTTCAGATGAGAATGCCCAGTTTTTTGGGGTTGAAGACGATAAAGAGCCACTGGGTTTTTTAAAAATTAATATAGACTACCCCCTCAGTAAAAGGCAATGTCAATCGAAAGATTTAACATTATTGACCTTTGATACGGATGAAATTCCTAATGCTCTTGAACTTGAACGGATTTATTTGACGAAAAGCGGACAGGGCAGAGGTATTGGACAACGTTTGGTTCAATTGACTTTTGATGTGGCTCGTTCAGGCGGTAAAGATGTGGTTTGGTTAAAAGCGATGGATGCAAGTCCTGCCATTGGTTTTTATGAAAAAATGGGTTTTACCAAATGTTGTGCGATGAACTTGGGTTATGAAAAAATGAAAACGGAACTGCGTGGTATGAAAGCTTTGAAGAAAAGCATCTTTTCTGATTGATTATTGTTGATTGAATATTGATTATTGTTACCGTTCAACAATCAATATTCAATCAACAAAATAAGCCCCATTCGATAGTGTCGAATGGGGCTTGCGATATGAATGATTTACTAATATTCTTAATCTACATTGTCGTGCAAAAACGAATTGCCACTTGTTTTCAATTCATCGTTTTCATCAATTGACCAGCCCGACATCATCTTTTCAGAAGAATGTTGAACAGAATCCAATTTTACACCCCGACGCAAGTAAGCAGGTTCATTTTCCATTTCGATAATCGTCTGTGGATTACTCAATTTCAATGTATTCACACTTGAACGCAAACGCTCCCGACGCGCTTGTTCTTGAACCAAACGACGGCGACGATCTTCTTCGTTTCCTTTGTCTTCAACCTTAACAGGCTGTTGAGCCGGCGAAGGTGTTTGTTGTGAATTGAACACAGGCGATTTCGGCTTTGAAAAGCGTTCAGATTCAAACTCAATGACTGAATTTGACCCCTCAGTATTGTCAAAGCCAAACCCGAAAAAATCAGGTTTTTTGTCTTTTTTGACGGTATCCTCGTCTAATGAAACGACAATTTTACCATCATTACGACCATGTTGAACGTTAGGAGCCAAGCGGCTTTCAAAACCAGTTGCGATGACTGTTACAGCGACTTTGTCACCCAAAGTATCGTCATAACAGTTACCCCAAATGAGGTTAGCACCTTCTCCTGCTTCTTCTTGAACAAACTCTGTGACGCTGAAAATTTCGTCCATTGTCACTTCCTTTGTTCCACTCGTTATATTGACAAGGATGTGTTTCGCTCCTTGAATGTTGTTATCTTCTAATAAAGGCGATGACAAAGCGGCATCAACCGCTTTCAAAGCGCGATTTTCGCCTTCTGCTAAGCCAATGCCCATTATTGCCACACCTGAACCACGCATGACTGTATTGACGTCTTCAAAGTCAACGTTGACATAACCTGGAACGGTGATGATTTCGGCAATGCCTTTTGCAGCAGTCGTCAAAATATTGTCCGCTTGTGCAAAAGCATGAGAAACCGACATATTGCCATAGATCTGGCGGAGTTTATCGTTGGAAATAACGATGATGGTATCAACGTTTTTCTTCAACTCTTCCAAACCATCAGTGCCCTGAGTGACACGTTTTTTACCTTCAAAAGTGAATGGTAAAGTAACGATGGCAACAGTCAAAATGCCCATTTCCTGCGCTGTTTTAGCAATGATCGGTGCTGCACCTGTACCTGTGCCACCGCCCATACCAGCCGTGATAAACAGCATTTTAGTGCCATTTTCAAGATAACGTTTGACATCGTCAATGCTTTCAAGACAGGCTTGCTTTCCACGTTGCGGTTGTGAACCTGCGCCCAAACCAGCTGAAACAGATGGTCCGAGTTGGATGCGGGTCGGCACGGGACTCAATTCCATTGCCTGAGAGTCTGTATTGCAAATAGCAAAATCAACGCCGATGATGCCTTGCTTATACATGTGCGTGACTGCATTCGAGCCGCCACCGCCAACACCTATAACCTTTATGATAGATGGTTCTTCTTGTTTGAAATTAAAAACCATTGTTGTTCTGTTTAAGAATTAATGAATTATGGTTTCATAGTTAAAAACATTGATTGACAATGTTCTATACTGCTTTAAAAATGACTTTATCATAAATATTTTTCAAAGAAAAATTCTTCCCTAAAATGCGAATACGTTCATTCATGTCGTAATAATCCGTATTCAACCATTCGTTAGGTCGTTTTGTCCTTGAAAAAACGGTAATATAAGGCTTGTCTTGTTCTACAAAAACAATGTGTTGCAAAGAAGGCATAGTTTTATAGCAAGGCAATTTATTTCTTATATCAAACTCTTTCGTGGATTTTGAAAAAACCTCAACAATTACTGACGAATTACTCGTTGCAGTCATTGTTTTTTTATAATGATGCAATACAATTTCACCGTGAACAACATGTAAATCAGGCTCAAAAATATCATTACTTTTTTCAACATAAACAGGACGATTGCTACCGAAGCAACGGAATGTTGTTCTATCAAGTTGTGAATTGAACAACCATGAAAGATTGTCAATTATAGTTTCATGACTTAATGCGCCATAACTCATAGTGCCAACGATTTGATTATCATAGTATTCAATCTTAAATTCTGGTAATTCAATCAATGACCAGAATTCCTCCTTCGTCGCAGGAATCCAAACCAATTCATCTGTTGCGCTGAATCTTTCGCGCAAATATTCTGCTGTTAATGGTGCGGTGGCTATTGCTGTCATTTTAATTCAATTTTTGACAAAAATAAGCAATTTTTCAAAATTAAACGGCGTAATTATTATAGCAAAATTTCATCTCATCACACTGCCTAATAAGTAAAAGAATAAGCATATAAATAAGATTGACCCTAAAATCAACCCGTAACCTAAAATAAACTTTTTCTTTGAATTTAAAATAAAAGAAATAAACAACTGTAATGTAAACAGAATCAATAAAACTATAACTGAATTCGTGAGAAACAACAAACTATAATAAACAAAAGCTGTAATCATGGCTACGCACAATGTTTTTATAACAGCTTGAATATTTTTCATACCCCCTCAGTATTTTACCTTATTTCAAATCCACATCAGGTTCTGCTTCAAACCATTCTTTCGTCTTTTTGAATATGCTTTCCAACCATTTACCGCCTTGTGGCTGTGTTCTTTCATCCACTAAAGGATTGTCGAATTTGACACTCTCTAAAACGGTTTCAACTACTAGTTTTTCTTCAACAAGCGGACGTGAACGGACATTCTCCTCTTCAAAAGCAATGCCATTTAACAATAAACCAATCGCAGTTGAGTAAATAGGGCTTGCCACCTGTTCTGTATAACCATGACCGAGATGCTCAATCGGAACACCGATGCGCGTGCTCATGCCAGTATGGAATTCACATAGTTTTTCAATGTCGCGTAGTAAAGACCCACCACCTGTCAATACGATGCCACCAATAAGTTTGCGCTCGTAACCAGAACGGCGGATTTCCCAAACCACGTAGTCGAAAATCTCCTCCATACGTGCCTGTATAATACGTGCGAGATTCTTTTCGCTGATTTCTTTATAGTCTCGTCCTTTGATACCTGGAATTGTGATGATGCGGTTGTCATACACTTCTTCAGCCATGGCTGCGCCAAATTTGACCTTTAAGGCTTCAGCTTGGTGTTGCATAACCGTACAACCTTCTTTGATATCAGAAGTAATCACATTGCCACCAAAAGGAATGACCGCCGTGTGGCGAATGATACCTTCTTGGAATATAGTAATGTCCGTTGTACCACCACCAATGTCAACAAGCGCAATACCTGCTTCTTTTTCTTCATCGCTCAATACAGCAACAGCAGAAGCAATAGGCTCTAAAGTCATGCTTTCAACTTTCAAAGTCGTGCGCTCGACGCAACGGTGGATGTTGTTCGATGCTGAAATTTGACCTGTGATGATGTGGAAATTCGCTTCAAGACGTACACCACTCATACCAATAGGGTCAGTGATGCCTTGTTCATTGTCAACGGTGTATTCTTGTGGAATAACATGCAGAA
>JAYSQG010000113.1:0-13347 GCA_043721685.1 Saprospiraceae bacterium | reverse complement strand
GAAACGGGAATCTATCATTTGATAGATTCCCGTTTCTTTGTTTGTATCGCAACAAATCACTCATTTATTTCAAACTCAACACGACGATTAAGTTGTCGTGCTTCTTCTGTATCATTATCAGCAGCAAGTCTTGTATGCCCAAAACCCTTGTAGTTCATTTGTTTTGAAGGCACACCTTTCTTTTGCAAATACAAATAACACATTTTTGCTCTGCTAACAGATAATAATTGATTGTTTGCTGCCTTACCTGTTATGTCTGTATGCCCCATTATGAGAAGTTTATATGTAGGATTATCCAACAAAATGTAAGCAATTTCATCTAAAATAACATAACTTTCTGGTTTGTAGATGGTTTTACTTGTTTCAAAATAAATAGGTGAAATCGTATAATGGTTGCGAACAATATTGAAAGCATTTTCCTGTTTAACCTCAACCGTAGCATTTTCAAGATAACTTTTGATTGGTTTTTGTGGTTTCTGAACTGAAATAGGTTTCGCTGGTGCCAAAACCGTTGCTTCCGATTCTAGTTTTATCGTTTCTACAGGCTTTTTTACTGGTTTTTCTGAAATATACTGAGGGGTATCCCTTGGCTGTGTCACAACCTGAATCGGCTTGTCAACCCTTGAAATCGTAGTATCCACAACAGTCGCAGGCTTTGGCAATTCAGTTGGTTTCGTTGTTGGTTTTTCCGAAATATACTGAGGGGGGGTATTTTCTATAAAAACTGGTTTTTCTGGTTTGTTGCTCAAAGTCAAACTATCCTTTTTTCCAGCTGTTTGGCTGATATCAACTGGTTTTAAGGGAGCCGTATTCTCTGTAACAATAACCTTAACTGTATCTAAAGACATTATTGGCTTGTTTTTACTCGAATCCTTAGCAGAACTTACCAACTTTTCTTCAGTCGGACATCCTCTATACCTTCCACTGCCTACTTCGTTAGGGCAAATATCGTATTTGTCGATTATGCCATCTCCATCCGTATCAGGGCAACCTTCATATAAAGTTAGACCTGCTGTATTAGGGCAAGCATCTTTATCATCGGTAATGCCATCGCTATCTCTATCGGGGCAACCCTGCAATTTGGCATCGCCTTTTAAGAAAGGACAAAGGTCGAATTTGTCTGGAATCCCATCTTTATCAGAATCTTTGGTAAACCCCAAAGTCTTTGAAAGCCCTACACTGCCGACAAAATACCAATCATTGACATTCGGATTCCCTGCAACGCTGATACCATCAATTTCATCTGAAAAAGTAGGGCGAAAACCACCTTCAATCGTCAAGTTGGTCTGTTGATTGACGAATGGAATTCGCAAGCCTCCGCCAAAAGGAATAATAGCATGTGCTTTAGCATGTGAGGCTGACTTATCGGCATTTATTCGGAACCCCGCTGTCGTTGGATTAGGTAAAAGTTTATCATTGAAGTTGGTTTTAGGACTTACAATCGCTAAACCACCGCCCACATAAATAAAAGGTGATATGCGACGTGCCCGCATTCTAAAATTTTGTTTACTCACCTCGTCCAAAACAGATACACCAGACGATAGAGAAGAAATTTTCCTTGCAATCCCTAAAAAATGATATTCACCCCTCACAGCTAATTCTGTCAAAGGCGATTTAAACTGAAAATTTCGAGCCACTCGCCAAGGTGTTGCAGTAGAATGGCTATCACTTCCGCCCAAAAGCCCTTGTGTCAAACTGATATTCATGCCAAAATAATTGCCAAAATAATTGCCAAATGAACGCCGAACAAACAGCCCTCCTATAAGTTTACTTTCTGAAAAAGCAAATTCAAGATCTCCAGAATAAGCAGTTAGACCCAATAATAGACCGCCTTCCCACTTAGGTGTATGTGTGACTTTGTGTACAGCGATGGTATCAACTTTCTTCCATACATTCAATGACCCTTGTGCTGAAATAGAAAAAGAAAATAATACAAATAATAGTAAGAGGTATTTAGATTCGGTTATCATAGTCCGTTCATTTTTTGTAAAAAATTAGCTCTAATCATCACATTGAAATTATTCTTAAAACTAAAATACTAATAGGATATAAAATGATTTAATGTGAACAAAGGTAAAACTTTATCAATTTTATTAGCTTATTAGTCAAATAATTTATGGGATTTTATTTCATTAAAGATTTTATATTATGGAAAGCACTTTTCATTTTTAACTTTGTCTCTAATAATCAATCATCGTGGAGAAATTAGCTTTTAGGGGCTTACTACTCCTTATTTAAAACTTAACATTCATCAATAATTTTCATGAAAAAACTGTCTTTAAAATTCTGTTTGCTTACTTTCATACTTTTCATTTTTGGAAACTGCAAAATACCACAACAGACAACTAGCATAAATACCAACACAACAACTTTAACAAAGCCAAAAGTGCAATATGAACGTTGGCAACAACGTGCCGAATACACGATGGATGTGGATTTTGACGACTATAAACATCAATATTCAGGCAAACAGACATTGGTTTATCATAATAATTCGACCGATGAGTTGTCAAAAGCCTTCTATCACCTTTATATGAATGCTTTTCAACCAGGTAGTGCTATGGACATTCGCAGCCGCACCATTTCCGACCCTGACCCGCGTGTTTCTGACCGCATTTCTAAATTGAAACCAGATGACATGGGTTATCTCAAAATCAAGTCGTTGACTATGAATGGCAAAAAATGTTCTTTCACAACTGAAGGAACCATTCTCGAAGTCAATTTGCCTGAAAAAATAGCCCCCCTCAGTACAGTCACCTTTGAGTGTGAATTTGATGGACAAGTACCGCTCCAAATCCGCCGAAATGGACGTATGAGTAGCGAAGGCGTTGACTACTCTATGGCGCAATGGTATCCTAAAATGTGTGAATACGATGAGCAGGGCTGGCACGCCAATCCCTATATTGGACGTGAATTTTATGGCATTTGGGGCGATTTTGATGTAACGTTGCACATCAATCAAAAATTTATGGTTGGAGGAACGGGCATCTTACAAAATGTCGCAGACATTGGTAAAGGTTATGGCACCGGCACACCTAAAGCCGATGCAAAAGGCAAATTGGCTTGGCATTTTGTCGCTAAAAACGTACATGATTTTATGTGGGCAGCCGACCCCGATTACAAACACGTAACGAAAAAAGCAGACGATGGCACTTTGATGCACTTTTTCTATATTCCTTCTGACAAAACTGCCGCTTGGGAGCAACTGCCCGACATCATGGCTAAGGTTTTTGCTTTCAATAGAGACCATTTTGGCAAATATCCTTGGTCTGATTATGCTTTTGTGCAAGGCGGAGACGGTGGTATGGAGTACCCTATGGCGACTTTGATTACAGGTGAACGTCCTTTGTCGTCACTGGTTGGCGTTTCTGTTCACGAGTTGTTTCACTCTTGGTATCAAGGCGCATTGGCAACAAATGAAAGCCTATATGCGTGGATGGACGAAGGTTTCACATCTTATGCTTCAAATTACACCATGAATTATTTGAGAAAATTAAAACTGTTAAAAGGTGAAGTTGAAGATGACCCGATGCTTGGCGATGTTGCCAGTTTCTGCAAATGGCAGTTGCGCGGACGGGAAGAACCCCTCAGTATTCATGCCGATCACTGTATTTCCAACACGGCTTATAGCATTGGCGCATACACCAAAGGGGCGGTTTTTTTAGAAGAAATAAAATACATCATTGGAGAAGAAAATTTTCAAAAAGGGATTTTACAATATTTCAATGAGTGGAAAATGCGTCATCCAAATCCAAATGACTGTATTCGTGTTTTTGAAAAAATAAGCGATTTGGAACTCGATTGGTTCAAAGAATACTACGTTTATACAACAAAACAAATTGATTATGCTATCAATAATGTGACCGAAGCCGGTTCTAAAACCAAAGTAACCATCAAAAGAGAAGGTTTGATGATTATGCCTCTTGATATTATGGTGGTTTATACGGATGGGTCAAAAGAGCAATTTTATATTCCGCTTGACTTGATGCGAGGTGAAAAACCTAATGAGTTTCCAAAGATAAAACGCACAACCCTACCCGATTGGACTTGGACTTATCCAGGTTATGATTTTGAAATTCCGACAGCAAAAAGCAAAATTGCTAAAATTATTATTGACGACAGCCGCCGTTTGGCAGATGTAAACAGAGATAATAATGTTTGGGATAAGGATAAAAATAAATAATGATGAATGATGAAATATGAATGATAAATGAAAAAAGCGACCCCCTCAGTAAATCGAGAGAAGTCGCTTTTTTCATTCATCATTCATATTTCATCATTCATCATTCATCATTCCTTGTTAATTGTCGTCCGAGTCCTTGAAAGAAGCGGCATCAAACAACAAAGAGAAACGAAGTGTATTGTCCAAAGGACCACGTTGACTTGAAGTTGGTACAAGATAAGACAAATTGATGCCCATAACATTGTATTTCAAGCCCAATCCAACAGTGAAATAACGACGACCACCTTTTTCAGCGTGTTCGTAAAAATAACCTGCACGGACGGCAAATTGTTTGTCGTACCAATATTCAACACCTGCTGAAATATTGATTTCTTTCAACTCTTCTTGTCCACCACCAGGCGCATCATTAAAAGAACCTAATGCAGCAGCTATAGGGCTTTTGTCTTTCCATGTCCGTAATGAATCAAGCGGATTGGGCGTAGGTACAAGCAATTTATTAAGATCCAAAGCAACAACAATGCTGTTGTATTGGTCAAGTGGAATATCCCAAGCTGCACCAATACCCAAGTTTTGTGGTAAAAAATCAGAAGAACGGAGGTAAGTGATTTTATTACCAATATTTTTGATAGCACCACCAATCATCAAAGTTGAAGGCCCAGCAGCCATTTTGATAGGCTTTTTGTACGTCATTGAGAAATCAACTGCACCCGCACGACCTGATGAAATGCGTTCAGAACCACCATCGGGGCTTTGACCCGTTGCCAAATTCGAGTAAATAAACTTCGCCGTTGCACCAACCGCTAAATACTTGCTCAATTGACGTGAGTAGCTGACGGCTGTTTCAAATTCACGAGGAGAACCTTCACCCAAAACAGACGCATTAAAATCCGTCCACTGAATAGAACCCAAAGAGAAATAGCGCAAACTTACGCCTATCGCTTGTTTCACATCATTACCAAATTGATAATAACCCGCAGCATAAGCCATGTAAATATCATTAACGCCTAATGAACGCAACCACGGCGTATAAGTCAATGACATACCAAATTTTTGTGGTGCCATAGCATATTTCGACGCATTGAAGTGAATTGCATTGGCATCAGGGCTGATAGCGATACCGACATCGCCCATTGCGCCAGAACGAGCATCTGGGTTAATCATCAGAAAGGGAACGGCTGTTTGCACTGCACCACCACAATCACGTCCAAGGGGATCCTTGCTTGTCGTCGGGTCACAGCCTTGCTGTTGAGCTGAAACCAAAGTATGCGTTCCCATAAAGAGAACTGATGCAACAAGGAGAATAAGTGTCTTTTTCATCTGTTAAGTAGATTTTTGTCAAACTGTTATCCAGAAATTTTTAATTTTTTACAGTTCAGAAATTAATTTTAATAATTTTAATATTCTAATAGGTTAAGGTTTTCTTGAAAAAAGCACGCAAAAATAGGTTTTTCAAGCAAATTATTGGTTTTCTAATGATTCTTTCACTTTTACAGTCGTTGGATTAACGCAATTTCTGCACCATAACGTTAAAAAGTGCCTTTTTCTTTTTCAATACAATGGATATTTTTAAATAAATTTTAACACTATTTAATTAGATACTGATTGTTAGGAATTAGTTATTGGTTAATAGCAAAGCACATATAAAGAGTAACCATTAACTAATCCCCAATAACAAATTTATTTATTGATAAAAACCACTTTTTCTACACCACTTACGACGATTGCTCCTTTCAAGTCATTTGCAGAGATAGTTACACGATATACATAAATGCCACTTGGCAATTTGTTTCCTGTGTCGTCCATACCATTCCACGTGATGCCATCAACCAAAGACCCATCTGTCGCCACATCTTGTTCAATGGTTTTGACCAACTGACCCATGGTATTAAAAATAGTGAATTTGGCATGTAAAGTCTGGGCATTAATATTGTGTTCAAAACGAAAACGGGTCAAATCGGAGAATGGATTGGGGTATGACAACAGCTTTTTGATGCCATCAGAACCGCTTTCAGCAACGATAAAATCAGTTGTACCTTCGCCTGCATTATTTGCAATGTCCCATGCTTTGACACGTATCGAATATTTCCCAGCCGTTAAATTACTGAGGGGGTACTTGACGATGCCTTTTGTTGGATCATCTTTCACCGCTTCGTAGAAACTATTGAGAATGAATGGATTACGTGAATCATTGAGCGTTGCCGTTAGGTCATGACCGATACTCGTACCACTGACGTTAAAGCCTTTGTCGTCGCTCAATTTGACATAAACAACGGGGTTTGCATTGGTCGTGCTGCCACTTTTCCAAGTATCATTATTGATAAAAACTTCCACTTGGGGCGGTGCATCGTTCGACGATACTGAGGGGGTCGTTCCGCCTACAACAAAACCTTCAAAATTGCCTGTAGCATCTCTAACGGAGTCCCGAGCGTAGTAACTAATTTTACCGTTTCCAAAAGCATAATCAATGTCTTTGGGAATGGTAAACGAAAACGACCAAACACCATTTTTCACCGTTGCCGCACCTTTAAAAATGACATTGCGTTGAACAATAAAATCTTGCGGATAACTAATATCATTGCTCGTACTTTGTCCTAATGTCCTTAAAACTTGGGCTTTATCAAAAACAGTTGGATAAATAGTGCCATTAAAATCGGTCATTACTGCCCCATTATCGTTTGTAATTGTTCCTTCAATACTCACTTGTTGCAAGGCTTTGACAGTATCTTTTGCAGCCGCAGACAGCGATTTTCCATTGATTTTTGTTGTTGCTACGCCAAAACGGGGCATTGCCAAACGCACAGCTGGGTCGCCAATCAGAGCAAATTTATTGCCATTAACTCCTGTACGACTACTGTTTTTTGCCAACAAAAAAGCATCGCCTAATCGTAGGGCTTCAAAATCTTTTTTACCAAACAATGTATCAAAAACAGCTTTGGTCAAAATCTCATTTTGAAAAGCATAAACTGCTCGAACAGTTGAAAACAACGCAATCGCCCCGCCGTTTGGATTTAAAATAGCCGCTTCTCCTGCACTTACTTCTTTGGGATTGTCATAGCCTGAAAAGGAACACGTCGCCGTAATAATCAATGGCAAACGGTCTTTGTTGCGCCATGCTTCAAGGTCTTCACGAAGCAAAATCCGTTCTTGAGCCAAGCCTTTGGGACCTCCATGACCTAAATAACACAATGTCAACATGCCTTTGAATTGATTTTGATAAATCGCATCGTTCATTTGCGGCACACGTGTACCACCCGCCGAAACGTCTAATTTATAAGCATCAATGTATAGTTTATCTAAATTCAAATTGCGATAATTGTAATAAACGCTGTTATTCACATATTCAGCACTGCCGAGGTGTGCGTTCCCATCGCCATTATCCGCCATAAAAACAGAACGATTGCGCCAATCACCCAAAGCAGCAGGGCTTTCATAAGTCATAATTTTACTAACGACATTGTTTGCTTCTTCTAAAGTTTTACATGGAATTCGACCAACGCCAATATCT
The DNA here is from genome assembly GCA_043721685.1 of Saprospiraceae bacterium. Lineage (GTDB taxonomy): Bacteria > Bacteroidota > Bacteroidia > Chitinophagales > Saprospiraceae > JAAFJT01. The sequence continues at coordinate 5,659 of JAYSQG010000113.1, read as the reverse complement.
AAGTCTCCATTCAAATCCCCCCCCTCAGTATCAGACAGCAACGCATAATAATCATCGCTCGGAAAAGCGTCAACGATGCTGAAACTTTCAACCGATTCAAACGGAGGAATGAAATCCGAAGCTTGCAAATTGCCCAAAGGATAGATGCGTTTGTAGTCAAACGAACCATCGCCCATCAAAAGCAAATACTTGAAACGCGGTGTTCTTTTGTTCAATAATCGAGCAAAGTCACGTATTGCCGTTGGGTCAAGCGCGCCGCTTGAAAACTCATTATATACTTGCCCAATCTCTGCAATTTCAACATTAAATTTAGAATAACTGCGGCGATGTGCTGCCAGTTTTTTAGCCGCTGCTTCAAAATCTTTGTGATAAATGATGATTTGGTCAACATTATCAAAGGCGTGTAAATTTTGATTCGCTATCTTTCCAACGACTGCCGTTGGTTTCAGCAAAGTAGCCGTTTTGTCAAAAACAACAAACTCTCGAAGCGACCCCTCAGTATTTTGACCAAAACTTAATTGATTCCCTGCTAATGTAACTTGTTGATTCTGTGTTTTTTGTGGCTTTGTTACATCCCAAACAAGTAAATTTGCATTCGCATTAGCCATTGTAAAACCGCTTGATTTATATGCCAATGTATTGACATCTCTGAAAGCCATTTGAGTACCAGCAAAAGTCATTTGTCGTTTACAAGCAATTTCAATATAATCCAACCAACCCCGACTGCCTGTGCCTGCCGAGTAATTGACCTTAACGTCCAAAGATGTTGTTGATGGAGACAAACGGAGGCTTTGCTCAACTGAACTGAGGTTGCCATAATTGCCTTCACAATCTCCTGGACTGGAGCCTCCGACGTAAACTGGAATCGCTTCTCCCGCTACGGTCAGCGTAAAAGTTGACCCAAAATCATTGCCCGCAACGAATTGCCCACGCACCAAAACAGGTTCGGTGGCAACAATATTTGGAAAAGAAAACTTGTCTGAATAACTTTTTTCTTTAATGCCTTCGCTAAAAAAATCGCCAACCCACAGCTTGCCACCGCCTTGACCACAATTGAGTGGATGTTGCGCCAAAAGGTTGGTTTTGTCGTCTTCAACCCTTTGAAAATCGTTGAATGTAGTGGAAGTATATTGTATTGGGGTCACAGATGCTTGGTTTGGCAACCTTGCACCATTTCCCGAACCAATTTTCAAGAAGTAAAAAGCCTTGTCGTCGTAGATATTTTTAGATTTACTGAACGTTTTACTGAGGGGGTTATATTTTCCTTTGTCAGCACCAACGGCATAAAAAAGAATGTAATCGCTGCCATCAAAACGTCCATCGTCTTCACCTGAAATGAGGATATTGTTTTCAGTCAAATCATCGGCACGTTCAATTCTATTGGGTTCGGGCAACATGCCGCCACCGTTGCCATAGATTTTAATCGTACGTGGGTCAATTTTGTCTAAGTCGCTGATTTTCAATTCATTTTTCAAAAAAGCATAGTCCAAACGATAGACACCTGTTTCTTTTAGTGCAAATTTGTAGATATCACCATCTTTCAAAGCCGATTCTTTTGTGGTGCGCAGTTCTGTTTGAAGCCCTACAACTTCTGGCAAAGTCGTTATTATTAAGGTGAAACGAACGAGTTTTTCTATTTGACCATCCTTCATGCGCAAAGGGACAAGGCTGATATTGCCAAAATATTTCTCACGGCTTTGAGAAACCAACGCCGAAGGTTGTATATTTGAAGATAAATGCTTTAATTTGGAATCCGTAATACTAAGCGGGGCAAATTCAGCATCTGCCAATTCAACAGCGATACGTCCGTCGAAGTCCATTGGAAAACGATATGAGTAAACAGGCAGATTCGGCGCATTGCTTTGAGTGAAAACTGCACCTTTAAATGTCACCTCTTTTTCTGACCATTCAAGCGTTTGGAACGTTGAAAAAGTCGTTTGCCCAAAAGCAAAAGTTAAAAGAAAGGTAGAAAAAAGCGAAGTAATTGTAAATTTCATATTTTGCCGAGTATTAAGTTGAAAGTGTTACGAAAACGTTAATGAAATTTCGATATTGTTAGAAAATAACAACTTTAACATTCTCACGTTATAATATTTATGTCGTTAGAAAATTGATTCTAAAAGATATACGAAGAAAAACGGGAAAACTATTTCCCACCTACTTAAAACACAAAGTAACGCAAAGGTTTTATAGCGATTGATGAATTCTGTCCAACTTTTTATAGATTTGGTGTATAAATTCATTTTCAAATCGAAAACACTTTGTTTTAATTTAAAACTTATTGATAAGTAAGCAAAAACACTTTACAAATGCCGTATCGTTTACATTTCCTTCTGATTTTTTGCTGCCTAATACTGAGGGGTAGTGTTGCTTACGGGCAAGACCCTGTTTTCAGTCAATGGTATGCTTCGCCGTTGCAAACAAATCCAGCATTTGCAGGAACCAACCAAGCTCCTTTTATTGCCTTGAATTACAGAATGCAATATCCAAGTTTCAATAACGGTGCGGCGTATTCGACCTTTGCAGCCAGTTATGACCAAGCATTGGATCGTTCAAACAGTAGCATTGGCATTTCTGTTATGACTGATGATGCGGGGCAAGGTATTTTGAAAAAAACTTATGCAAGTGCCATTTATTCCTACAAAGTCAATATCAATGAGGATATGGCGGTCAAAATTGGTGTTGAAGGCGGCATGATTTCAAGCAATTTGGATTGGAATAAGCTCATTTTCCTTGACCAAATTGACCCTATTTCTGGTTGGGTAAATCCAGACGGCACAACTCGCCCTTCGCAAGAGGTACGTCCAGAACAGGCCAATCGGACTATTTTTGATATTTCAACAGGTTTATTGTTATACGCTTCTGGCTTCCATGTGGGTTTGTCGGCAAAACACATGGCAACGCCTGATGAGAGTTTTTTGAAAAGTACAAACTCCAATTTGCGCATTGGTTTGCCTGTGCGGTGGTCACTGCACGGTGGTTATGAAATCATTTTGCAAAAAGGCAATCGTTTTCGCCCAACGAGTTTCATTACACCTTCGTTGTTAGTTGTTAAACAAGGTGATTTTGCGCAGTTTGTCGGCGGACTTTATGCAGGTTTAGGTCCTATTTTTACAGGCGTTTGGTATCGTCATGCTTTGAGCAATCCCGAATCGGCGATTCTTACGATTGGTTTCAGACAAGACTATTTTAAAGTCGGGTATAGCTACGACTTCCCAGTTGGCGGTTTAGCAAATAGAACAGGCGGAACTCATGAGGTTTCATTAACACTAAACCTTGACCCAAATAAAAATAAGAAAAAGGATTTGACGGATTGTTTTAAAATGTTTAGATAAGGAATTTTTCAAAATTCCTGTTTCAAATATAACACGTAACTAATTGATTATCATAAGTATTCCAAGTGTCGGGGTGATTTAAATCACCCCGACACTTTATTTTTCAAATAGGATATATCAAAAATTGTTGCTACAAAATAGTCAATAATTTATGCGCTTTTCATTTTCAACTTTCCCTTATTCTGTTAAAGGAATCCTTACCATCACCCGCGTACCACCGCCTTCCGCCTCACTTCGAGCCACGACATTGAAAGACGCTTCCTTACCCGTTTGTTGCTGAATGATAGCCAACCGGTCACGCGTGATTTGCATACCTTTCGACACATGACTCTTTTCAGTTTGAGTGCTTTTGTTTTCAATAGATTTTGTCAAACCTATGCCATTGTCTTCAACTATTCCAATGAGCCATTCGTTTTCCTTTTCAAACCGTACTAAAATCTGCCCACGTCCCTCCGTTTTTTTATGAATACCATGAATTATTGCGTTTTCAACAAACGGTTGCAGTATCATCGTCGGGATTTGAGTATCCCAGGGGTCAAGGTCGTCTGAGATTTCGACATCAAAATCGAAGTTAAAACGCAGGGCTTCCATCTCCATATACCCCCTCAGTATTTCCTCTTCTTTTTCAAGTGAAATCCTGTTTTCACGAGAAAAATCAAGGATTTTACGCATCAAAATTGAAAAATCGGTCAAGTACAAACTGGCTTGTAAGGGTACATTATTGAGGATAAATGAATTGATGGAATTCAAAGTATTGTAAATAAAATGCGGGTCCATTTGGCTACGGAGCGCACTCATTTCCGTTTCAGCTATTTTTTGCTCAAACGCGGCTTTTGTTTTCACCCTTTTTATGCGTTGATTCACGTAACCCCATGCAATCAAACCGATTAGTAATAAACAAAATAAGTAAAACCAAACTGTACGATACCACGGCGGCAGTATTGTAATGACCAATTTCTTTTCTTCTGGATTCCAAATACCATCAGAATTAGCGGCATATAGACGGAAAGCATAAGTGTCTTCACTCAAATTAAAGAGTGAAATTGACGGTTTATCATTCAAAGTCGTCACCCAATTCGGGTTTTCCTCATTTTCTAAACCAAAAGAATAACGAATGGAATCACGTTGTGAATCACTAAAATCAATCGAAACAAATTCTATTTGGATGTTATTGCTGCTGAAAGGCTGTGTTAATTGTTTAATTTCCGTAGGTGGCTCTTTTTTCCAATCTTTATTATTGACCTTTATACCCGTAATTTCTGGTATGGCAAGGGTTTTATAATCTTCAATTTCTAAGGGCGCAAAAACATTGATACCGTTACTGCCACCCATCCAAAAATTGCCAAATTTATCTTCGAGTCCATTTTTAACAGACATATTTTGTAACCCATCTACTAATGTAAAAGTTTTGGTTTTATGTGAGATTGGATTATAAAGCAAAATGCCATTATCAGAACTAAGCCAAAGATTGTTGTTTTTATCTCTTAAAATATCGTACGTGTTTGTGCCTGAAAAAATTGTATTTACATTTGAAAAAACAGTATCATATTGTTGCTTTAGATGTATTAAACCCCTATTAGAAGCAAAGTAAAAATTGCCTTCATTGATTTCAATACCAGAATATATGTCAAAACCAAATTGAATTTTCGCCACAACTTTAACTTCATTTGGTTTAAATAAACAAACTAAAAGATGCTTACTGACTTGGTTTAAAAAGACTTCATGTCGATTGTTCTCAAAAATAAAATCAAACTCTTGGTCTAAATATTCAGGAGGTAATGCTGTACATTTCTGTATATAAAAAGGCTTTTTCCCTGTAATTACCTCGTAAATACCATGTGTTGTGCCGAGCAATAAACGCCCATTGTGCAATTGGGAAAAATATTTTATACTAAAATTGTTGGGTTTTGCTCCCTTAAAAGATACCTTTTGAAATAGATTCGTTTTTTTATCAAACAGAAACAATTCATCTTTTCTTGAATATATCCAAATACGTTGTGTTCGGTCTTTATAAAGGGTAATGATATTGTTTTTAAATACTGGTGCATCATAATATTTCAGGATTTGATGTTTTTGATTGAGCACAACAACCCCATTCCCTTTACTTGAAAGCCAAATATTGTGTGCCTCATCTTCGACTAAACTCCGAGTATCCAACTTGTTAGGTATCGAGGGTAGATTTAATTGTCGGAATTTATTTTTGCTTAAATTTGTATAACCAATACCAAAATTCCAACTCGATAAAAACAAATTACCATCTTTATCGAGGTGCAAATTATCAAAAGAGGCGTAAGGCAGCCCCCCCTCAGTGTATTCTTTTTTGA
>JAYSQG010000112.1:0-3259 GCA_043721685.1 Saprospiraceae bacterium | reverse complement strand
TTAGTTTTGGTGGCGTTGGTTGCACGATTTGAGCATTCGGATTGCCATTTGTACATTGCGCTGCACCTGATTGTACCAATTTGTAGCGAATCCCATTGGCGGCAAGTGTCGCTTGTAGCCGTTTCTTCTGTCCTTTTGTGAACATATAGAGCATGTTGTCATTGGTGTTGTCCATATAATTCATAGACATGACCACAGGATTGCCGTCGCAAGTGCTGACAAACCGATAATCCACATTGCCAAGTGTCGGTGCGTTATGTATTGGCGTATCCTCTACCCCATCATCACCGCATTGGACGGTTTCTGACCAGAGTTCATACAGATTCAAATAGCTGCCCATCAAATGCGTCATGGTCTCCCCCTCAGTATAAGGGAATGTTTTGTCGTTGTTTGGCTTTTTGCCGAAGTAGCGAGCATCAATCACTATACCATCGGTGGCGGCGGGTCCCGCGGGCATTTGGGCATAACCGCTGATACTGTCGGGAAAGTTGACCACCCAAATATTCAGGTATTTTTCGGTATCCCACGCTGTGCTGCCGCCCGTTGTTGCCGATTTCATTTTGTCATCGGCTAACCAAGTTGTGACAGACGTTGGCACAGTTAAAATGCCTGTTGTGGCTGCCCCTGTAGGTGTTTTAGAAGCGAGACAGAACGATATGCGTGTATCTAAGCCATTTTTCTCTGAAAAACGTTCTCTCGTATCTGCAAGATGGCGTTGTATGCGAACTGTCTGACGAAAGTCTTTACTTACGATGTCCAATTGTTGCCGAATATCACTTGCCGATAGCAAATCTCTGGTGTTTGTACCCGCTTTATACAATACATGCACGACAACGGGAATGGTCACATCTTCGGTCAATGCGGGTGTATTGAGGTTGAGTTGCATATCTAAGAAGGCACGTTTCCTACCCATATCAGGGTCAATCGTCAGCAGCCGTTGGTAGTTTTTTTGGGTGTAATAGCGGCGTGGCGTTGTTGGCAACAGTAGTCTGTCGCTAATGCGACTGTTTCCAGCACTTTGTGCCTCAAGCAACGTGGGCAAAAGGAAAAGGGCGAAATAAATGACTTTTTTCATATCGTGGTTGTTTAGATTTTTTGAATGAATTTTGGTGAATAGGCTTATATTTGTTCAACTTTTTTAATAAATGAAAAAATAATTAAAGATATGCTGTACACAACCTATCATTTAACATCAGCTCAAGAGGTCAATTCTGATATTTTGGACGCTATTAAAGCCGTTTTTAAATCAAAGCCCATCACCATCATTGTAGAAGAAGACGAAGCGCATTTTGAAATGACGACCGATATGAAAACCATCTTGGATGAAAGGCTATTGGAAGATGAAAACACCTATCTCACTGCCGAAGCCTCCATTGACCAACTCAACCAAAAATATGGCTTATAAAATTATTGTCTCCCCGCGTGCTCAAAAAGAAATCGAAAACGCCATTGATTACTATGCCTTGTATAGCGAGAATACACCGCTTAATTTTATCGCTGCATTAAAAGAAACTTATAACGCTTTAGCTGTAAATCCTCTTCACAGAGTTCGTTACAAAAATATCCGTGCGTTGAAGATGCCTCAATTCCCTTACACTTTGTATTTTGTTGTCAATCAAACTCAAAATACAGTTAAGGTACTTTCCTGTTTTCACAATAAAAGAAACCCAAATAAAAGACCTGAATAAGCCTGTCAATGTGAATACTATAAATTGGCAAGCTCATTGCCGCTACAGCTTTGACCTACGATTGGGCATTTTTTGCGGACAATACCAAAGACTATACAGGTATAAAAGGCTTGAAAATACTTTCTCTTAAAAAGGCTTTGGGCGAATAAGTGCCTTTTCCAGCTTTTATTCTATCTTTTTCTGCCCTTTTTACTGAGGGGGTAGGCGAAACCCCTTTCGCACACCGCCTTTTTTCTTTCACACGTAAACGGCAGCAGTTGTTTTCTTTATGCCGCTTTCAATCAACTTCGCACGTCGGAGACCTGCCGTATAGGTGAGTTCGGTGAAAACACCGAACCCAGCGCCGTCGTTGTTTTGCTTAGTGGAGGTGCGTTAATTTAATGAACATCCCTGCCGAGCGGCATATTGCCGTTGGTGTCGTAGCTGTAACTGCTGCCATTTGAGACGGTTTTAAAACCTTTGGTTACATCACTATTTTCTGTTACACTACTTAATTTGTTAGAAATATTGTAACCATAAGACCCATAATTATAGGTTAAATTGTCAATCATACCCCAGCCGCAGCTTGCATTAAAGCCCCAACGTTGCAAAGTATTGATATTGCCACGGATGTCATAAGTCAGCTTTTCATCATAACGATTGCCCGTTACTGTGCCACCTGCGCTGATGTCGGAATAAGTGGCTGTTGTCATGCGATTTACAGCATCATATTGAAGCGTGTATGCCTGTCTTTCTCTACCCCGCACTTGCCAAACGACTTGCGAAATATTACCGCTATATTGAGGGGTCGCTTTTCTTTTATTTCAATGAACTTTTGTCTTTTCAAGAAACCACTTCCGAGCGGGTTGTCATTAGTATTTTGATTGAGTATTTAAACATAAAATTGAGTAACATTCTACTATTTTATGTGACTAAAATTAACTCTTTCAATAACTATTTTATCTTTATTTATTAAAAAAAACACTGTACACATATATTTGTGTTTTATGTTAGCTTCACATTGATTATTAACAAAAAATAATTCTACTTGCGCTTTGTCCTTTTTTTGTTTAATGTCTATAATAACTATATCTGCAAATAAGCCAGTATTAATATCTAATGGAATTTTATTCGAAATACCAACTCCATGATTACCTAAATAGTAAGAATAAGATTTCAATTTCAAACACTTTTTTAGAAAATATTTAGTATCTATTATTCTAATTGGTTTATTTAAATTATCTGAGATACCTGTTGATTTATGAAGCGTCTCTATGCTAAGTATTGAATCTAACATTATACAATTGCATTCATTTTTATTTCTTTGTGCAATCAAGGTTTGAGAAATACATAGTAATATACAGGCATTAATTATTATTTTTTTCATAAATTAATTTTTTGCTGCCACAGGCGGTGTAGGAATTTCTTTTTCATTTTCTTTAGAATCTCCAGATATACTCATAATATTTGTCCCTTCTTGCACCTTTTTTTTATTAATAAAAAGTAAAGCATTCTGTAAATCAAAACCAGCTCCAGGAAAACCAGGTATCCGTCCAGTAGTAAATCCATAAACAGACATAGAAAATGCGTGA
>JAYSQG010000111.1:0-7911 GCA_043721685.1 Saprospiraceae bacterium | reverse complement strand
CATCTTCCACCCATGCATCGCTCGGATTACGTGAAAAAGAATCACCCGCCCCGATAGAACCCGACCCTCGAATCCGAATCACAGGGCCACTGCCCGGCGTACCCGACACTTGGCTTACTTGAACGCCAGCCACTTGCCCTGCCATTTTTTTGGTCTAAACGCGTCACAGGTAAATCTTTAATATTTTGACTTTTTATACTTGAAACAGCACCTGTCACATCGCGCCTTTCTTGCGTACCGTAGCCGACTACGATTAATTCATTCAGAGCACTGCCGTCTGATAAGATCACCTTTATTATGCTGGCCTCTGTTGTCACCTCTTGTGTTGCATAACCAACAAAAGAGACAACCAATGTGCTGCCCTTCGCAACGTTGTCAATTGTAAATGCCCCCTCAGTATCAACTATTGTACCATTAGATGTGCCTTTTACAAGGACAGATGCACCGACAAGTGGCTCGTTTTTCGAATCTACTATTTTCTCCGAAATCCTATTTTGGGCAGATAGACTTGTCGTTATGCAAAATAAGCAGCATAAAATTCTGAATAAAGATTTTTTTACGGCTTGGAGTGAAGTTAATTCATTATTCATTTTTTTTAATTTTTTAATTATTAATTCTGATGAGCAGTTGGTTTGTAAACCAATTTTTCCAAAAAGTATAAATTGTGTTAAAAAAAGTATACGCTTCATGATTGAATTAAACTTGAAGTATGTTTATATTTAATTATTGTTCTACGATTTAGGCTTTTTAAAATAAATAAATCTACATTTATGCTGCAAAAGTCAATTATATTTTGCTTATAGTATTTATCGAATCTGTACAATAATTTATACTTTTTGGAAATGGAGTTATATCGAAAGTATTTTACAGAAGAACAGTTACAAGATTTGAGCAAATCGCAACTCAATTGGGGTGTGAATGTTTTAAACCTTGGGCATAATATTCATCCATCTGCCCAGCTCTACCCTGATGAGAAGCATCCGCAATCCTATATTTTCAATTGGAATGCAGGTCGCATGTTGAGTGAATATCAAATTGTCTATATTCCAACAGGAAAAGGTATTTTAGAAGTACAAGATACGGAACCGATAATCATAGAAGCGGGCACTATTTTTCTACTTTTTCCTAACGTGTGGCATCGTTTTAAACCTATTTTTGAAATAGGATGGGAGGAGTTTTGGGTCGGTTTTAATGGGCATTATGTGTCATATTTAATGCGGCAAGACTGTTTTGACCCTCAAAATCCTGTTTTGAAAGTCGGTTTTGACAGCGAAATACTCAATATATTCATTCGTTTGATAGATACATCGAAGCAGGAGAGCATGGTTTTTTCACAAATGGCATCGTGCTTTGTGATTCAGTTGTTGGGCTTAGTCAATGCAGCAGCTTTGATGGTGGACAAAACTAAATCCCGCCAAGAACTAATTATCCAAACTATTCGCTTTAAAATACATGAAAATTGGAACAAAAATATTGATTTTGAACGTATCGCATCTGAAAACAATATCACCTACGATTGGTTTCGTAAGGCTTTTAAAGATATTATAGGCATTGCCCCTGGTCAGTATTTGTTAAATATCAAAATAGAAAAAGCGGCTCAAATGCTCCACGAAACCAATTTAACCATTTCAGAAATTGCAACCAAAACAGGTTTTGAAAATGAGTTTTATTTTTCCCGTATTTTTAAAAATAAAATGAATTGTACCGCGAGTAGCTATCGAAAGAAAGAATAATTGCCGGTGTACATCTTAAAATACTGAGGGGACCTCAATAACTATTGCAAGGGATACTTTGAATCGTAAATGCTACTGACATTCATGTTTTTTTTAGTGTGTGTGCCTAATAATCTCTCATAAAAGAACCAAAAAGCCACAATTTTCCTATTTTGTGGAGAATGTAATTGTAAAACATCTCCTCCATATAACAATGAAAAATGAAAAATTTATTACTTTTTTTAGCCTTTTGTTGGCTATTTGCAAGCAATATTAAGGCACAAAATGTAGTCGAAGATTGGCTCATAACGCCAATGACGCAACGCAGCGATATAAAAACGCTGGACAACGGTAAAGCCATTGAACTCAACAATGGTTTGATTTCAAGGCGTATTCAAATTTCACCTAATGCCGCTACAACGAGTTTTAAAAACTTGGTGAGCAATGAGCAATTTATACGCTCCGTCAGACCCGAAGCACGGATTGTTTTGGATGGTAAAACCTACAACATTGGCGGCTTATATGGTCAAAAAGAACACGCCTATTTGTTGGAAAGTTGGATAACCGATTTTTCGAGTAATGAGGCTGATTTTCAATACATTAGGCATGAAATAACGGATGTGCAACCGCATTTTACATGGAATTGCCAAACATGGGCATCTAATAAAAAACTGCCAACAGGCAAGCAATTAAAGCTGTTTTTTACCTCCAATACTGAGGAGGTGAAAGGTATTGAAGTCGTTGTGCATTATGAAATTTTCGACGGCATTCCCGTATTAAGTAAATGGTTGAGTATTGAAAATAAAGCGGCTAATACCTTGAAAATCAATCAAGTAGTTCATGAAATAATGGCGATGCCCGAAGAAGAATCCGCCGTTGTGGGCAAGCCCGAAAAGATGAAAAAGCCGCAAAAAATATACATCGAAAACAATTTCGCTTACAATAATGCGATGCGTTATGAACTGTCAGATCAAGCGACGCATTGGTCAATTGACAGCACTTATACCTCGCAAGTGAATTACAATTATGAAACGCCTTGCGTGGTTGAGGTGTATCCGACTTTGGGCGTGGGTATTGATTTAAAACCTAATGAAACGTATAAATCCATTCGCTCTTACGAACTGCTTTTGGACTCTTATGACCGTGAACGCAACGGTTTGGCACGTCGAAAAATGTATCAAACGCTGTTTCCATGGACGAGCCAAAACCCGATTTTTATGCACTTGGTCAGCACCGACCCTGTGAAAGTGAAAAATGTGATTGACCAATGCGCCGAGACGGGTTACGAAATGGTGATTTTGAGCTTCGGCAGTGGCTTAAATATGGAGGATGACTCGGAGGCAAATATCCAAAAATTCAAGGCTTTGACGGATTATGCCCACAGTAAAGGCATCAAATTAGGGGGTTATTCGCTGTTCAGCAGTCGGCGTATTGATGATGAAAATGACGTGATTGACCCCATAACAGGGCTGCCAGATAAAGGTGCATTTTTTGGCAACGCCCCTTGTTTGGCGAGTAAATGGGGCATTGAATACTTGAAAAAACTCAATAAATTCATCACTGAAACGGGTTTTGACTTGCTCGAACACGACGGTCCTTATCCTGGCGATGTTTGTGCTTCGACAAAACACCCGGGTCATAAGGGTTTGGACGACTCACAATGGTTGCAAATGCAGATACAAAAAGAGTTTTATCAAAACCTCAATGCCAAAGGCGTGTATATCAATGCACCCGATTGGTATTTTTTAGATGGTTCACACAAAACAGGTTTGGGGTATCGAGAGGTCAATTTTTCGCTGTCTCGGTCGCAACAAAAAGTCCTCAATCGGCAAAATATTTACGATGGTACTTGGGATAAAACGCCTTCGATGGGCTGGGGTTTTGTGCCTTTGACCAAGTATCAAGGCGGCACGGTGGACGCTGTTTTGGAACCCCTCAGTGAACACCTCACGGATTACAAGCAATTGATGGTGCAATACTATGGTGCGGGTATTCAAGCCTGTTATCGTGGTCCCCGTTTGTACGATACCGACGCCACAAAAGTGGTTGTAAAAGAGACGATAGATTGGTATAAAAAATACCGCGACATCCTCAATTCTGACATCATTCACCTGCACCGACCCGATGGGCGTGATTGGGATGGCATCATGCACGTCAACCCAAATTTGACGGATAAAGGTTTTGTTTTGTTGTATAATCCGTTGAAAGAGAATGTTTTAAGAAAAATAAAATTACCGCTTTATTATACAGGCTTGAGTGATAAAGCAACCATCAGCGTTCAGGAAAGCAAAGGAAGAACTTACAAATTGAATCGGGATTACTCTGTTGTCATTGAGGTTTGGATTCCTGCGGAGGGGTATGTTTGGTTGGTGGTGCGGTAAAAAGTACCCCTCAGTATTTTATCAATTTATTTTATTTCAACACTAATTTTCAATAAGTCAATAATGAAAAAACTACTTTTTTTGCTTTTTATCCTACCCCTCAGTATTTCAGCCCAAAATGCACGTCCTAACGTGGTCATCATTTACACCGATGATGTCGGCTATGGCGATTTAGCATGTTATGGTGCAACAAGTGTCAAAACGCCTAACGCAGACCGTTTGGCAAGAGAAGGTTTGCGTTTTACGAATGCCCATGCACCTGCGGCAACCTGTACGCCTTCACGTTATGCCTTATTGACGGGCGAATATCCATGGCGGCGCAAAGGGACAGGTGTGGCACAAGGCGATGCGCCTATGATTATCACGCCTGAGCGTTATACTTTGCCCGATATGTTTAAGCAAGCAGGCTATACGACTGGTGCCGTTGGCAAATGGCATTTGGGCTTGGGTGCAAAAGATTCACAAGATTGGAATGGCGTGATGTCGCCCGGACTGAACGATATTGGATTTGATTATTCCTACATCATGGCAGCGACAGGCGACAGAGTTCCGTGCGTTTTTTTAGAAAACCAAAGAGTTACCAACCTTGACCCCAACGACCCCATTGAAGTCAGCTATACACAGCCGTTTGAGGGAGAGCCAACTGGTAAAAACAACCCTGAATTGCTTAAATTACATCCCAGCCATGGGCACAACCAAGCTCTAATCAATGGCGTGTCACGCATTGGTTATATGCGCGGTGGCAAATCAGCTTTATGGGATGATGAAAACATTGCTGATTCTATCACTTTAAAAGCCGTAAAATTTATTGAAAACAACAAAAACGAGCCTTTTTTCCTCTATTTTGCGACGAATGATATCCACGTTCCGAGAGTCCCGCACCCAAGATTTGTCGGTCAAACAACGATGGGCGCACGAGGTGATGCTATTGCAGAAGTGGATTGGAGTATTGGGCAAATTTTAGAAGTTTTAGATAAAAACGGTTTGACAGACAATACTATCGTCATCCTTTCAAGTGATAATGGACCCGTTGTTGATGATGGTTATAAAGACAAAGCCGTAGAATTGCTCGGCAACCACAAACCCGCTGGTTTACTGAGGGGGGGCAAATACAGCACTTTTGAAGCGGGTACACGTGTGCCATGTATCATTCGTTTTCCTAAAAAAATCAAACAAGGCACTTCTGATGGATTGGTGAGTCAAGTGGACATTTTCACCTCTTTTGCGGCATTTTTAAATCAAAAACTGCCCGATGATGCCGCACCTGATAGTTTCAATCAATGGCAAACATGGATGGGAAAAGATAAAAAAGGGCGTGACCACTTGGTGGAAGCGACCAATTCTTCCACGCTTTCTATTATCATAAACGACTGGAAATACATCGAACCCAGCAACGGTGCAGCCTATGATAAATACACCAATATCGAATTGGGCAATAGCTCAGACCCTCAATTGTATCATCTAAAAAAGGATATAGGTGAAAAAATAAATTTAGCAAAAACACAGCAAAAACGGCTTATCTACTTAGAAAACAAGTTAAAAGAGGTGAAAAATACTAGAAATATGCGTGTGGTACAGGGAATGTAAATAATGATGAAAGATAAATTATGAATGATGAATAACAGGGTGTGTATGCCCGAAATAGTTGCAAGAAATCACTCTTGTTTGTTTTCGTTTTCGTACTTTACCCTACCCTATTTGCCGATAGAGGTGTGATACTTTTTGGTAATGCGACGACAAACAGTGCTTGGCAATCGCTACTCGCGAACAGCCCTTTGCAAGTACAACGCGGCAGTATAAAAATAGGTGATGAGACTTTTAAAGGTGACGATTTAGGCGTTTATTTTACCTATCCACGAGCCGATAGCCGTGTGGCTTCTGTGTCGGTTATCGCGGGAACAGGTGTTTTGGGCATGAAAGCAGCAGTATTTTGCAGCAGGTAGCGGCTTTCCTGATTATCTAATTTTTAGTGCCGATATGCTCAAAGATGGTACAAAAGGCATTAAATTGACGGGCTTTTTTGATAATGATTGGCAGTTTACAAAAGGGGATTGGGCGAAACCGGAATAAGCCACCCCCTCAGTATTTTTTTGATACTACACATTTTTTAAAACACATAGAAATATAAGGCACATAGAAAAGATTAAAAGTCAATTAATTGAACTATGTGTCCTATGTTTCTATGTGGTTAAAAATGCCATAAAATGTGGTGAACACTCACTTTTAAAACAACGGAAATGACAACCAAACTTTACAAAATAATCTTATTCTTATCCATATTCGTGCAAAGCACGACAGCCCAAACCACCGTTTTCCAAAATGGCGACGACGGCTATTTATGTTACCGCATCCCCGCCATTGTCAAAGCACCCAATGGCGATTTATTGGCGTTTTGCGAAGCAAGACGATTGAATTGCAGCGACCACGGCGATGTGAGAATTGTGTTGAAACGCAGCAACGACAATGGAGCGACTTGGGGAAAATTGGAAACTGTCGCTGAAAACGGCAACGACCAAGCAGGAAACCCCGCGCCTGTCTTTGATTTGATGGATAAAAAGTACAAAAATGGTCGCTTATTTCTGTTTTACAACACAGGAACGGCTTCCGAACAAGAGGTCAGACAAGGCAAAGCCATCAGAGAAGTTTGGTATAAAGCAAGTACGGACAACGGTAAAACATGGTCAAAAAGCGTCAACATCACCCCCTCAGTATCGAAGCCCAATAAACCGAGTTTTAACCCTGTTTACAACTTCAAAGAAGATTGGCGGAGTTATGCCAATACGCCCGGTCATGCTTTGCAATTGACAAAAGGGCAATTGAACGGGCGCATTTTTGTTGCTGCCAACCACTCCGAAGGCGCACCAAAACCCAATGCACATGACTATGCAGCACATGGTTTTTACAGCGATAATCATGGCAAAACGTGGACAATTACCCCCTCAGTAAATTACCCGAGCAGCAACGAAAGCACAGCAGCCGAGTTATCAGAAGGCGGTATTTTGATGAATATCCGCAATCAATCGGGCGATTCTAAAAATCGTTTGTTGGCTTTTAGTAAAAATGGTGGGGCTAAATGGGATACTTTTTACATCGAAACACAATTGCCCGACCCTGTTTGTGAAGGCAGTATGATAAATTATACAACAAAAGAAGGTCAAAAAGTGCTGCTTTTTGCCAATCTCGAACACACGACAAAACGTGAAAATTTGACCTTAAAAGTCAGTGCCGATGACGGTAAAACGTGGCGTTTGGGTAAAGTAATTTGCAAAGGCAGTTCGGCATATTCTGATTTGGTGATTCAAGAGGATAACAACATTGGGGTTTTGTATGAAAAGGATAATTATTCTAAAATCGTTTATGAATCAATCAATTATGCGAATTTATTCGCTGCCACAGAAACCGATACATGGAAAGGTTTTGAGCGCACGTATTTTAAAATTGCCAATCATACTGCGTATTATGTCAAACCGACAAAAGCTTTAGAAGGCAATCCGTGGGTTTGGCGCGCGTCTTTTCCCGATTGGCATACCGATATGGACAGTATTTTATTATCCAAAGGATTTCACGTTGTTTTTGTCAATGTTGACAACCAATATGGCAGCCCTTATGCTATGCAAATTTGGGATAAAACCTACGATTTCTTAGTAGATTCACTCCATTTTGCCACAAAAGTGGCTTTGGAAGGTGTGAGCCGAGGCGGTTTGTACGTCTATGGTTGGGCAAAAAGAAATCCCGATAAAGTGGCGTGTATTTACAACGAAGCCCCCGTTTGTGATGCCAAAAGTTGGCCTGGTGGCAAAGGAAAAGGTGTTGGTAAT
>JAYSQG010000110.1:0-12809 GCA_043721685.1 Saprospiraceae bacterium | reverse complement strand
TAATTAATTAAGTACTTATTTACTCGGTTTTCTTAGCCGCTAAATTGAGAAAAGTATTTGAGGTTTTACGTATCTGCTTAAATCATTTTTTCATTCTTTAAGTTTATACTTATTTACTTATGTGAGTATTTAAGGCTGTTTCCATTACTGTGAAATTTTGAAATTTTGAAAAATCAACAAAACAAAAAGCCTAACTTTCCCATTATTTATAGAGATTCAGAAAAACGACAAGCATGAAAAATATTGAAAATTCTTTAACGCAACTGTATGACGATGTCATATTACTACACAATCGTGCTCCATGTCATTTTGAAAAAAGGCAAACTGCTCAACACATTGTCGAAGCGTACAACCCATTGTGTGGCGATAAATTTAAATTGTTTTTAGATATTGAAAATGGTCGGGTTCATAAAGCCACTTTTTCCGGCTATGGTTGTGCTATTTCGAAGGCGGCGACATCTGTTTTGATGGGAAAAATCCAAAATATGCCTGTGGATGATGTTTTACATCTTATCAAAACCTATTTTGAGGCTTTAAATAGTGGATATACTGAGGGAACATCCCGAAATAATCGAGAGGGGGGGCATTCAGACAATTTAAACGCTGAATTCGAAGCATTTGCAGCCGTTCGTCAATTTCCTGAACGCTTGACTTGTGCCACTTTGAGTTGGGAAGCAGCACAAACATTTTTTAAAACACAATCATAGTATGGCAAAAATCAATTTTACATCGGCATTAAAACGGTTTTATCCTACCCTTGGACCTATTGAGGTACAAGCCAATTCGATATCTGAAATTTTGACATTGCTTGAAAAAAAACATGTAGGAATAACGGATTTTCTCATTGATGAACATGGCTCACTACGGCAACACATCAATATTTTTATTGGGGATAAAATGCTAACCGACCGCGATACATTGACAGATAGGGTAGGGGAGTGCGATGAAATTTTGATTTTTCAAGCCTTATCAGGTGGATAAATAATTGATTATTAATTACTTATAATAATTACTTAAAAAAGTAATTACTTATTTAAGGCTTTAATTAAATACTTACTTAATGGCAGAGCCACTTAAAAATATTTATAACCGTCCTTTTTTTGACAAATTTCTTGCCTATCTGCCTGAGGTGACCCCCTCAGTATTTTTAGAAAAAATACACGATGGAGATTGGGAACAACGAGAATTGAAGCAAAGGATGCGCCATATTGCAGTAACATTGGGCGAATTATTACCAAACGATTTTGGTGAGGCAATGCGTGTTTTAGGACAATGCGTTGACAGAATGAGGAGCCAACAAAGGAGCGAGATGAATTTTGGATTCATGTTTTTGCCCGATTTCATAGAAGTTTTTGGCTTGTCTCATTTTGAGGTTTCTGTCGAAGCAATGACAGATTTGACCCAATTCACAAGTTGTGAGTTTGCGGTGCGTCCTTTTTTGATTCGATATGGCGATCAAATGATGCACCAAATGTATGTTTGGTCTAATCATCCGCATCCAATGGTACGACGATTGGCGAGTGAAGGTGCTCGCCCGAGGTTGCCTTGGGCGATGGCAGTGCCAACTTTGAAAAAAGACCCGTTACCTATTTTGCCTATTTTAGAGACACTTAAAAATGATTCATCAGAAACGGTCAGGCGCAGTGTGGCGAATAATCTAAACGATATTGCCAAAGATCATCCCGATTTTGTGTTGAATATCATGCAAAAATGGCAGAATGTATCGCCAGAAACAGATTGGGTTATTCGACATGGCAGCAGAACGCTATTGAAAAGAGCCAATACAAAAGCCTTACAAAACTTTGGTTTTCAAGAAGTTATACCTGTTGAAGTGTATGACTTGTCCATAAATAAAACGACTTTAGAAATTGGTGAGGCACTGACATTTTCTTTTTCAATCAAAAACCTTTCTGATATTGAGGGGTGTAAATTGCGCCTTGAATACGGTATAGATTACATGAAATCGGATGGTAAAACTTCTCGGAAAATTTTTCAGATAACGGAAACGATGCTTGAACAAGGTAAAACACGAACTTTTACACGCCAACAGAGTTTCAAAAACTTGACTACACGTAAACATTATGCAGGAGAACATAGCTTGGCGATTATTGTAAATGGTCAAGAAAAATCTTCAACAAGTTTTTACTTATCTGCGTAGTGGCGTATTTAAGTAGATAAGTATGTAACTATTATTTTCTATTTAATTGATAATCAATTTATTATAACTTTAAAATAGAAAATTAGCTAACCAAATTTGATGTGAAACTACTTCTTGGAACAGCAAAAGGCTTAGTCGTTTATGCAAAAAAAGAAAACGATTGGCAGGTTGAAACGGTGTATTTCACTGGTTTCCCTGTCTCGATGGTCTATGTGGATGAACGCACTCAAACATGGTGGGTAGGTATTTCGCATCGTCATTGGGGGCAAAAGCTGCATCGCTCAACCGATGACGGCAAGTCGTGGCAACTGGTGGCTGCGCCGCGATACCCCTCAGTATCGTTGCTCAAAAATGGTAAACAAGCGACATTAAAACAGATATGGTGCATG
The DNA here is from genome assembly GCA_043721685.1 of Saprospiraceae bacterium. GTDB lineage: Bacteria > Bacteroidota > Bacteroidia > Chitinophagales > Saprospiraceae > JAAFJT01. The sequence goes on along the minus strand of JAYSQG010000110.1, from coordinate 10,262 downwards.
GCGCAAGCTGGTGCAGATAAACCCAAAGAACTTTGGCTCGGTACAGAACCTGGCGGGCTTTTTCATTCAAAAGACAATGGTGACACATGGCATTTGGTAGAAAGCCTGTGGCAACATCCATCTCGGAGCGCACTATGGTTTGGTGCAGGAAAAGATGAGCCGTTCATTCATTCCATCGTCGTTGACCCGCAAGACAGTGCTCACGTCTATATCGCTGTCAGTTGCGCAGGTGTTTTTGAGACAAAAGACTATGGAAAAACATGGTTTCCACGCAATGATGGTCTAAAAGCCACCTATTTGCCGAATCCAAATGTTGAAGTGGGGCACGACCCTCATTTGCTCTTAATGTGTGAAGCTGACCCTAAAGTATTGTGGCAGCAAAATCACTGCGGTATTTTTCGATCAACAAATGGCGGTACGAATTGGGCGGATGTGTCGGATAAAAACGGCGTCGCTCATTATGGTTTTGCCTTAGCTATTGACCCTGAAAATGCCCATCGTGCTTGGGTTATTCCTGCTGAAAGCGATGAACAGCGTGTGCCTCACGATCTTGCGCTTTGTGTTTGTCGGACTGAAGATGGCGGGCAAACTTGGCAACAATTGCATGAAGGATTGCCTCAAAACCACAGTTTTGACATCGTTTTTCGGCATTCTTTCGATATTTTCAATGAAACATTGGCGTTTGGAACGACGATAGGGAATTTGTATGTGTCTGAAAACGGGGGCGATACATGGCGTTGTTTAAGCCATAATTTAGCGAGGATAGATTCCGTACGGTTTGTTTTGTAGGAATGTTAATATTTTCTTGAAGTATTTACTTATAAAAGTAGATACGTTAATACGCAAATACTTTTATAAGTAAATACTTAATTAAATTTATACTTATCTACTTTTTTGTAGTGTCTTTTCCCGATATCAATGCTTAACAGGTATCAAAATCAACCTTTCTTTTGTGACTGATTCTACCTTGTTTTTCGAATAAAACAAAGGAAAATAACGATCTTTTGCCCATAAATCAAAAAGATTTCGATAATTTGGATGCTCAGGATTACCTGATTGTCCAGGAGAATTTGTACAAAGTGTGGCATCCCAATCGCCAGTATCCACTATGATTCTGAATGATGCACCACTGGCTTGGTTGAGTGCATCACCTGTTGAACCAATAGTTTGGCTATAACCGCCACGAGGTAGAGGACCAACTTCCAAGCGTTTTTTTATGTCTGAATTAGCGGCATTACTGAGGGGGTGTTTTATCAGCGCGTGTTTGTTCTTTTCTTGACCGTATTGCCACTTCGAAACATCGCTGCCCAGCCGTTTTTCTATTTCAGAAATAGCTGATTTCAAAGTTTGAGCCAAAAAAGAATCACGACCTGCCGTTGGATTGTCTCCAAATTTGTTGTCAGGCAAAGTCAGCCAATACACCATTTGTTGAGTTGAGAATCCGTTGAGATATTTTCGCCCTGGCTCAGGCACTAATTTTTTGATAAAAGCCTGTTCCATTTGGTTCTCCCATTCGACATAAATCGTGGCAATTATGCTGTTTTTAGTCAAATTATAGTCCCAATTCATCATCGGTTCGATAAGTGCAGCCTTATCGCCCGTTAAAGGTAGGGGCAAATCTTTGAGCAAAGGCATCAGTTGTCGTGCAGGAATAGCCAAATAGTCGGTTTGTAGAGCCGTCATATCGTTCAGAGTCATTTTTTTGCCTGAACTCAAGACTTCTGCGATGCGGTTAGCACGATAAGGGTCTGCCCAAGCATAACCAATGGTTGTTTTTAAGTGTGGATACTGAGGGGTCGTCAAGTTTTGGTTTGCAGTAGCGATGAACCCCGAACTTGGATTATAGGCATTTGGACGCGCTAAAATGGGCAAATAGCCCGACCATTCTTGCGAGCCATCGCCTGACAAAGGTACCATGCCACTGAAACCATTGCGAATCGGTGTAATGCCCACAGCTTGCCAACCTATATTACCTTTACGGTCTGCCCACACCATATTTTCGGCGGGAATATGACTGTAACCGCAAGCATTACGGAACTCTTCCCACGTTTTGGCTTGATTCATTCGCAAACTGGCGAGATAGGGTGCGCCACCGATTTCCAACCATGCACACCGAACGGCATAAGCTTTTTTCCTTGCCCCGTCTTCAAAAACGACGGGTCCATGTCGGGTGTATTTTAATTCGACGGTATCAGACGTTTGTCCTTTAACCGGAATGACTTCCTTGATGACGGTCATTTTTACCCATGTATTCTGATAGCGGTATTCCAAAGAGTTTTTGGGATTGATGTCATAGACGTATAAATCTTCAGCATCTGTACTAAAAATCGTCAGACCCCAAGCGCCATCATTATTGTGCCCTATAGAAATGCCTGGAATCGTTGGTTCGCCGCCACCAATGACATGCCAACCAGGTGCATCAAGGTGCGTCACATAGCGCAAAGAGGGTACTGCAATAGCTCGATGTGGATCATTTGCCATTATCGGATAGCCACTTTGTGTTTTTGAACCATTTATGACCCAATTGTTACTGCCAATGTCAAACTTAGGATTTTCGAGTAAATCATTCTTAATCGGTTGATTTTCAACGAGATATTTATAACTATCTGCATCATTTTGATACTCATAAGCGAGATCCGTTGGTTTAAATTCAATCGGTTTTCGGAAGGCACTGTATAGGTTTAAGATGTCTTCAAAAAGCCCATCTGTTGGCATATTTAGGTTCAGGTTGGGTTGATTGGGGTGAAAATGGGATACTTCACGTGCTTTTTCTTCGCCCAATTTTGCGACTAATCGAGCTGTCCGAAGCTCATCTGTCACGTTTGCCAGCAAACCTTGATGCCTTGAAATTACGACTTCTGGCGTCCAATACTGAGGGGTTATATTCAGTAGCTTGAATTCAAGTGGAAGGGTTTCAGGATTTTTATTGGCTTGTTCGATTGCGGCATTGATGCCTTTTACAAACGCCTTGACAATTGACTCGCCACGTGGATGATAGTGCTGCAATTCTTTAGTCATATCTCCGCGAAACTTGAACAGGCGCGCACCGATGTCGCGTTTGATTTCACGCGAGCCTAATATTTCTGCAATAGTTCCAGTTGCTTGTCGCCGCCAAAGTTCAAATTGAAAAAGGCGGTCACGGCAGGCATAATAGCCTTGTGCAAAAAACAAATCGGTTTCGTTTTGTGCATATATATGCGGAACGCCCCACGCATCCACCTTTATTTCGACAGTGTCTTTGAGTTCTCTTAGTGCTGTTTGCTCCGAAATAGCGCTGTTTTGAGCCTCTAAAACAGAAAAACTTAGTATAAAAAGCAAAAGAATAGTTGTGATTGGACGCATTGTTCTTATATTGTTTTTTATTGTTTCAGATTTTTGCCTTTTAAAATTCGAAACAAGGCATACAATGATTAATATTGCCAAAACTAAGAAAGAGATGATAGACTTGTTTGATAATATTGAAAATTTTTTAAAAAAAGGAAAAAAATTTGCTGTTGCGACAGTTATACAAACGTGGGGTTCCGCGCCACGTCCTATTGGTTCCGCGATGATTGTCTCGGAAGATTTGGAAATGGCGGGTTCGGTTTCTGGCGGCTGTGTTGAAGGCGCGATATTGCGCGCTGTGCCCGAGGTCTTGAAAACGAATAAACCTAAGCGTTTGGGTTTTGGGGTGACGGACGAAGAGGCATGGGCGGTCGGTTTGAGTTGTGGCGGGCAAATTCAGGTTTTTATCGAGCCATTTTTGGCTAATAATGACTCCAAAATGTGGTCTATACTGAGGGGGGGGCTTTTGGAAAATAAAGGCGCAGTTTTGTTGACAAAATTGAATGAAGAGGGGAGCGAACATATTTTGGTTATTCCAGATGATATTGACGGGGTGACTTCAAGTCACCCCGTCAATGGTGCGCTTCAAGACTTTCTGCTTCATAATGCTTTGCGTGCTTATAAAGAGCGCAAAACGCAAACCCTTGAAACATCGGATGGTTCGACATGGTTTCTTCAAGTTTTTGCACCCAAAGCAAAACTTGTTATTATAGGTGCAGCACATATTACGGTTGATTTGGTGCATTTGGGGCAGTATTTTGGTTTTGAAACCATTGTCATTGACCCACGTGGCATTTTTGCAGAAAAAACGCAATTTCCAACACCGCCTGACCAATTGTTTGTGGACTGGCCTGCCGAGATTTTGCCCGATTTGACGCTTGATGCTTACACTTTTGCGGTTTTATTGACCCATGATCCCAAAATTGACGATCAAGCCTTGCATATTTTGTTGAAGTCAAATGTAGCGTATATTGGGGCTTTGGGGAGTAAAAAAACACATGAAAAGCGAGTGAAAAGGCTTAAAGAATCGGGTTTTTCAGATGAAGAGATAGGAAAAATCCACGCGCCGATTGGGGTTAATATTGCGGCAAAATCAGCTCGAGAAATCGCTTTGAGTATTGTTGCGGAGTTGATAAAAATTAAAAATCAATATTTATGATAACAGTTGAACAAGCTACACAGATAATTCTTGAAAATGCACGTCCGTCAAAAGCGGAAAAAGTGGATTTGATGCAGTCCAATGGCCGGATTTTGCGTGAAGATATTGTCGCAGACCGCGACTTTCCACCTTTTGATCGCGTGACTATGGATGGCATTGCGATTGCTTTTTCGAGTTTTGAAAGCGGGCAAAGGTCGTTTCATATCGAAAGCATACAAGCGGCAGGCGCTTCGCCTTTGACTTTGAAAAACAAGAAAAACTGTATTGAGGTGATGACAGGTGCGGTGTTGCCTGTTGGAACAGATGCGGTTATACGTTACGAAGATTTGTCAATTGTGGACGGTGTGGCGACAATTATGGTTGAATATTTGGGTTTTCGGCAAAATATTCATCACAAAGGTATTGACCGAAAGAAAGATGAAGTGATTTTAATGAGTGGTCATAAAATTTCGCCTGCGGAAATTGGGACGTTAGCGACGGTTGGCAAAACGGAAGTTTGGGTCAGTGCTTTGCCCAAAACAGCGATTGTTTCGACAGGTGATGAATTGGTAGAAGTGGGGGAGATGCCTTTGCCGCATCAGATTCGGCGGTCGAATGTATTTTCATTGGCAGCAATACTGAGGGGTCAATGTGAGATAGATGCGGATCTTTTTCATTTTCCAGATGATGAAGTGGCGATTGCCGAAGGTTTGGAAGATATTTTGGCGGAATATGAATTGGTTATTTTAAGTGGTGCAGTGTCGGCGGGTAAATATGATTTTGTGCCGACTATTTTGGCGGATTTGAATGTTGAAAAACTGTTTCATAAAGTGGCGCAACGTCCAGGCAAGCCGTTTTGGTTTGGGCGGCGCGATGACGTTGTTATTTTTGCGCTGCCAGGTAATCCTGTTTCGGCGTTTATGTGTGCGTGTCGGTATGTTGTGCCGTATGTAAAGCAGCAACTTTGCGACATTTTGGAGTTACCAGAAATTTCAGCTGCTTTGACAGCAGATGTTATTTTTAAGCCTGATTTGACCTATTTTTTGCCTGTAAAAATTAAGAATACTGAGGGGGTGTTTTTGGCAACGCCTGTTGAAGGACATGGCTCTGGTGATTTGGCAAACCTGAATGATGCCGATGGTTTCTTAGAATTGCCGAGTGATCGGGCTGTTTTTAAGGAAAAAGAGGTGTTTCCTTTGGTTTTGTATCGTTAATTATCTAATATTCTAAGTAGTTACTTATTTAAGTGAAAAAGTAACTACTTAGAATATTAGGAGCTTTGATACTTATAGCATACTTTTAAACTTAGGATCTATAAGTTCTATGTTAGTCCAATCTTCCAATTTCAAGGCGATTGAAATGTAAGCATCTACGAATAAGAAACTTATAAAATAAGTGGTAGAAGAGAGGATTGTGACGACAAAATTCAAGATGTTTTTCATGTCTATTGATTTTCAGTTGAAAAATGATTATTATTTTTTGATTACATTGTAAATCATACAAAAACAATACCCTTTTTTTTTCAAAGCAAACGTGTCAATTATTCCCCATTTTGGGGAAATTTGAGTTTAGATACGGGTACTTTGCGCCACGTAAAGTTAGCAAGTTTATTTTATTTTAATATGAGAACATTTTTTCAAATGAAGTTAAGACTAGCTTTTGTAGAAAAGGTAACGTTTATATTAAACTTTTTCCCCCTTTTCAATCCTAAAAACTTGATTAACACAAGCTGGGATTTCTGCTTCGTAATGCGTGACATAAATCAAAGTTTTGTCCATTGATACGACTAATTCGTTAACCAAATCTCGGAAGTAGGCAATGTGGGCAGGGTCAAGACCCTGACAAGGCTCATCTAAAACCAGAAGCGGCGGATTTTTGACCAAAGCACGGGCTAAAAAAACCAATCGCTGTTGCCCCGATGAGAGTTGATACAAAAGTTTGTCTTTCACGCTTTCCAAACTGAATAATTTGATGTAATCCCCAACTGTTTGGGCTTCTGCGACTGTCAGCGATTTGTACAATGCTGCTACGTCGAAAAGACCCGATGCGATGATTTTCCAAACTTGGTTGTGGGCATCTGCATAAAGATGCAACTCAGGCGAGACGAAACCAATGCGTTTTTTTATCTGCCAAATACTTTCACCAGAGCCACGTTTACGGTCAAAAAGGTCAAAATCGTTGCGATAACCTTGTGGATTGTCGGCTGTTATCAAACTCAACAAAGAGCTTTTGCCTGAACCATTTGGACCCAGTAAAGCCCATCTTTCTCCTTTTTTTACATCCCAACTGACGTTGTTGACCACTTTTTCAGTGCCGTATTGAATGGTGGTGTTACGGAAACGGACAGCGTATTCAAAGTCGTTGAAGCTTAGTTTATGCTTAATTTCAGTCAATAAGTCTTGATTCAGAAGTGTTGGAAATGTATGCTTCTTTTCTATAACGGTTCTCTTTTCTGAAATTTGAGACCCCCTCAGTATTTCAGCTATTTTTCCTTCTTTCAAAACAACAGCATTTGTGATACATTCAGACATTTCGGCTGCTGCACAAACGATGATAATTTGAATACTTGTTGTTGTGATATGATTGAGAATGGTATGCAAAATGTGGCGACTGTCCACATCTAAACCGATGAACGGATTGTCGAGCAAAAGAATATGCGGTTGTTTCAACAAAGCCATTAAAAGATGCACACGACGGGTTTCGCCATTGGACAAAGTAACAATTTTGTGATGCAGTAAATGATTGATTTTCAATAGATTTGCCCATCCTTCGACAGCCGCATCCGTATAAGGTTTGGGTGGCAAAATGACAGATTTTTCGTCAACAGTATTCAGTGGTTTTACTTGGTTTTGGACGACTTCATAGACGGTAGGGGCGAGGGCAGCACCGTCGGCGGTATAGCGTTGTTGGTAATATTGATAGGCTTTGTTGACGAGTCGGTTTGTTTTAAAACTGCTGGCGACGAGTTCGGTTTTTAAACCAGTGTGTCTTTCGCAAAGACCATTTACCCCCTCAGTATTACCCGCTAAAAGTTGGAGTAAAGTTGTTTTTCCAGAGCCATTTTCACCGATGATTGCCCAGTTTTCGGTTGTTTTTATATCTAAAATGATATTTGTTAAAATAGTTGTATTGCCTTTTTTGACAGTTATATCAGTTAATTTTATTGCCATTATTTTTTCGTTTTGGGGTAAAATTAGAATTTTCATTATAGAAAACCTAAAACCCAACTTTAAGAGATAAACCAGTGTAAAAAATCAAATCATCAGTTCTGAAATTTTTATCAAATATAAAGTTTATACCAATGGGAAGCCCGACATAAACGCCCTCTTTTATTCGTCTTTCAATTGTTATTTTGCTTGTTGTGCCGACATACCAATATCGAGTATAGGCTTGAAATACTATCCAACCCAAAGGCGCATTAGAACCGATAAATGGATTGTCTCCAAGATTACTTGTTAATCCACCAGTAAATTCTGTCCTGTTAGCTAAGCCTAATATTATGCCAATGCTCGGGTTAAAAACCCATTTTTTTTGTTTATCTATTTTTAGACCAATACTTACAGAGCCATATCTGTCTAAGCGGTAACTTTTATAGGGTGTCACCTGTTTAAACCCTAATCTATTTAAATCGTCAATAATGCTTTTATCTGGGAGCGTAAAACTATGTGAATTGGCAGCATCTTTTACACTTACCTCTGTTGAATAAATACCGATAGGTATTCCATTTGCTTTTGGACTATTAGAACCAGATTGATTATTAGAGTCGTAAATTATACCACAGCCAAGTTCAGCATATATTTTATTATTCAATTGCCTTTGTAGTGCAATTTGTAGTCCTGCTCCAATTTTATCGACAATACAAACAGGTAGAATCTCAACTTGCAAAGCGTTTTGATTTTGAGCATAAAGGTTTGTAGATAATAGTATTATCAAATAGGTAAAAAATTTAATATTTTTCATTTTTTTTATATTTATAAAAATAAAACTACACTATTTCGCTGAATGCGAAATAGTGCAGTCCAAAATTTAGTTTCTAATTCTTTCTCTAAACCAAAAGCCTTGACCATCAACATCACAAACTTTATATTCAGACCCTTCGCCATTAGCCGCATCGCAAAATTCTATAAAGTTTGAACCGAGTAATTTATCCCCATCTTTAAATTCAATTGAATATTTTACACTTGCTGTTGCACTGTTATTAGTATCAATTTTAGTAGTAAACCCTAAGTTGAATTCTAGTTTCCTATTTGTTCTATCGTCCACTTCTACCCAAGCAACCTGCCATTTGTCGCCCATTTCGGCTGTCCATGTTGCGATATCAAGTTGTAAAGCAGGGCAATATCCACCATGTACGTCATCTTTATGACGCCGGACAGGTTTGGTTACTAACAAAACATTGCTTGTTGTGCCAGGCTTAAAAATTGCGTAAGTTGCTAACATTTCGAAATGAGGCATTCGCCATCTACTTTCGTAAGTGCGTTCTACATAATGTCAGCAAATTTGATTTTATGCAATTCGTCTTTTTTTACTCGAGGGTCTCTGTCGCATGAGACTACGCCTCCAGTACCGCCAGTATAACCCCCTATGGGTGGGTTTCCGCCATAAACACCCATCTCCATAAAATAAGAATTGCTAATATCCGCAATTGTATATAAGTTCCAATCTCCGACAGTCATATAAGGAGAAAAATTTTGAATTTGCGGTGCAACAGGATTCCCTTCAATAGTGACTGATGAATAAGAATTTACAGCAGTATAGAATTCTGAATTTAAGACAACAGCATAATTCAGATTTTCATTAAATACTGATGAAATAGTCACAAAATTACCATTTGCATCATATGCATTGAGACTTGTGGTTTGTGGACTCTCTTCGTTTACATTTTCGTCTAAAATAACCACATAGTCAATTGAGTTGATATGAGATTCGAAAGACTCTCCAGTTGTGTAAGCAGGAAATGTAACTGTAAGCTCTGGATTAGTTGCTAACAACTGATTGTAAGCATTTACATTTCTTAAATTTACATTCTTACTTGAAGATTCATCTAATAGCTCAGCCAACAAAAATTCTTCAGCTTTAGTTTGCTCAAACCGTTCAATCATTTTTGATTTGATTTCATGATTTTTTGTTTGTAAATCTGTTGCTAAATTTTTTGCAAAATCATTAATACTTTTTTGTACTAATTTTTTGCTTTTCTGTTCTTGTGCGACCTCTTTTTGACAAGCCGTTATGCCCACAAAGAACAATGCCATTGTAAATACTACTTTAAGAATTTGTTTTTTCATCTTAAAAAAGTTTAAATTTGTGAATTAATTAAGTATGTGAGTAAATACTTATTTACGTTAAAACTTAAAACTTATAGTAGGTGATAATGACCAAAAAACTGTTTTTGATTTAGGAAACCAATAGTTTTTAGCCGAGCAACCGACAAGCATTTTTTCGTTGATTTGAAATTGATATTGCAATTGAAGTTTAAGACCGATATCAATATAAGTATCGTATCGAAAAATAGGGATTAAAAAATCGTTGATGTCATTTTGCAGGGGTGCTACAAATTTTTTTCCTTCGATTAATTCTGAAATAACTTTTTCATCAACGAAAGTGATGACACTACCCAAACCAATTTTAAGACTACTGTTATTAAGGACTTGAGTATTGTAGAAATAGGAGATATCAAAATTGAGGTTAAAGTAAGTATCGGGCTTAGATTTTAGGTGAATTTCTGGAAAAGCATCGGCACTCCAACCGAAATTTGGCAAATTAGGAATATTAGAAAAATCCCTTAAAATTACATTGTTAT
>JAYSQG010000109.1:0-1573 GCA_043721685.1 Saprospiraceae bacterium | reverse complement strand
CGCTGCGCTTATTTGCCAAACCTTAGACGAAGGACGCAAACGCACCAGACACACGAGATTCTCTAAAGCATACAAAGGTGATAAAAAAGAAGCATGGGCATAACCCATATCCGCTTTCTCAAGGCATAAAGATTCACCAAAAGGTAGCGTTTTATCGGTCAAAAGAGACCGAATTTGCATAACACCTACCTCAATAGCATCGTCTTGAACAGACATTCGTTTCACCTCAAGCGGTGGACACCAACCGTCTGCGCCTTGTTCAAGTGCATTCAAATGGGTCATCGAAACACGATAACCCACACCAATAGCTTGATTTTTCGCTATCACATTATTCGCTATGGGCACATAGCCCCGACCTTCTAATGTCGGAGAATACGCTTTCAGTAATTTCGTTACATCCGTACTAAGTCCATAAAAAGAGACCCCTGACTCTTCTCGAATCGGCGGTAAATAAGGCACGAGTAATGACCTAATAAGCATATTCAAGCCTTCTACGCCCGATTCGTCGGGAGCTATGTCATGCAATATTTTTGGTAAATTACTATAGTGATAGTGAAAAAAAGCACTCTCGCTCAATTCTACTACACTTTTTGCTTCTGTATAACTACTCAACGACATCACTAAATTTGCCAACGGCCGTTGACGATTCAATGGCATTTCTAAAATATCGTGGCAGAACTGTTCTGTTTTGTTTTTTACTTCTTCCATATAAGTATAAACAGTCAGTTCTGCTTTTTAAGTTATTCATTCAACCCTTTTCGAAAGGCGTGTCCAAAGTCTAAAAGGGTTGAAAATGAGTGCAATTTATTAGCAAATAATTTTATCTCTATCTATACTAAACAACTAGAAACATCATGCAAAAAGTGACTTTTTTCTTCTTCGCTATCCTCGTTTGTTTTACACAAACGATTACAGCGCAACCCATTGAAGCGGGTACAAACATCGCCGTTACCAATACCGAAGCAGGTAAAGTTCGCGGCTACACACACAATGGCATTTTCACTTACAAAGGCATTCCCTACGCACAAGCCGAAAGGTTTATGGCACCAACCAAAACTAAACCGTGGACAGGCGTTCGCAGTTCATTGGTTTATGGTCCCGTTGCGCCTTTGCTTGACCCGACGACGAGCGTACCCGACGAAGGTGAATTTGCCTTTCACCACGATTGGGGTTACACCAACGAAGCGTGTTTGGTCTTAAATGTCTGGACTCCAAGTATAAATGATGGCAAAAAACGTCCTGTTATGTTTTGGATTCATGGCGGCGGTTTTACGGCGGGGTCTTCGCAAGAATTACCTTCTTATGATGGTGAAAATTTGAGCAAAAAAGGCGACGTGGTTGTGGTGTCTATCAATCATCGCTTGAATATTTTGGGCTTTTTAGACTTGTCAGCTTATGGCGATAAGTATAAAGGCTCTGCCAATTTGAGTGTTTTGGACATGAAAGCCGCTTTGGAATGGGTAAAAGCCAATGTTTCTAACTTTGGTGGCGACCCAAACAATGTGACCATATTTGGACAATCGGGTGGGGGCGCAAAGGTCAATACCTTGATGGCGATGCCTTCGGCAAAAGG
>JAYSQG010000108.1:0-26147 GCA_043721685.1 Saprospiraceae bacterium | reverse complement strand
GGCGAAATATTTTCAGAGTTTTTGTTGATGAGTATTGCCACTATCGGCGCATTCGCCATTGGTGAATATCCCGAAGGCGTTGCCGTCATGTTGTTCTATGCCGTTGGTGAAGTTTTTCAAACATTGGCAGTCAAAAGGGCAAAAGCAAACATAAAAACATTGCTCGACCAACGACCAGACGAAGTAACTATTTTAGAAAACAATCAAGCTCGAATAGTTAAAGCCGAAACCGCCCATATTGGTGCGATTATTCAATTAAAATCAGGTGAAAAATTGGGTTTAGATGGCGAATTATTGTCTGAAACAGCCTCGTTCAACACCGCCGCACTCACAGGCGAAAGCAAACCCGATACCAAAGCAAAAGGTGAAACCGTGTTAGCAGGGATGATAAATTTGAATACCGTTTCACAAATAAAAGTGACAACAGCCTATACCGATAGCAAGTTGAGTAAAATTTTAGCATTGGTGCAAGACGCTACGGCACAAAAAGCCCCAACGGAGTTGTTTATCCGCAAATTTGCTAAAATATACACGCCTATTGTCGTATTTTTGGCTGTTGCGATTTGCTTGTTACCAATGCTTTTTGTAGAAAATTATGTGTTCAGTCAGTGGTTATATCGGGCTTTGGTGTTTTTAGTGATTTCATGTCCTTGTGCCTTGGTTATTTCAATTCCATTGGGTTATTTTGGAGGCATAGGAGCAGCCAGTAAAAACGGAATTTTATTTAAAGGCAGTAACTTTTTAGACATTATTGCCAATATTCAAAATGTCGTAATGGACAAAACGGGTACGATGACCGAAGGCGTTTTTAAAGTACAAGAAGTTGTCATAAAACCCGAATTTGACAAAGCTGAAATCCTACAAATGGTGAATGTGTTGGAAAGCCAAAGCACACACCCCGTTGCCACCGCAATACATGATTTTGTAGGAAAAATTGATACACGTATTGATTTAAAAAATGTAGAAGAAATATCTGGACTTGGACTAAAAGCCGACATAAAAGGCAAAACACTGTTGGTGGGTAATTTCAAATTGATAGACAAATTTGCTATCCCCTATGATATTGACCCCCTCAGTATTGTTTATACTTTAATTGCTATTGCTTACGATAAAAAATTTGTGGGCTACCTGACGATTGCTGACAGTATAAAAGAAGATGCACAAGAAGCCGTCAACAAACTGCATCGTTTGAATGTAAAAACCACGATGTTGAGTGGCGATAAAAGTTCAGTCGTAAAATTTGTGGCGGATAAGTTAGGCATAGATAATGCGTTTGGCGATTTACTCCCCGAAGATAAAGTCAACAAACTAAAGGCAATTAAAGAACGTAAGGAAACAGTAGCCTTTGTAGGCGATGGTGTAAACGATGCACCAGTAGTCGCATTGAGTGATGTCGGTATTGCCATGGGCGGCTTGGGTAGCGATGCCACTATTGAAACAGCCGATGTCGTCATTCAAGACGACAAACCGAGCAAAATAGCCATGGCAATAAATATAGGCAAACAAACTAAGCGCATTGTTTGGCAAAACATTACGCTTGCCTTTGCTGTCAAAACCACTGTATTGGTACTTGGTGCAGGCGGTTTAGCAACCATGTGGGAAGCGGTTTTTGCTGATGTTGGTGTGGCTTTATTGGCAATTCTGAATGCAGTGCGGATTCAGCGAATGCGTTTTTAAAACTTTAAAAACAAAAAGCAGTAAGAGAGAATTACTAATCCCGTCTCATTTTTTTACTGAAAACACACCATTGCACAAGATAATGCACCAAAACAAAAGACACGAAAGTGCATTTTGTTTTGGCAGTTTTGTAAAATTACTAGAAATTGTCAAAGAGGGTTATCTCACTTATCAACTGCCGCTGTCCAAACTCAAACGCGGTAAAATCAATATTCTTACGGTGCGTTTGATACCCAATCCTGAAACACAGGGCTTGAAGGCGGCGAGTTAGGATTTTCCGTCCTTCGTTTTTCAAAATGAATGCCCCCCTCAGTATGCGTTGTACTGAGGGGGGCATTTTTTTAAGCATAAAATTCATCTCACAGATCCAATACGCAGCAACCTAAATCACTACATTTGTTCTTTTCATTCATTAAATTAATCTAACTCACTCATTCTAAATCTGTGATTAAATGAAATCCAAATTACAAATTTCCTTAGTCTTTGTTTTAACAACCCTATTTTTAAGCGTTTTCGGACAAAAACCTGAAACTAAAAAAGACCCTCTGCAAGACTCCGATACTTACAGCGGTTTGAGTCTCCGCAGCATCGGACCTGCCACAACTTCGGGCCGCATCGTTGACATTGCCGTTAATCCGCAAAACCACAATGAATATTATGTCGCAGCCGCAGCAGGTGGCGTTTGGAAAACCACCAATCGGGGCATTTCTTACCAACCTATTTTTGATGCGCAAGGCTCCTACTCTATCGGATGCGTCACGATTGACCCCAACAATCCGAATGTCGTGTGGGTCGGTTCGGGCGAAAACAACAATCAGCGCGTCGTCGGTTATGGCGATGGCATTTATAAATCGGAAGATGGTGGCAAAACGTGGAAAAACATGGGTTTGAAAGCCTCCGAACACATCGGTATGATTGCCGTGAATCCTAAAAACAGCGATGAAGTGTATGTCGCAGCTTATGGTCCGCTTTGGGCAGGCGGCGGCGAACGGGGCATTTATAAAACAATGGACGGTGGCAAAACGTGGAAACAAGTGCTCAATATCGGCACATACACAGGCTGCAACGAAGTGTTGATTGATCCCCGCAACCCAAATATCGTGTATGCCGCTGCACACCAACGGATGCGGCAAGTGTTTACTTACGTCAGTGGCGGACCCGAATCGGCTATTTACAAAAGTACAGACGGTGGCGCAACGTGGAATAAAAGCACAACGGGGCTCCCCTCAGTAGAAATGGGGCGTATTGGCTTGGCGATGTCGCCTGTCAATCCCGATGTTTTGTACGCCGTTGTTGAAGCGCAAGACAAAAAAGGTGGTGTGTTTCGCTCGACGGACAGAGGTGCGAGTTGGTCAAAAATGAACGACTATGCGACTTCTGGCAACTACTATCAAGAGATTTTTTGCGACCCCAAAGACGTAGATAAAATCTATATCACCGATATGTTTTTTATGACCTCCGACGATGGCGGTAAAACCATGAAACGCCTCGGCGAAATGTGGAAACACGTGGACAATCACATTATTTGGATTGACCCCGACGACACTGGGCATTATATTGTCGGTTGCGATGGAGGTATTTACGAAAGTTATGACAAAGCCAAAACATGGCAATTCAAGGAAAACCTACCCGTTACGCAGTTTTATAAGGTCACAACCGACAACGATTTGCCATTTTACAGCGTGCATGGCGGCACACAAGACAATTTCAGTCTCGGCGGGCCTTCGCGCACGATTTCTGCCAACGGTGTTGCCAATGCCGATTGGTACGTTACGTCCACAGGCGATGGTTTCGAGTCGGCGGTGGATTGGAAAGATCCGAACATCATTTATGCCCAATCTCAATACGGTGGTTTGAACCGTTATGACCGCAAAAGCGGTGAAAATGTGCCGATTAAACCGACCGAAAGAGAAGGTGAAGCAGCGTATCGCTGGAACTGGGATTCGCCTTTGTTTGTCTCGCTGCACAGCAATACCCGCATTTATTTTGCAGCCAATAAAGTCTTTAAAAGCGACGACCGCGGCGACACGTGGCAAGTCCTCAGTCCCGATTTGACGCGGCAACTCGACCGCAACAAACTGCCAATTATGGGCAGGGTGCAAAGTATGGATGCGATTGCCAAAAACGGTTCGACGGATATTTATGGCAATATCACGACGGTTGCCGAATCAAAATTTGACGAAAACCTCTTGTGGGTAGGTACGGATGACGGGTTAATTCAATTTACTACTGACGGGGGGAAAAATTGGACAAAAGTGGATAATATCTCAGGCGTGCCTGAACGTACTTATGTCAATCAAATCGTCGCTTCTTTGCACGACAAAAACGTGGTGTATGCCTGTTTCAACCACCACCGTTATGCCGATTTCAAACCTTACGTTTTCAAAAGTACAGACGGTGGCAAAACGTGGGCAGCGATAACAGGCAATATGCCCGAACGTGGCACGTCTTACACACTTGCCGAAGACCATGTAAACAAAGATTTGCTGTTTGTGGGTACAGAATTTGGCTTGTTTTTCACTTTGGAAGGCGGCAAAACATGGACACAACTCAAAGCGGGTTTGCCAACGATTGCGGTCAAAGATTTGGATATTCAACGCCGTGAAAATGACTTGGTTTTGGCGACTTTTGGACGTGGTTTCTACATTTTAGACGATTATACGCCTTTACGCACCATGAAACAATCGGATATCACCAACAAAACCGCCGCTATTTTCCCTGTCAAAGACGCTTTGATGTACGTCGAAGCACAACCTTTGGGGCTGCGTGGCAAAGGACATTTAGGCGAAAGCCATTTTATGTCGCCCAACCCCACACCCGGTGCCGTCATTTCTTATTACTTGAAAGAAGACTTGAAAACGGCAAAGGAAAAACGCCGTGAAATGGAAAAAGAGAAAATTAAAAAAGGGGAAAATGTGTATTATCCGTCCGTTGACTCAATGCGTTTGGAGGACATTCAGCCCGAACCTTATCTGTTGTTTACGATAACCGACGAAGCGGGCAATGTGGTGCGTCGCCTCAAAGCCCCTGCGAAAAAAGGGGTACAACGCCTTGTTTGGGATTTCAGATATGCACCGACAGCACCTGCGGGCAGCTATAAAACAACGCTCGACCCTGAAAGTCTGTTTTCAAGCCTTGAAACGGGTTATCTCGCCATGCCTGGCACATACAAAGTGTCGATGAGTCAATTTGTCGATGGCATTTACACCGAGTTGGTACCCCCACAGTCCTTTAAGTGTGTACCGCTCAACAATGCGACTTTGGTAACCAAAGACAAACGGGGTTATGATGATTTTTGTAAAAAAGTCACTGAATTGCGCCGTGTGGCAGGCGGTGTCGGACAATATTTTGAGGATTTGAACAACCGTATAAAAATGATAAAATTGGCAGTCGTGGACGCACCCAAAGTCTCTTTGGAAACACACAACCAAATTTATCAACTTGAAAAACGCTTAGAAAAAGTGAGCCGCATATTCAATGGCGATGCCACTTTGGGACGACGCGAATTTGAAACACCCCCCTCCCTAAATGGACGCATCAACGATATTCAAGGGGCTTTGTGGACATCTACCTCTCCCCCATCGAATGCCCAAAAAGCGAGTTACGACATCGTTTCTAAACAGATGAGGGACGTTGTGTCAGACTTAAAATCCATCAAAGAAGAGGTGGAAAAGATTGAAAATGCGTTGGAAAAAGCGGATGCCCCTTTTACGCCTGGACGAGCAATTGAGTGGAAAAAAACCTAAATAGGCAAAGCATAAATATCAAAATGTTTCCAATTGTCCATATCCGCTGCTGTGATTTTAACCGTATCGGCGAGGCGGTCAATATCCCTAAAATAATACAAATCGTAGCCATGTTTGGCGATTGTATTGTATAAATCCACCCGTTCCGCAGTGTTCAATTTGGGAAAACATTCCGCAATGATAACAGGTTTGTATTTCTGAATAATGGGCGCAATGGACTTTAAAATTTCCTTATCATACCCCTCAGTATCCACCTTAATCAGATGCAATTTCGGCAAGTCCGCAGCAAAGTTTGCGTGCAGGAAAGTATCTAAATTCACGCCTTTTATTTTCTGATCCAACTGAAACTTGCCGTGTGCATTCGTTTTCTCCGTCGAAATACCACCATTGGAAAAAGACGCTTCCGACGAATTGTAATAGTATTCGCTGTCGGTTTCGCTGATAGCACAATTAAACAATTGGATATTGGTCTTATCTTTATTTAATCCTGCATTCGTGCTTAACACTTCAAAAACCATCGGATTGGGTTCAAACGCAACGACTGTACCCGACTTGCCAACCGCCAAAGCCATCGAAACGGTATGCTCCCCGACATTTGCCCCGATGTCAATACACAAACTGCCAACGGGTGCAAACTTCTTGAAAAAATCCACTTTTTCTTGCGTAATATCTTTGTGCGTGACCAAAGGATTCGACCAATTGGCGAACTCCACAGCCCCCGTTTCTTTTAGCTGAAAGGTGTTTATGACACTCGGATATTTTTGGAAATAACGCCGCGCTTTTTTTCTTTTAAATGAATTAATAAAATAATCAAACATCAAGGAAATGGTTTTTTAATGTGAAATGACAAGGACTCTAAGCCAATAAGCTCATAAGGGCGGCAAAGGTAGAAAAAAACGCTTTTATTGCGCATGTGATTCTCCAAACGTGCCTCAATACTGTTTTAGCAAAGGTGTTTTTTAGCAATTTACTCTGTAAAAACAATAAATGAAGTAAAATTAATAAACAATGTAAACAAAATAACCATAGTTTATTCTGTAACTTTTTTCGTGGTCACATAATAGTTTTTGTCCACGGTCAACACCCCTACCCTCTTCGCTTTCAGCTTTTGCCTTTCGGTTTTGGGATAAATCGTCAACTCTTTTTTATTGTCCAAAATTATTTTCACAGGCATATCAAAACCCGCCACACAGTTTGTCCACCGATACGTTATTTTTCTTTTTGAAATTTTATACTCCAACACAGGAATCCGAATATCCCGCAGATATTGGTCAAAAACCTTTGATAAATCGCTTTTTGCTTGTTGACTGATATAGTCCTCAATCTGTTTTGTCGTCACCGTTTGGTGATAAAAAGTCTGGTTCAGACCCCTCAGTATGGAACGCCATTGGGCATCATCATTGACAATTTGGCGAATGGTGTGCAGCATATTACCGCCTTTGGGGTACATATCGCCCGAACCTTCGTTGTTGACATCGTATTGTCCAATAACAGGTTCTTTGTTTCTAATGCCTTGACGGGTGCCGATCACATACGCTGCCCCTGCTTCTTTGCCGTGATAATACTCTGTAAACAAGTTTTCAGAATAGTTGGTAAACGACTCGTGAATCCACATATCGGCGATGTCGCGGTACGTGATATTATTGGCAAACCACTCATGCCCAGATTCATGGATGATGATAAAATCCCATTTCAAACCCCAACCTGTGCCCGACAAATCGCGCCCGAGATAGCCATTCGCGTATTTATTGCCATACGTCACCGAACTCTGATGCTCCATGCCCAAATACGGCACTTCCACCAATTTATAGCCGTCTTCATAAAACGGATAAGGTCCAAACCAATGTTCAAACGCCTTCATCATCAATCCGGCTTGTTTGAATTGCTCTTTTGCTTTCTCCAAATTTTCGGGCAAAACATAATAATCCATGCTCAATTTGCCCTTCTCGCCTGCGTATTCTTCTGAAAAATGGGTGTAATTGGCAATATTGACATTCACACCATAGTTGTTGATGGGATTTTGGACAAACCAATCAAAGGTCTTTGTGCCATTGTCATTGACCGTCGTTTTGCGCAAACGCCCATTCGAAACGTCCATCAAATTTTGTGGGACTGTCACCGAAATCAGCATCGAATCCGCCTCGTCGTACATGTGGTCTTTGCAAGGCCACCACACACTAGCGCCCAAACCTTGGCAAGAGGTGGCGACAAAAGGCTGCCCATTTTTGTCTTTTGACCACGAAAAGCCACCGTCCCACGGCGCGCGTCTTGCAAAACCCTTTTTATACTGAGGGGGGCTGCAAGTCTATTTGCAGTGTTTGGTAAGGCTCAAGAACTTTATAAAAAACGGTTGTACTGCCTTCGAGGCTCTGTTTATCGGGGTCAACCCGCACACGCAATTCGTAATACGTCAAATCCCACCAAGCCCGTTCACTGGTGATGCTGCCGCGCAGCGTATCGTCGTGTGTAAAAGTGTTTTGGGAAAAAAGAAGCGTCGGTAAAACGGAGAAGACAATCAGGGCTTTGATACTTTTGCGCATTGATTTTTCTGTTAAAAAGTGAAAAATTCGTTCATTGTTGAGCAAAAGTAATTGTTTGTTCTACAAATAAGCAAAAAAAAAACGGTCAAACGAGGCATTTGCTTCCCAGGAAGCCCTTTTCACCATCGTTAACCGCATTTTTGCTAAAAATAAAACTTACTCTTAGTTTGTATTTCCTTTTTTATACCACAAAAGTAGGGTCGCTGTATGATCCCTATATTAAAAAGGCGTTAAGGAATTGTAAAGTTTGGAAAACATACAGCTTAACGCCTACCTTCTGCCTTTACCTGTTTACTTTTGATAAAAAATTCAATTCATTTACTTTATTTAATTTTTAAACATTGTTTATTTAAAATACAATGTTTACACAGATTAACATGTATAAAACACTTTTCACAATGAGAATATCTCTTTTTTGCCTATTTTTCCTCATTTTTTCGGCTTGCCATACCCCCCCCTATAACACCTCAAAAACACCATTCGATTGGCAAGGACACCGAGGCGCACGCGGTTTGTTGCCCGAAAATACGATTCCTGCCTTCATAAAAGCCTTGGAGTTGGGTGTGACAACGCTCGAACTCGATTTAGCGGTAACCAAAGACAGCCAACTCATCATCTCTCACGAGCCGTGGATCAATCCAGATATTTGTCAAAATGCAGACAATACACCGATAACCAAAGAAGAAGCGGAAAAAAAATTGATTTGGCAGATGTCCGCCGACGAAGTCCGCAAATACGACTGCGGCAGCCGCGGCAATCCCCGTTTTTTGACCCAGCAACGGATGCGGGTTTTTAAACCCACTTTGACCGAAATGGTCGAAGAAGTCCTGAGTTATTGCAAACAAACTAAACGGCCCCTACCCTATTTCAATATCGAAATCAAATCGCAGCCCGCCTGGGACGAAACGCGCACCCCCTCCGTAAAAACCTTCGCCGCACTGGTTTTGGCAAGTGTTCATCGCTTAAAAATCTATGAAAAAACCTGTATTCAGTCCTTTGACCCACGCGCCCTTGAAGTGATTCATCAATTGGACAAAAAAATAACGACGGCACTGTTGATTGAAAATGAAGGAACTGTTGAGTCAAATTTGTCAAAAATAAGCTTCAAGCCCAGCATTTACAGCCCTTATTATATTTTGGTGGATAAAAAAGTGGTGGATTATTGTCATGCGCAAAACATACGCGTCATCCCTTGGACGGTGAACGAAGTCACCGATATGAAAGCTTTAATAAAATTGGGTGTGGACGGTTTGATAACGGATTATCCTGACCGCCTGTTACGTTAGTTTCTTATTTACATTAAAAACACAACTTACAATGTAAAAAAGGTTTAAAAAATAAACATGTTTTACAGTATTTAAGATTCCCTTATACTTTTAACGATATTCAAGACTGCCCCGAGCAAAAGAGGCGTTTTCATATTCTCTTCAAACGTTTTGGCATCGTCGTAGCTCCCCCTCAGTATGCCGCCATGTAAACGGGTAATGACCTCACTCCGCAGCGATTTATCTTTTGACAAAAGGCTCAATACAGCCGTTTTTTCTTTCTCAAACGCCTGTTGTCTTTCCTGTGCCAACCGTTCTTTTTGTTCCAATTCTCGCTTTTTTTGGGTTTCTTGTTGTGCCTTCTTTTGCTTAATGTCTTTATGAGGTTCTTTAACAGCGTCGGAATACCCTTGGCGCACTGCTTGAACAAAAAAGCCTGCGGCCTCTTTCACTTTCCCTTGCGTCAGCGCATTTTCAGTCACCCGAATCGCTTGTTGTATGGCTTCTTCGCTGTGGTTTTGTACCAAAGACCGCAACATTTTGGCTGAAACACCCCAGTTTGTACAAATCAAAGGGGTCAAATCCACGATTAATCGTTCATTGTCTAAGTTTGGCGCGTCCACAGACTGCCCTTTTTGAAGCTTTATCGCTTTGGTTTTCGGCACATCCTCCTTTGTGAGTTGCCCACCACCCGTTTCTTTGATGTAAAAAATGATGGCGACGACTTTTTTACCTTTTTTGACTTCTTGGTAAGCAAAACTGATGTCCGTTGTGTCGGTCAGTCGTTTTTGGGCTTCTTGCAGTACAGCCGCTTTAAAATGCCCATACAGCTCGTATTTATCCGCCACACCCAACATTTCTTTCAAATCTTCGAGCAATAACTCGACCGTTGGCTGGCGACGACCCCAATACTGTTTTAAAAGATGGTATAAACGGATACTCGTGCCGGTGCGCAAAAACTTGTAATTCCGCAAATCCACTTTTGTAAAGTCTTTTTGCAGTTGTAGCAGAAAAGGTTTGAGCTGCGGATGAAAAGTCAGACGGATGAAAAGCGGGTCGTTTTTCACCATTTTTTCAGGCTTAGCAAAACCTGCAATCAAATTGGTTTCAAGCACCATGCGCCGCCCAGTTTCGTCCTTATAGGTAACCACCACGCGCCGTTCAAGCAACCGCGAAGCAGCATCTAACACATAACGATAGACACTGCCACCATCCGAAATACCCAAAAAATTGATGAGATCCTTGACATAAACGGTGTATTCTTTAAAGTCTTCGTCTTCGGGCGCAATGTCAGAACACATTTTCCCAAATATCAGAAACTCCCAAAAACTCATATTGTCTTTGTACTTTGCCCTGATAAAATCATTGGACTGCACAAAAATATGCTCCGAATTTGCCAATACGACAGCGGGTTTGTTGTCCAACGCTTCTTGTTCCATGTCTTAAAATTTGGGTAAAAATACCTATTATCATTCAGTTTTACGAAGAATGATATTTTAAAAAAGAGACAAATTTTTAAAGCCCGTACATTTAATGATAGTTAAAAGAAGTTGTTTTACAAGAGCATCCGTATATTTTACGATAGATAATGTTTGGAGCGGTTCAAAGGAGAGCATTCGTATATTGTGCGATAGTTGTACGTATAAAGCCTGATAAATGAGCGTATATTCTATGATATAAGCACGTACATTTTCAGATAGCAGCCCGTATAAAGTTCGATATAAGTCCGTACATTCTATGATATAAGCACGTACATTTCTCGATAATAAAAAGCACAATAAATTGATTATCAATTTATTGTGCTGCTCTTAAACAATAAACAATAAAACAGTTTAAACTTATAAAACAACAATACAAACGGTTGTTGTTTTAAATTTCAGATCATTATCAGTCCATACAAAATAGGAACAAATAGATACGATTTTTTTGTTTTTGAGATTTCACACATCACAACTATCAGACTTTATACGGACTAAAAAGAAGCATAACTATCAGACATTCTAGGCCTTTCTGTTTTGCGGTATCGGTTTGATGGCGCCATTTTGTTTTTCATAACTGTCTAAATAGTTTTGAAAAGTATCGTTAATGACCTCTTTGATGTTCAGTCTTTCCCAATAAGCCACCGCTTTTAGTTTTTCCAACAGGTTTTCGTCAACGATGAAGGTGGCGCGGGTTTCATTGCCTTTCAGCCCCCGTTTGACGGACGAAACAGGTTGGGTTGATTCGGGTTCGTCAAGTGCACCGGGCAGGTCAATGATTTCATGAATGGTCACCTTGAAGGGTTCTTCTGCCATAGAGAGTTCTGGTTCGGGGGCTTTTCTGGGTGTTGCAAGCAACATATCGGCGTTAATTAGGTTCTTTTTTGCCATTTTTTATATTTTACTTGGTTTACAATATTTACATGAATTACAAAACTTATTATTTAAACATATTAAACAAGGCGACTGATTTCTTCCGCCAAACTGCGGTAATCTTCCGCACCGATACTGCGGGGGGCATATCTGAAAATGTCCAAACCTTGTGTGGGGGCTTCTGCCAAAGCCACATTTTCGCGGATAATGGTCTTAAAAGCCACGTCGCCGAGGGAATGGGTGATGGTATCCGATACATTCCGATTGAGAATTTTACGCCCATCAAACTTGGTCACAAAAACCTTGTCAACGCTCAAACCGATGCGCCCGATCGCTTCATTGAGTACAGCATATCCTTTTAATGCCAAAAATTCGGCTTCGATAGGGACATAAATTTCGTCGCTGCTCACGAAGGCATTGATGGTCAAAAGACCCAAAGACGGCGGACAGTCCAATAAAATGAAATCATACTGAGGGGTCAAAGGCGTGAGCAAACGGTTCAAAATTTCTTCTCTTTTGAACTCACCGGATAATTCGATTTCGGCTTTTATGAGTTCGAGCGAAGAGGGGATTAAATCCAGACCGCGTTCATTGGGCGTTTGACCAACCAATATTTCAAGCGGTTCGAGCGCATATTCGCCGCGCAAAGCGCCGTAAATAGGGCGGTAAATAGGGCGGTTCACATCCACTATGCCGAGACTTTGGGTGAGGTTGAACTGCGGATCGAGGTCAACCAGCAGTACCCGTTTACCGGCTCGGTGCAGTGCTGCGCCAATATTGATGGTCGAAGTCGTTTTCCCAACACCACCTTTGAAATTGGCGATTGAAATCGTTTTGGTCATATTTTTTCAGATTTAAACTATGTTTAAGATGTTTACAAAGTTTATTTAAATTACTTTGTTTGCAAAGATTCAACCGTTTTTTGTGTTTACAAAGTATTTTTGCTTTTTTCTTTTGGGAGAGCCGGCAGGACGAGTAAGTGCATTGTAAAAAGCTTATCAATCCTCGTCAGAGACTTAAAACGGGTGAATTTGGCTTTATTTATGCCATTTAAGCGTTCTATGCTAAAACTTTGAGGTTGTGGCGGTGTTTATAATATACGTTGTTTAAAAACCAAAAAAGAGCTTTGAAGAAAACTCTGTTCGTGTTTACAATGTAAATAATGTAAAATTTAGACTCGATTTTGTTTATTTTGTAAACACAGTTTACTTGATAAACACAGTTTAAGTAGTAACGACTATATAATAGGCAAGTCCACCGAAGATCATTGTCCGACATGATGGTCATCATACCATTTTGGATAGAGTAGGGGAGACCTTTGCGCTGAAACTAAACACTCATTCAGCCACATTTTAAAAACATCTTAAAAATAAGTCTTATGAAAGCGATAAAAAATATCCTCGTTCCTGTTGATTTTTCTGACAATTCAAAAGCAGCTTATGAATACGCCGTTGCGATGGCGGAAAATATGGGTGCAGATTCTGTAAAAGTGCTGTACGTCTATGACGACTATATGCCCGCTGCGCCGCTTGCCGATCCACTCATTATTCCGTCGGGCAAAACCGAAGAAGAATTGGATGGGGAGCTGCAAAAATTTGTTGAAACTGAAGAAGCCGAACTCGATGAAGTTTTGGTGCAACGCAAAGTGAAAATCAAAAGACAAACCGTGTTTGGCTTACCGATTGAGACCATCAATCAGATGTCGGAAACAGGCGATTATGACCTCATCGTCATGGGCACAACAGGCAAGAAAAATGTGAGTGCCTTGTGGTTTGGCTCTACGGCAACAAATGTTTCGCAAAGAGCGCGTTGCCCAGTATTGCTCGTTCCGGCAGGTGCGATCTACAAAAAGCCGAAAGAGATGATTTATGTCTGCGATTTTGACCATAAATCGCTCAAACATCTGAGCGTTGTGGCTGATATTGCTAAAACATTAAAAACGGATGTAGAGTTATTGTTTGTCAAAACGGGCGAAAATGAAGGAAGTCACTATACGGTTGACATAGCAAAAATGCGCGAGGTATTTAATGACGAAGCACCTGATGTGGGTTTTACGGCGCATGTCATCGAAGAAGACTCCGTTGTAGAAGGCGTCAACAGTTTTGCGAAAAAAGCGGGTGCTGATTTGGTGACGGTTGTGACCAAATACCGATCTTTTTGGCAACGATTTATACATGTCAGCATGACAAAACAATTGGCAATGTATGCGGAAATACCTGTTTTGGTGATACATGTGGCGGAATAATGGGGTATTTCGGCAACCTAAATTACCCTGTAAATGCCCTAAACCTTGATTACTTTGTAAACATAATTTACAAAGTAATCAAGGTTTAGGGCATTGTTCTTTGTCTGAAGTTTGGTCGTTAAGTTTAAATTATGGGCATTTTATGCTTAACTAACCCATTGATGGACAACGCATTACAAAACTATCCACTATCCATTATTTGCTTTCCACTATACAGTATCTAAAAACTCGTCTACCTTTGGGGCATGAAGGAAACCAATAAGGATACGCATCCAGCACATGCGGGTATTCGCTCGATTCGTCATGGTATTTTTGCCAACATATTTTTAGCAATCGTCAAAGGCTTTGTGGGCTTTTTCGGCAATTCCTTTGCCTTAATTGCCGATGCCATCGAATCCACTGCCGACGTTTTTACCTCTGTAATTGTTTGGATTGGACTTAAATCTGCGGCGAAGCCACCCGACGAAGACCATCCTTATGGGCACGGTCGCGCCGAACCTTTGGCGGGTATTGTTGTTGCAGTATCGCTTTTTGGGGCAGCTGTGTTTATCGCTTATGAAAGTATCAGATTGATTCAAACACCTCATAAAACACCGGCTGCTTATACCCTCATCGTGCTGATTGCAGTTATCATTATCAAAGAATTTATGTTTCGGTATGTCGAAAAAATTGCCAACGACATCGGCAGCACGGCGGTCAAAGGCGATGCGTGGCACCACCGCAGCGATGCGATAACGAGTTTTACGGCAGCCATTGGCATCACGATTGCCCTCATTGGCGGCGAGGGTTACGAAAGTGCCGACGATTGGGCGGCATTGATTGCAGCAGGGTTTATTGTTTACAATGCCTGGTATATTTTCGAGCCCGCCTTAAACGAAGTGATGGACAAAGCCCCCCCTCAGTATTTGGTCGATGAAGTGAAAGTTTTGGCACGACAAGTGGCAGGAGTGCAGGATGTCGAGAAATGTTTTATCCGAAAATCAGGCTTTGAATTTTTTGTTGATATTCATGTCGTCGTGGACGGCAACTTGTCGGTTCGGGAGGGGCATAAAATCGGACACGATGTCAAAGACCACATTATGCAGCATAAACCTTTGATTTACAATGTTTTGACGCATATTGAACCTTCGATAAATTAAACTCTGTAATTGTGTTTTAATTAAATTACTTTATAAACATATTTTACAAGATAACTGAAATTTACTGTTTTTACACTTCCTTAAAATCAAAAAATCAACTCAAATTAATCATAAAAAAGGCTGCCCGTTGAGAACGGACAGCCTCCGAGAAATTGGAACAATAGGTTTCTTTTGCAACCTATTTAAACTTCATATTCACCGTAATGATATTGGATACCAAATCTGTACTGCGAGAAAAATGCGCATACCGCAATTCGAGCATATAGAAGTGTTTGATGCCCAAAACGCCTTTTTCAGGTATCCAACGCACACCTGCCCCATAGGTTCGGCTTGTCAATTTCGATAAATCGTAATCGCTCGTGAAATATTCGTCGTTGGTTGAATGGGCTTTATAAGCAGCAAAATATTTCGCTGCCGATTGTGCATACAGCCGATAAAACGGACTGATGGAGCAAAAAGGGGTCAATTTTATTGCTGTTTCGAGGTTTGCCGTGTGCGCCGTCAATCCCCATTGGTCGGTATAAAACCGATAGCCCCCCCTCAGTACTACGCGGTCGCCCGCAAAATAACTCGCCCGTAAGCCAATCGGCAGTTTCCACCGTTGGTCGGGTAAGTTTTCAGGTTGGGCACCCCCCTCAGTAAAATAGACCCTTTGGTATTTTGTTGCCAACAAACCCTGTTGGAACGATGGCTCAATAACTGCCGACACTTGCAACCAGCGGTTCACAATTTGGGCCAGCGAAAAGGCGATGCTGTACGAGTTGCGCGGCTTGTAATCTATCCCGTTTTTGCTGCCCTCTGCGCCTGTTGGATAACCCGCAGGGCGCAACTCGACTGGATAAATGACCATCCAAGTATCAAAAAAGGCAGAGGCTTTGACACCGTATTCGCGGCTATTGTCTTTCGATGTTTTTGTAAAATTGATGCCACCACCTTTCGACTGGTAATCGTATTCTGTTGAGAATGAAAGGTTTGCACCGATTGTTTCGCCACTTTCAGTGTTTTTCATTGCCCAATTGACAGAAGGGTAGAACCGTTTGTCGTGCCCGAAGCGGAGGAAATGGCACCCACAGAAACCAAATTGGATAATATATTGCTGCTGGACGAAGCCCCAGATGTACTGCCTTGTCCGCCGCCTTTTGGTGGTCTGCCACCGGGACCCGTTTGTCCCTTAGTGACACCTGTTGAAGGGTCAATTTTGTCGGAAGAAGCCGAAGAATAGCTGTCCATGCCCATCTCCAAGCCAATGGAATGTTGGTGTTTGTTGCTCGACCATTTTGTCAATTTGAGGTCGAGCGTATTGGCAAGGTCAATCAGTTTCTCTGTGCCAATACCGCCTGTTACAGCCGAATGGTTGCCATTTTGGCTGTAATCGACACTAAATTGACTTCTTCGAGCTTTAATGCCCGCGACTTGTAAGCCGTATCTTTTTCGATAGGTTTGATTTGGGCAAAAGAGCCGACGATACTCAAATACAAACCCAAAGCAGAAAGTGATATTTTGCGCATTCGATCACTGATTTAATACAGAATGAATGATATTAATGGATAATGGATAGCTGATAATGGATAATTCAAAGCGTTGAAAACCCGTTTGTTACTTCAATATTTTTAGTCAAATCCTTTTCAATTGAATATAAAAACGTTCTTAGAGACGACGATTACCGAATAACGATAAACCAATAACGAGGCACTAATTGCAGCCGCAACCGCCGCCTGTTTTACCCCCGTTTGCGCCCGATGCGCCTTCTCGATAGAGTTGAAAATTTTGCTCAAATTTTTCGACTTTACGGGCGGCAAGCTCCATTTCAGCATCGTTGAGATACTGTTTTTGGTATTCTTTGACCGACACGCAGGACGGCAAACTGGCTGAAACGACAAGGATAGCCATTGAGAATTTGATGGAAGAATGAATTTTTTTCATTTTAATGCCTGATTCTAATGTTTTTAGACGTATAAATTTTGTTATTGTCGTCAATAATAATGCAAGCCAAACCCCGCATTTGATTAATAAGGTTCAAACCCACTTCAATACCCATCACTGTCACAGGTATTGCCATCGCATCGGCAATTTCCGCATTGGGCGAAATAATCGTCACACTTTTGATGCCCGACACGGGTAAGCCCGTTTTTGGGTCAATCGTGTGCGAGTATCGTTTGCCTTTGCTAACAGCAAGTTTTTCGTAATTGCCAGATGTTGCCACCGCCATATCGCTGATATTGAGGTACGAAAAAGGATACTCTTTAGCGTCTGGGTCAGTGATGCCAATCGTCCACGGGCTGCCATCGGGTTGTTGCCCCCAAGTCGTCAAATCGCCTGCGGCGTTCACGATGCCGCTTTCGACTCCGTTTTGTATCATCATACGTTTTGCCTTTTCATCCGCATAACCTTTGCCAATACCCCAAAAACCGATGCGCATCCCTGTGTTTTTGAGGAAAACCGTGCCCCCCTCAGTATCCAACAGCACATTTCGATAATTGATAAGCCGCACCATCCGTTTAGCCGTTTCAGGGTCAGGTAGGGCGATCATTTTGGTATCAAAATTCCAAAGGCTCTTGTCAATTGAGCCATAGGTAATGTCAAAAGCCCCTTGCGTCAACTCAGAAATACGGAGGGATCGTTGAATCAAATCGAACACTTCGCGATCCACTTTGACGGGTTTAATACCTGCATGCCCATTGATTTGATTCGTCTGACTGTCCTCAGAAAAGGTGGTCAACAGGCGTTCGATGCGCTGAATTTCTGCAACGGCGGCATCAATTTGGCTCTCTGCCCAAACCTTGTCGTCGCTCACAACGCTGATTTCAAAGCGATTGCCCATCAACTTCAAGACGCGTTTGTGAATGGGTCTCTCTATGACATCAGTTGTTGTCATGCGCTATTTTGTTGATTTCCCCCGTAAATTCTTCGGGTGTTTTTTTATACAAACCGTCCCACGATTTTAAAACATGACCTTTGGCATCGAGCAAAACGGTGAAAGGAAATGCACCTTGCGGGTTGTATCGCGCCGCGAGGTCTTCATTTTGTTTGGTTTGTTGCTTATCGAGCTGATTTTTTTTTAAGCGGGGAAAATCCGCTTTGACGAGGACGAGGTTATCGGGAGCAAAATTTTCGAATTCAGAAGATTCAAAAATCTCTTTTTTCATTTTGATGCAAGGAATACACCAATCTGAACCACAAAAATTCAATAAAATGAGTTTTTTGCTGATGGCAGCTTCTGTTTGGGCTTTTTCAAAATTTGTTGACCATATAATGAAGCTCGGGGGAGCTAAAAAAACGGTGATGAGAAAAGCAGTGAGAAATTTCCTGCAGAAAATTTTTAACTATTTTGTAAAATATTCACGTTATACTTTTCTACACGTCTAAAAATTTAAAGGGATTGCGTATGAACATATATTCATTTTTCGAGGAGAATGAGGTGTTATTACCCCCCTCAGTATTCTAACAAATAAATTCTTTTATCTTATTGCTTAACACATAGGCATATATAGCGCATATAAAATATTGAAAATCAATTGATTGAAGCTATGTGTCCTCTGTGCTAAATTAATTCAAAAAACTTTGTGGTTAGAGTACTCCGTTTAAATCATCAATGAACAGAAGTTTTTGCTTTTTGAATCGTTTTCCCTTTTCGTGGTTTTGCCATCTTAGGCGTAATAAAGTCGTAGCCTAAATTGAGCGAAAAGAAAAAAGAACGGAAGGTCGTATAATCTTTATTCGGTTGTTGCCCACGCGTGATGATAACGGGTTTTGGGTTTTTGTAAAGATAATTCATGGAAAAAGTATGTCGAAGAGAGGCACTCACTCGATTTGTAAAATACCTTTTAATGCCAAAAATTAAGGAAAAATCGGAGGAATTGAAACCAATGGTATTGACCAGATTTTGCTGTATCGTATCTGTCAACGAAATACTTTTTAGGATTTTTGTTTCCGACTTTAACAACCGACCATAAGACACACCGGCATAAATATTCCAGCGATAGTGACCTATTTCTGATTTGTCATAAAAATAATTGAACAAAATAGGCACTTCGGCATAACCTAAGGAGACATAAACGGTGCGTTTTTGTTTGCTTATTTCGTCATTATCGGGTCGTGTACCCCGCTGGGAATAGAGCAACTCAGTGCTGACGTCCATGTCCTTTCTCAGAATGACCGCACCGCGCAAGCCAAAATTTATGCCTTTGTTGTTGTAGCCAAATTGTTCGTCGCCGTCAATTTGAGAGAAATTGACCCCAACGGTTGCGCCTGCTTTGAATAAACTGCTGTACTTTTGAGCAGACAAGGCAGAGGGTGCAAAAAACAAGAATATTAGGTAAAGTGTGTGTGCTTTTTTCATGTTGAATGGTGATTTTAGGCTTTAAAATTAAACAAAATTGCGATATTCTGGTATTAACTACGGATATTTTAGACCTTACGTGTCTTTTACGACAAAAATTTAAACAATGGAAATCTCACTTTCAGGTAAAAAAGCATTTATCGGCGGCAGTTCACAAGGTATTGGTTTTGCCATTGCGACATGTATGGCAGCGTGTGGCGCAGATGTGACTTTAACGAGTCGCCATGAAGCTAAACTCAAAGAAGCGGTGTCAAAACTGCCTAAAAAACGAGGACAGCACCACGATTATCTTGTCGTGGATTTTGGGGATTTGAAAAAACTAGAAAAGATTTTGACCAAATACCAAGCAAAAACAGCGAAAACCCCTGTCAGCATACTCGTTTTGAACTCTGGAGGTCCCACACCGAGTACCGCTTTCGACGCAACAACCCCTCAGTATCAAGCGTATTTTGAGGAAGCCATTCTCGCCAGTCAGATGCTCGCACAAGCGTTTGTACCTTCGATGAAAACGATGAATTATGGGCGCATCATCACTGTTTTGAGTTCGACGGTCAAACAACCGAAAATAGATTTAGGTATTTCAAATACCATTCGGGCGGCTGTTGCGAATTGGGCAAAATCGTTGTCTATTGAGTTAGGTGGCTATGGCATTACTGTCAATAATTTATTGCCAGGACTTATTCAGACCGAAAGATTGAATGAATTGATGGACATTCGGGCAGAAAAAGCGCAAATATCAAGGGGAAAAGTGGCAGAAGCTATGGCAAACACGATTCCTGCCAAACGCATCGGTGCGCCGAAAGACTTAGGCAATGTGGCGGCGTTTTTGGCTTCTGATTTAGCATCGTATATCAATGGTATCAATATACCTGTGGATGGCGGCTTTTTGGGTACTTTGTGAGACCCCTCAGTATAGCAACGAAAAAAAGCACCTTTTTGTCGAATCCATGCCTTATTATTTCATTTGACATAGAATATTTTGTAATTTCGGCGGTCAACTAACAGTCTTTCTTCCACGCAACAGTTACTCATTCACCAATAACAGAAAAAAACATGGCTAAATTTACGATAAACATCAACGGCAAGCAGACGACACTCGAAGCTGAACCGAATATGCCTTTGCTTTGGGCTTTGCGCGACATCATCGGTCTGACAGGCACAAAATTCGGCTGCGGCATGAGCCAATGCGGTGCTTGCACGGTGCACCTCAACGGCACGCCTGTGCGCTCTTGTTCTGTACCCCTCAGTCAAGTGAAAAAAGGAAAAATCACGACGATTGAAGGCATATCTGCCAACACCAACCACGTTGTACAACAAGCTTGGATTGCCGAACAAGTGCCACAATGCGGCTACTGTCAAAGCGGTCAAATCATGAGCGCAGTGGCTTTGTTGAAGTCCAATCCCAAACCAACAGATGCGGATATTGACAATGCCATGTCGGGCAATTTATGCCGTTGTGGGACCTATCAACGCATCAAAAAAGCCATTCATTTGGCATCGGATATGTTGAAAGAAAATGGTGGCAAAACGGAAATGCCTAAAATGAAAACGTCCTCGTCCATGAAAGGGTAGGAGCGTCTAGTTTTTATTTTAAAACATCCCCCTCAGTATTTTTACTCAACTAAACTAAAAAATCATGCAAAATATAGATCGTCGCAATTTCTTAAAATGGTCAGGTGTCCTCACCATTGGTTTCACTTTACCGGGTATGGGCAAAGCCAATCCGCTTAATTCTGTACTTACGGATACCGTTGAAGGCGAACTCAACGCCTTCGTGGTCATTACAAAAGACAATAAAATAACGATTTTTAACCCACGTCCCGATATGGGTCAAGGCTCAACACAAGCCATGCCGATGCTGATTGCAGAAGAATTGGAGGTGCGCCTTGAAGATGTCCATATTGTTTCGACAACAGGGGCGAAAAAGCACGGTGGACAAGGCGCAGGCGGCTCGACTTCGGTGCGGACAAAGTTCAAAACTTTGCGCGAAGCAGGCGCACAAGCCCGTGAAATGTTGACCGAAGCAGCAGCCAAACGTTGGGGTGTCCCGATAGAGGAATGTTATGCTGAAAATGGTCAAATCATTCATAAATCGAGCAAAAAAGCCTTGAATTACGGTGATTTGGTGGAAGATGCTTCGAAATTGGAAGTACCTAAATCACCTAAGTTGAAAGACCCAAAAGACTTTAAACTCATAGGTAAAAGCCTACCACGCCTCGATGTGCCGACGCGTGTGAATGGAACAGCCATGTATGGCATTGATGCTAAAATCGAGGGCATGTTGTACGCCGTTGTGCTGCATTCGCCTGTGATTCATGGTAAAATAGTGAGCATTGACGATTCAGCCGCTTTGAAAGTGGCGGGTGTAAAGAAGGTTGTGAAAATAGAACGCGCTTTGCCGCATAAAACCATAGATGCTGTGGCTGTCGTGGCCACCAATACGTGGGCTGCGATTCAAGGGCGCAATGCTTTGAAAGTGGAGTGGGATAATGGTGATTTTGATAAGATTTCAACCAATGCGTATTTCAAAAATGTCCATGCGGCAGTCAAGGATACTGAGGGGGGCTACACAAATAAAGATGCCAAAGGCAATGTCAAAGACGCTTTGGCGAAAGCTAAAAAAGTCGTTGTTGGTGAATACGAAACGCCATTTACGGCTCATGCACCGATAGAACCTGAAAATTGCACGGCATGGGTGCAAGGCGATAAAGTAGAAATTTGGGCACCCACACAAGGTCCAGATTGGTTGATGGGGACGGTTGCGCAAAAAAACGGCTTCAAACCAGAGAATATTAAGGTGAACCCGATGCTTTTAGGCGGGGCGTTTGGGCGCAAAGCTTATTTCGATTTTGTGACCGAAGCCGTTGATTTATCCAAAAAACTCAATGCCCCTGTCAAACTCATGTGGACTCGCGAGGACGACTTGATGCAAGGTCCTGTACGCCCGGGTATGGTCTATGGACTGAGGGGCGGCTTGGATGAAAATAATAATTTGGTGGCTTACGAAAACCGCATTGCGGGTGGGCTTTTAGGTTGGCAACTCGGCAAAACGCCGCCTGAAAAAGGGGATGATAGTTGGGCAGAAGGTGTGAAACAAGAAGACAGTCCTTACGACATTCCGAATCGGGCGCAGATATTCCATTTGGAAGACACGGATATCCCGATTGTGTGGTGGCGGTCGGTTTATACCTCAACCAATTCGTTTGCACATGAATGTTTTATGGACGAAATGGCGCATGCGGCAGGTAAAGATCCCTTGCAATTTCGTTTGGATTTGTTGAAAGACGAACCCCGTTTTGCTAATGTTTTGAAATATGTGGCTGAAAAAGCAGGGTATGGCAAGCCTTTGCCCGCAGGACAAGTTCAAGGGATTGCGGTGGCACATTCGTTTGGCTCGACGGCGGCTTATGTCATTACGGTTTCAAAACAAGGAGCAGGTGTGAAAATTGAAAAAGTCGTTGCGGCAATTGATTGCGGTATCGCCATCAATCCCGATAATGTGAAGGCACAAACAGAAGGCAATATCGTCATGGGATTGTCGGCTGCCTTGAAAGAACCGATTACGATTGTAAACGGAGTGGTGCAACAAACCAATTTTCATCAATTTACACCTTTACGCATTTATGAAGTGCCGCCGATGGAGATTCATGTCATACCCAGCACCGAGCAACCGGGTGGGGCTGGGGAACCAGGTTTGCCGCCTGTTGCGCCCGCTTTGTGCAATGCCATTTTTAATTTGACAGGAAAAAGAGTACGGACTTTGCCGTTTGATTTGTCGAATATAGGATGATATTTTAATCAATATGAGGTGCTCAAACGATCATTGCGTTGAGAAGTTTTAAAATATTTAAAAGATATGCAGTGAATTCGCCAAGCAAATATTACCTTTGTTGAAAGAATTTATATTCATTAAAATGATATTGATTCTTTGTGGGGATTGTTTAGACCGATAGAATAGAGTCCTATTCTATCGGTCTTTTTTTTAGCTTCTTTGAAATATGGTTTGCCCAAAAATCACTATGTCTGATATAAAGTTGAACAAACCTAACATGTTTGATTGCCGCTGAGGAACGCCAAAATAATAACATGCCTTTTTTGTCATTCTGAACGCAGTGAAAGAATCTGTATAAACTGTTGATTTAAAATGTTTTATATAGATTCTTTCACTGCGTTCAGAATGACAAAAAGCGACTTTATTTTTTACACGTTCCTGATTGTCTCATCAGCTCTGAGATTGTTTTATTAGTGATCAGATACTGCTGGGTTTATAAACATTTTAAATCTTGTAAACAATGTAATCTATTTAAGCATTATAAACATTCTCAAACGTACTCGTCAGACCCGCATCGGGCAAAATCTGCTTCAAATGGTGCTTCAAATGTTCCGCATAATCCGTCATAATAAACTGGAAAGTAAAAGGTTCAGAGCCTTCAATCGAAATAGTATGGCTCAATACTGAGGGGTCAACCGTTTCAATAATATGCGCTATTTGACGATTGTAAGCGACCCATATATCAATGATTTCCAACCAATTAGCTTTATTATATTTCTGTAACGTCACCCACGCATCCTGTTGATAGCCTACAAAATCGAGGTGTGGTCGCTGCATTGTCCGCACAAATTTCTGCTGATTGTTACATGCCGAATCAATCAGATGTCCTATAATTTCTTTGTATGACCATTTTTCAGGACGGAGTTTTTTAGCCGCTTCGGCATCGGTTATTTTTTGTAATTGTGGCAAAACATAATCAATTGTTTCACGCAAGTGCTGTGCAACTTCTTTCATAATTATCATAAATCAATAAAATATAAATACATAATAAGAAATGGTAAAACATTGATAAACAATGTTTTACCATTTCTTATTAAATTATTTAGCATTCACCATTACTTAAATTCTTTGATTTTAATGTTCCGAAACCACACTTTGTTGCCGTGGTCTTGTAAGGCTAAACGCCCTTTTTTAATGGTACCAAAAGAGGGCTGATTTTTAAACTTACTGTTAGCCACCATTTCCTTCCATTGTGGTGTCCACATGTCGGTTTCGACGACTTTTTTGCCGTTTTGCCATTGTTCAAGGTGTCCTTTTTTGACAATGAGGCGGATTTTATTCCACTCACCCACAGGTTTTACGGTGATTTGATTGGATTCAATAAGGTCATACAGGTCGCCTGCTTTGTGTTTTGGAATTTTAGCATCGGGATGACAAGTATTGTCCAAAACCTGCATTTCAGGACCAGAATGCCAAACTTCTGTGAGTTTTCCGTCTTCCAAGACATTAAAAATGATACCGCTGTTGCCGCAAGGTGCAATTTTCCAATCGAGACGCAATTCGTAGTTTTCAAATTCGCTGTCTGTGAGTAAGTCACCGTTGCCGATGCGTTTGCCATTTTCGTCTTTTACTGAGGGGTCTAAAACAAGGGCATCACCGTCAACTTTCCAAGCCGAACCATCGCTTTTTTTGTTGAAAACATGCCAACCTTCTGTGTTTTTACCGTTAAAAAGCATTTTCCAACCTGCTTTTTTCTCCATTTCGGTCAAAACATTACTTTTGGGTGTTTTATACTGAGGGGTCTCATTTGTGAAAAAAATAGCTGCAAAAAGCGGCAATGCGAAAAGCGCAAAAGTGTATTGTTTCATTTTAAAAAGATAATTGGTGAAAGGATATTTTTTAGTCAGGCTTTGTAAAAAGCCGACTAAAAGTAGGTATTTTCAAAACTTTTTCCTTTTTTTTTGTCTTAAAGTACCATAAATTGGCTTAACTACTGCAAATACGATAATGCCGCTCGTACCAACCGAATTTCACCATACGAAATATCATCACCCAATACCTCTTTTATTGCTGTTGAGCTGATGCTTTCGTCAACATTATCAAGAACTTTCCGAATCATTTCGATGCGGTCTGTGTCGATGATTTTTTCAATATCCACCAATCCTTTTGTCACGAGCTTAGACAAATGATTGTAAATCGTATCGAGTGTCATGCTGCGTTCTTTGGCAATTTCGGTCGGTTTTTTGCCGCTTTTCACCAAATCAAGGGTAAATTGATAGGTATTCGATAAGTCCTTTACTTTGTATTTTGCCGGCTTTTCGTTGAAACTATCCAAATCTTTTGAACCATCATAGGGCTTGTTTTTTTCGGAAGCGACGGTATTTTTAGCGGCTTGCAAAAGCGCATAACGTTGCTGTGGATTGAACGCCGACTCAATCAATTCTTTCGTAATTTCTGTGCCTTCTACAACCGATTTGACCAAAACAGCCGCTTTTTGAAAACGTTGAAATTGCTCATACATCGTCATTTCCAAATCGCTCAATTCTTCGATATACGCCTTGGTTTTAGACAAAGCATTCATTTTTTCTCTATGAATCAGTAATTGTAAAATGCGCTCAGTAAATTCTTTAACAAAATAATCTCGTGCGGCAGTCAAACGTTCATTGAGCCACTTCCAATCAATCGGTTCTCTGTTGAGGCAGGAACGGAGTTGTTGAACGAAAGTATCGGCAAAATTACTGAGGGGGGTCAATAATTCAAATTGGGCAGATGCCCAACCTTTCATTTTCTGTTTATTCGAATTTTGTTCGCTTTTGTCATACGAATCAAGGTGTTGTCGCCACGCATAATTCAAGGGCGCAAATGTGTAGGATTTAAGGATAGAATGTTTCAAATAAGCCAAAGTTTCAGCTTCTAATAATTGTACAACGGTCTCTTTATCGGGTTTTGTAGCGGCATAACGTTCCACTTGCACATCGTTGCTGATACCCCTGAAATTGATTTTTGAACTTAAAATTAAACCGTCAAGCGATCGCAATCGAGACAAAGCGACATAAATCTGCCCTGCGGCAAA
>JAYSQG010000107.1:0-8537 GCA_043721685.1 Saprospiraceae bacterium | reverse complement strand
CAGATGCACACAGGTTCGACTATTAAAGATCTCAATCAAGCCTTATTGACCAATGACTTGTCCAAAGCAAAAACGATAATCAATGCGTTATTGGCGAGTTTACCTTATGAAACCTATAAAAATCAATCCGAAGGTTTTTATCATGGTTTATTGCATTTGATTTTCAGCTATATCGGTATGTTTATCGAAAGCGAGCCACATTTGTCAAATGGTCGAGCAGATGTTGTCGTGCAGACCCCTCAGTATATTTATATTTTCGAGTTTAAATTCAATCAT
The DNA here is from genome assembly GCA_043721685.1 of Saprospiraceae bacterium. Lineage (GTDB taxonomy): Bacteria > Bacteroidota > Bacteroidia > Chitinophagales > Saprospiraceae > JAAFJT01. Next base: position 8,261 of record JAYSQG010000107.1, on the reverse strand, counting down.
ACAGCAGAAGAAGCACTCGACCAAATTAAAAATAATCATTATGCAGACAAATATCGAGCAACCGAAAAGCCCATTTTCGGCATTGGTGTTAATTTTAATGAATCCGAGAGACAGATAGATGGGTGGTTGGTCGAGACTCTGTAAAAAAACATGATAATTCAGTGAAACAAATCATACAAGACTTAAAATCAGGAGAAACCATTCTCGAAGATGTACCCGCGCCGATGATTCGACGCGGGTGCGTTTTGATTAGGACACACCGTTCCCTCGTTTCCTTAGGCACAGAGCGCATGTTGGTCGAGTTTGGCAAAGCCAATTTCATTGACAAAGCCCGACAACAACCCGAAAAAGTCAAACAGGTTTTTGATAAAATCAAAACCGATGGCTTACAACCCACGATGGAAGCCGTTTTTAGAAAACTCGGCGAACCATTGCCTTTGGGTTATTGCAATGCGGGAGAAGTTGTCGGGGTAGGAGAGGGCGTAACCGATTTTCAAATTGGCGACCGTGTTGTTTCCAATGGACACCATGCCGAAGTGGTGTGTATTCCTAAAAATTTGGTCGCTAAAATTCCCGATGGCGTTTCTTACGAAGATGCGTCATTTACAGTAATTGGCGCAATTGGTTTGCAAGGCATTCGCCTCATCAATCCGACTTTTGGCGAAACAGTTGTCGTCACAGGCTTAGGGCTTATCGGTTTGATGGCAGGACAAATATTGGTTGCCAATGGTTGTAATGTCATTGGTCTCGATTTTGACCCAACAAAAGTAGCATTGGCAAAATCATTTGGCATCAAAGCCTATAATGTCGGCGATGGTACAAACCCAGTGACTTTGGTTGAAAGCCTCACCAATGGCATTGGCGCAGATGCTGTTTTGATAACAGCGTCCGCCAAAACAAATGAAGTCATAGAACAAGCTGCCAAAATGAGCCGCAAACGCGGACGTATTGTCTTGGTGGGTGTCGTCGGTTTAGATATTCAACGGTCAGATTTTTATACCAAAGAATTGTCGTTTCAAGTCTCTTGCTCTTATGGACCTGGTCGTTACGACGACAGTTATGAAGAACGCGGAAACGATTACCCCATCGGTTTTGTCCGTTGGACAGAAAAACGAAACTTTGAAGCCATTTTGACCGCTGTTGCCAATAACCAAATCAATGTTGCACCGTTGATAACAGAAATCATAGATTTGCCGAATTACAATGCGATTTACGGCAATATGAAAGGTTCTAAATCCATTGCTTCGATTCTCAAATACGATGTTTCCGAAAAAAATGACCCCCTCAGTACAACCGTTGATTTAGACACGAAACGGTCTTTTGCGGGACAAAAAGGTGTTCTTGGCATTATTGGCGCAGGCAATTTTACTGGTTCGACCATTGTCCCGAATTTGAAAAAACTGAATGCACCCATTAAGTACATCGCTTCGTCAAAAGGTCTTTCAGGTACGATTTTAGCGAAAAAGCATGGTATTACACATTCTACAACGAATTATAGAGATATACTCAACGATGACGAAGTAGATGCTGTTTTGATTACAACACGACACGGCGCACATGCCACCCAAGTGATTGAAGCCTTAAATGCTGGAAAGCACGTTTTTGTAGAAAAACCATTAGCCTTAACTTTTGACGAATTAGATGCTGTTGAAGACGCTTATCAAAAAGCGGATAAAACCTTGACGGTTGGGTTCAATCGCCGTTTTTCACCCTTTATGATAGATGCCAAAAAACAAATCGGTGGTTCAAATGCGCCCATTAATGTCATTGCGACTATGAATGCGGGCTTTATTCCTGCGGAAATGTGGGTACACGATATGCAAAGCGGCGGCGGACGCATCATTGGCGAAGCCTGCCATTTTATTGATTTGATAACGTTTCTAACGGGTTCGCTTGTTGAATCCGTAGTGATGAATGCCTTAGGACCCAATCCTGCTGAAAATACAGACAATGCGTCTATTCTCTTGCGTTACAAAAATGGCTCAACGGGCGTTATCAATTATTTTTCAAATGGTTCAAAAGCCTATTCAAAGGAGCGCATAGAGATTTACAGTCAAAACCGCACTATTGTTGTGGATAATTTCCGCAAATCCGAATATTTTGGCTTCAAATCGTCAGGCATGAAGAAGACTCAAGACAAAGGGCATTTCGAGCAATTCCGTCTTTTTGTTGACAATCTTAAAAATGGCGGTGAAGCGACGATTCCTTACGAGCAAGTTATCAATACATCAAGAGCAACGATTGCTGCCGTTGCGTCTTTGAAAGAAGGGCGATGGATACAAGTATAAACTTTAGAATTACGAAATCTCTAAGATTTCGTAATTCTGCATTCGTGCTGCCCCTCAGTAAAATTTAATTCTATACATCTATATCTGTGATTAAAAAAATCCAACTTTACTATAACACACTGAAATACCTCCGGCGGAAGCAAATAGCTTACCGCCTTTTCTATTTTGTGCGGCATCGGTGGCGGAAAATGGTTGGGTTTTCGTATGAAAAAAATGATGAGGAAAGCGTCGAGGAAAACGTTCGGGGAACTTTCAAAGTTCCCCGAACGTCGGCGACTCTTTTTTTAGAAAACAGTATCGCTTCGCCATTTTCTTATGCGCCTGAAAACGCTTTCACATTTCTTAATTTAAGCAAACAATTCGACAACGAAATTGATTGGGAATTTGCGGACTTCGGAAAATTATGGACATATAATTTAACTTATTTTGATTTTTTAAATCAAAAGGAGGAAGCGGAGGATTTTGCCGTCATTTTAGCCGATTTTATCAAAAAACAACCCGCCTTAAAAAATGCCAACGAGCCATTTCCCATATCACTACGAGGTATTAACTGGATAAAATATTTTGCAAAAAATAATATTCAAAACCCCATTTATGACCGTTCGCTTTTTCACCAATATCAGATTTTAGCGGATAATATCGAGTATCATTTATTGGGTAATCATTTGTTGGAAAACGGCTTTTCGATGTTGTTTGGTGCAGTGTGTTTTCAACATCCGCCGTTTTTTAAGATTGCCCATGATATTTTAACGGATGAACTCAAAGAACAAATTTTAGAAGATGGTGCGCATTTTGAGTTGTGTCCGATGTACCATAAAATTATGTTGTTTAGGGTCTTGGATTGTTTTAATTTATTGGATAGCAACACCATAAATATTTCAAAAGTATCTAAGGGAAAAATATTTAATTTAAGGCAATTGTTACAAGATAAAGCCGTTTTAATGTTGAGTTGGTTAGATAATATGACTTATGAAGATGGTACAACACCCCATTTTGGTGATTCAACGGACGGTATTGCACCCACTTCAAGAGAACTGTTTGATTATGCTCAACGTTTGAATATTTCGTATAAAAAGATACCCCTCAGTACATCAGGGTTTCGTAAATTGAAAAATGAAAAATTTGAACTCGTCGTCAAAGTTGGCAACATCGGACCCGATTATATTCCCGGACATGCACATGCCGATAGTTTAAGTTTTGAATTGCGAAACTTTAATAAACCTTTTCTCGTTGATACAGGTATCTCGACTTATGAAGCCAATGAACGGCGGCAGCTTGAACGTTCAACAGCGAGTCACAATACCGTTGAAATACAGGGACAAAATTCATCAGAGGTGTGGGGTAGTTTTCGAGTGGGTAATCGGGCAAAGGCAACGATTTTAAAAGATACAGCCTCTACATTATGGGCTGTACACGATGGGTATAAAAAAATAGGTATTCGACATGAACGGCAGTTTTTTTTAACCGAAAATAGCCTTGAAATCATAGATAAAACGGCTGGAAATGTGCTTTCTAAAGCCTTTTGGCATTTTCCACCAGAGGTATCCGTGACTATGGACAATAACATCGTCCAATTCTTAGGTGGAGAAATTAAATTTTTTATAAATGAAAAAGATAATTTGTTAAAAAAAAATATAGAACTTGCAGACTACCTTTATCCAACACATTTTAATACATTTTCGAGAGCAACCAAAATCATTGTTACATTTTACGGTACGCTAAAAACACAGATTTATAAAGCATGAAAATTCTCTTTTTGACTGATAATTTCCCCCCAGAAGTAAACGCCCCAGCGACGCGTACTTTTGAACATTGTCGAGAATGGGTTAAACAAGGTGCAGAAGTAACCGTTCTAACTTGTTTCCCGAACTACCCGACAGGCACTGCCTTTCCAGGCTATAAAAATCAATTGTACAAAGTTGAATACATAGAAGGCATCAAAGTTGTGCGTTTGTGGTCATATATGACGGCGAATCAAGGCTTTTTAAAACGGGTTTTGGATTATATCAGTTTCGCATTTATGGCGTTTTGCGCGGGGCTGTTTAAAAAAACAGATATAATCGTGGCGACATCGCCACAATTTTTTACCGCTTTAGCAGGTGGTGCTTTGGGTCTTTTCAAACGTATTCCTTGGATTTTTGAAGTCAGAGACTTATGGCCCGAAAGTATTCGAGCCGTCGAAGCCATGAGAACCCAACGTATTTTGGACGGACTTGAAAAATTAGAATTATTGCTTTATCGAAAAGCAACGTGTGTCGTCGTCGTAACAGATGCGTTTAAAGACAATTTAATCAGACGAGGTATCAAAGCGGACAAGATTGAGGTCATCAAAAATGGGGTGATGCTCGACATCTATAAACCACAATACAAAAATAAGCAGCTACTCGATAAACACGGTTTGAGAGATAAATTTGTCGTCGCTTACATGGGCACGCACGGCATGGCACACAAATTAGATTTTCTAATTGATTCAGCAAGTAAAATAAAAGACCCCTCAGTGCAACTCATTTTTATTGGCGACGGTGCGGAAAAAGCCAAGCTGGTAAAGAAAATCGAAGAAAAAAACCTTCCGAATATAACCATGTTGGATTCTGTCACGAAGGCTGAAATGGTGGATTATATCAGTATCACTGACGTTGCCCTTGTCAATTTGAAGAAATCGGATACGTTCAAGACTGTTATTCCTTCCAAAATTTTTGAAAATGCCGCTATGCGCAAACCGATTTTGCTGGGTGTTGAAGGCGAGTCACAAGACATCATAGAATATTACCAAGCGGGTTTATGCTTTGAACCTGAAAACGAATCGGATTTCATCGAAAAATTGATGACTTTAAGAACGAATACGACTCTTTACGCAGATTGTCAAGAGGGTTGTACCGAGCTTGCCACAGACTTTGACCGCATTCGTCTGGCGCGCGTATTTTACAAACTGATGTGCCGTATTACAAACACTGAAATAGAAATGCCTAAAAAAGTAGATAAACGGCACGCAGAAGTTGTATAATTAGTCGATAGATGATAATGCATAATGAATAGTACTGTAAACTATTGAAATTCAATATCTTGTATAAGAAACAAAAAAGTCCTTTCGGTTGCAATCGAAAGGACTTTTTTGTTTTGTAATCCCCTCTTCTATTCCTTCTACAATGAGCCAATACAAGGTCATTTTCTCTAAATCTGGACTAAACATAAGAATCAAGCAATAAAATTGATTTTTTTTTCACCTTTTTGCAATAGGATTTCTCACCTTTTAATATTTTTGCAATGAAAAGCAGGACATTTAAACAAGTACAAATGATTTACTAAATTCACCATTCACCAACGAGGCATCAATGAGTAAACCTAAGAAAAATCAGCAAAAAGGTAAAAATGTGGTAAGGCTGCAAGATGCTTTGTTGCAATATAAACTCAAAAACTATACAGGTGCTTTGAAACGATTGAGAAGTGCAGACTTGAAAAGTGGTGAAGAACAGAAAGCAAAAAACCTTGAATATGCCGTTATTATGCACTTAGCATTGACGGATATGAATGAATTGAACTACCAAAGTGCCCTCAAATATCTCTTACCTTTAACGCCGACGGATGTGCGGGCTGCTGCTTTTGCAGGCATTTCATATCTCTATCTTTTAGATTATAAGTCGGCTATTCCGTTATTGAAAAAAGCGGTCGAGACTTATCCTTCCTTTGGGTTTTATCATATTTTAGCAGAATTGTATTTGCAAAAAGACGTTGATTTTGAGGCGTTTACAGAGTATTATAAAAAAGAATGGGCATACTGTACGGATAGCCAAAAACAGTATATTCAGCTTATCGCTTATTGTTTCGAGAACGACCAAGAAGCAGTTGCTCAAACGGCAGCACTGATGAAATCGCAAAGCCATTTTCAGCATTTGAACTTTGACCTTTTTAAAAATTTGCTGACGCAGACCCCCCTCAGTATCGAAGCGAGTTCCGACAAATTAAAACCGCTTTATCGCTTAATGGCACAAGGCAATTTGACAAATGGTGAAAAAACGTATTTTCAACAATTAGAAAATTCAGTGCCTGCACTCAGCCCCTTGCTCAAGCGCCAAAGCAATATAACGCCCCATCTGCAAAAAGAAATCGAAGCCCAATATCATCATAAAAAACTCCTTGATGAAGATACTTTAGCAGCCGTTATGAAGGCAGCTTCTGCGGAGCAACGTCCTTATATTGCTTACAATCAAGCAGCTAATGCACAAGAGCAGGAGTATTTTGAAGATGCTGATAGAGGTATTAAACACGTCATCATCAAGTATGGCGATGATTTTGTTCAAATTCCAGAATCTTTACCGATTTATCTCGAAATCCATAAAGATCCCAATACAAAGACTTATCCATCAACATTTTGGCAGTTTGTCAGTCAATGGTTATCTATCAGAAAAGGGAATATATCTGTTGACAATTTAGATGACATGGGTTGGGTGATTTTTGATATTATATTTAGGCATGGTAATTTGATTGACTCCGCCTATCGGAAAGAATTATTAAAATTAATCCACGAATACCCCTCAGTATTTGCGTTCAAATTTGCGGAAATTTCATTTCCGTATAAATCTGTTGCGGGAAACCAAGCGAAAGCAGCTTGTTTGGACTTACTTTCTTTGCCGAATGCAGAAAAGAGTAAGAGTAAATTTATTGAACATATTGATTTTCTGCTAACAAGTCTATCGTATGACAGCCCTTTGAATAACTTATTTGAGCGTATGCCAAAAGAGATATTTATAAAACAGGTTGTGGATTATGCGACATTTTTTATGGCTGCAGTAACGGATTATAAAACGCCTCCGCAAAACAGTATCGCATTGGAAGGCTTTATGCGTATTCATAAATATATCCGTCAAATTATAGGTCATAACGATAAACTTCCGCAAGGTTTTTACGATAATTTTTTGAAAACATACAGTAACCTCGTAGCAGGATTTGAAAAACATCCAGATATTCAAGCGTATAAACGAGATATCCAGACCTTTGAAAACGATAAATATATTAGAGAATTAAGAGCATTGACAGACTATGTGAGCCATACTTCGGAGTTCCTTTTATTCTTAAAAAAATATCCTGAAATAACAGACTATGGTTTTGTTTGGGATGATTTTGAACGCTTAATTGACAAAACCCATTTTGAGTATTCTATTGCCGGATGTTTGGTTAATTTTATAGAAGCCTTATACATTCATCAAAAAGATGAGAAAAAGACGTTTACAGAAATAGCTTATTTTTTGCAAGTGTACGGTCGTATATTCGAGAATTACAGTTGCGAACATCCAGCCACTTTTTTGGGTGTGATGATAAAGTATATCGTTAAAAAAGGAAACTTATCGCCTAAGTTTATCTATGAATTTTCCATCAATTACATTGAAAAGTTGACACTTAACAACTTATTAGACCCTAAACACTATAATGCCGTTATAGACTTTTTAGATTTTATGTTATCAAGAGGTTCAGTTATGTTTGCTGTATCAGATAAAGTTTTGATGAATAAACTGAAAGACTATTTGAAAGTCGTTAATACATCAAAAAGATTAAAAAAAATAGATGCCCTTCTTATAAAGTTGGTGACAATAACTTGAACAATGGACGTACAATCGCCTTACGAAATACTCGACTTGCCTGTTAACGCACCTTTAGACGTTGTGAAAAGGCAGTATAAATTAATGATTCGGAAATACCCACCCGAACAAGACCCCGATGCGTTTAATAATATTCGGCGGGCTTATGACCAAATCAATACAGAGTTATTTGCGCCAAAACAAGCGTTTCCACGCTATAAAAAAGCTATGGAAAATCAAATAGAGACCCCCTCAGTAAATAACCTAAATATCATTCAGCAAGTATTTGAAACGCCTTTCAATACACATTTTGAACTCGAAAAACTGTTGGAAGACATAGAGATATGAATAAAGAAGAATTTTTGAAATACATTACCGAAGCCATTGAATCTTTAGATGG
>JAYSQG010000106.1:0-1583 GCA_043721685.1 Saprospiraceae bacterium | reverse complement strand
ATTTGTTTTTTTAAGAAATAAGCATGACGCGCCTCTTCTGCTGCATGTTTCAAAATGGTTTCGCTCACAAAGACAGGATGCTCACACTTCTTAATTTTCTTCGCACCTGTGTTTTCCATCAGCGACAATGTATTGAGCCACTTCGCATGAATATCTGGTTGTTCAATGATTTGCTCAAATAATGATTGCATAGTTTGTTCGATAGTTTTAAAGTTAATTGGCTGGTTAGTTTTGATTATTGACTATCAACCTTTTATGATTTTTTTTGTAAAAAAACAAGCGCCTCTTCCATCGCTTCATACACGCCCAACAACTCTGTTTCCGTGATACAATAAGGTGGCATCAAGTATAAAATATTGCCCAAAGGTCGTATTAAAATCCCTTTTTCAAAGAAAAACGGCTGAATAATGGCTTTAATCGAGTTAAAATAAGACGTATTTTCTGCGGTATGCAAATCCATCGCCAATATCGTTCCTGTCTGTCTGATATTCCTAATAAGCGGATGCGTCTTCATCTTTTGGAGAAAAGCAGCGTGCATTTCGCAAATCATCGCTATTTGATTCTGACAATTTGACCCCCTCAGTAAATCCATGCTCGCAACGGCTGCGGCACAGGCAATGGGGTTTGCGGTGTAGGAATGACCGTGAAAAAACGTTTTCATCATATCGGCTGAATCAAACGCCGAGAATATTTCAGCGTTACAAGCTGTTACACCCAAAGGCAAAAAACCACCTGTAATGCCCTTAGACATACAAACGATATCGGGTTTTTGAGTCAAATAGTCAATCGCAAAGATGCGTCCTGTGCGCCCAAAACCTGTCATCACCTCGTCAGCGATACACACAATATTATATGTCTTCGCAATTGCCAACAACTTATCCAAACCTGCCGCTTCATGCATCAACATACCCGATGAACCTTGAACAAGTGGCTCAAAAATGAAGGCAGCGACATTGCCTTCTTTCGCAGCCGCTTCAAATTGGGCAATGCTTTCGTCCAAATTGTCCACCGTTGGCGTTGGCACATGCGTGACATCAAACAACAAGTCTTGAAAAGGCGCATTAAAAACGCTGCGTCCACCCGCTGACATCGCCCCGAAGGTATCGCCATGATAAGCATCTGCAAAGGCAATGATGCGGTTTCTGTTCTTTTCTCCTTTATTGAAAAAATACTGCAAAGACATTTTCATCGCCACTTCAACGGATGTTGAGCCATTGTCGGAGTAAAAAACCTTTGAAAACGTAGGCGGCAGTACTTCTAACAATTTTTCTGCTAACTCAATCGCAGGCGTATGTGTAAAGCCCGCAAACAATACATGGTCAAGTTTCAAGGCTTGTTCTGCTATCGCTTTGGCAATTGTCGGGTGTCCGTGCCCATGTATATTGACCCACCACGACGCAATTACATCCAAAAAACGGCGACCATCGGACGAGTATAAATAAACACCTTCCGCACGCTCAATGTGTATCAATTCGGCAGCCCCTTGTACGGGTGTGAAGGGATGCCAGATATTTTTTTTATCACGTTCTATCATCTGTTTTCCAATTTAAGGGGCAAAGAAAAAGTATTCCTGCGCAAAAAAC
>JAYSQG010000105.1:0-7229 GCA_043721685.1 Saprospiraceae bacterium | reverse complement strand
CAGATGCACCCGCTTGATTGATAGCGATGCCAAGCGGATTGGGCAGTTTGTTTTTGACCTCAAAATCCAATCTTAACCATTTTATTTGGGCATTGAATACTTCGGACAACGCCGCAATATCCTTTGTGGGGTCAATAGGTGTCCATGCGGAATCATCAAGTTCAGGTTTTGCCCAATCTGGATTATCGCCTGTTTGATATTTCCAGCCTTTGTTCAGAAGTACCCCCTCAGTATTTAGGCTGTCTATTTGGAAAATTTCACTCTTTTGAGCAAAAGTATATGTTGAAATAAAGAATAGAAAAAGGGTTAACTGTTTCATTTTGAATTTGTTTTAAAAGGTAAAGTAATGATAAACTCGGAGCCGACCCCCGCAGTAGAATTGACTTCCAAAGTGCCGCCATGCCCTTTCGTCACAATGTCATAGGCGAGTGAAAGTCCTAAACCAGTCCCTTGTCCTGTTGGTTTGGTGGTAAAAAAAGGTTGAAAGACTTTGGCTTTGGTAACTTCGGACATACCGATGCCGTTGTCTTTAATTTTTATAATTATTTGATTGTCAAGCTGTTTTGTCGAAACGGAAACGGTTGGTTTATACCCCCCCTCAGTATTTTGCTTCCTTTTTTCATTCACTGCATAAAACGCATTATTAATCAAATTCAATAAAACCCGTCCGATATCTTGCGGAATCACTTCTATTTTAGGTAAGTTTTCATCAAAATCAGTTTTAAAATCAGCATTAAAGTCCTTGCCCTTCGCTCTTAAACCATGATAAGACAACCGTAAATATTCATCCGCCAATTTATTAATATCGGTCATTTCTTTTACGCCTGAACTCGTGCGGGAGTGTTCAAGCATACTTTTTACAATGCTACTCGCCCGATTGCCGTGATGATTGATTTTCTCTTGATTTGAAGTCAAATCGGTCAATAACTCTTCGACAAATGCTGTGTCAATGTCGGATTTATGGATTTCATCATTGAGGTCTGTGGCTAAATCCACGCTCAATTCCGAGAAGTTATTGACAAAATTCAAAGGGTTTTGTATTTCATGGGCGATGCCTGCGATGAGTTCGCCGAGGGAGGCGAGTTTTTCGGATTGAATAAGTTGAGTTTGAGTGGATTTGAGTTCTTCCAATGATTTTTTGAGGGCGGCGGTGCGCTCTGTTACTTTCTGCTCTAAGACTGTATTTTGTTCCCGCACGATTTTTTCATTTTCCTGTGTCTTTTCTAACAGTTGCTGTTGAGCTTCTTTTTTTCCTTTTTCAACATCCGCTTTTTCCCATTCAAATCGTTTGGATAGGAGGTATGATAAAATAGCCACTTCTATCAAAAAGGCAATGGAAATATAACTCAACTCAACTAAATATGGTGGATAGCCAGTATTGTCATAGATAACCTCAATGGTTGAAATGGCAAAAAAGACCAAATAGGCTAATGCAAAATAATAGCCCAACCGATTGCCTTTCATGCCCGCCATTATGCCCAAATATCCCATCAAAAATATACCCGTTAAAGCATGTATTTGACTGACAAGGATACGAATTGGAGGGGGTAAAAAGTAATGCCAACCAATATACAATGTAAAATATATTAAAAATATCCAAGCCAAACGGTTGCTGCGGGGGGCATATTTTTTGAGGTTCAAAAACAACATACAATACAACAAACCAAAGGGTTGCATCACTATCGGATTAAAGATATACCATGTCAAAATATTGATTTCTGGAAAAATATATAGAATATAGCCATCATAGAGCGCTGCAAATAGGGCATAAGTGAAAATGAGTATCGAATAATGCAGATACCCCAAGCGGCGTAATGAAATAAATAAAAATAAATTGTATAAAATAATGAAAAGCATAATCCCCATATAAATTCCAAAAATGAGTTTCTGATTACTCATTTTCGTTTCATAAGTATCTTGATTCCATAATTTAATGGGCATCGGCAAGGTTGTGGTTTCGATACGTAAATAATAGATTGAGGTGTCGCCCAAAAGTTGAAAAACAGGGAGGTGGTGCTTTATGTCCTTTTTATACAGGTTAATCGTATAGCCCGCTCGATAGGACTGCCATTGTTGACTCGAATCTTTATAATACAAAACCACTGAGGGGAGTATAGGCTGCGCAACTTCCAATAGAAGCCTATCTTTAGTTGTGTTTTTTATCGTGAATTTAACCCAATAAACCGCCATTTCTAAAGGAAAATTCAATATTTTCTGGTTAGAGGCGGTAAATTTAGCGGCATAAGTTGCCGAGCTAACTTGTTCTATCCCTAAGGTTTTGGTACTGTCTTCCAATAGCGTTACTTGTTCGCCCAAAAGAACATACCGACTCTTTCCATCCCAAATTGCGGTTTGAGTATAGGCGTAACTTGCCCCCAAAATGAAGGCAAGTAGGATATATATAGATTTAATATTCATGTTTATTTACGAACCATTATTCACATTAATAGCCATTTTTGGCAAAATTTGACGGAATGTTTAAGAGGGTGACAAAGGCTATCCACCACACTGCGCAATAGACACCAAAAGGCATATAACCCATATAGCCCAATAGGGGCATTTCAAAAATATGCCATGTATTCACATACGGAATGCTGTACACCCAATAATCGGGGCTATAAGTGATGCCCAATTGCCCATTCACATGCGTAGCACTCAAATAATTGAAGCCCTCTAATAAAAAACCAACAATGAGATAGGACATTGATAAAAGCACGATATAGGACCAATCTCCGTTTTTAAGCGGGGTAAATGGTGTCCAGATGCCTCGTTTTTCAAGAGTAATAGCTATAATCACCAAAGGGGAGTACCATAAAATTGCGAATAGTTGATTTGGAAAAAAAGGCGCAGTGAACATACCTACCAATGCTGTTATCAAAAATAGGGTACTTAACCGGGACGAGATTTTAACTTTAGGGCCTGCTATATACCTGTTTTTGAAGCCCTCAAAAGTATTGAGCAAACTATATGTCTCAAGCGCAGGGGGCAATAATCCTGATGAACCCAACACGGCATAAATAACAAATTCACTTTGATGTATGATGTTGCCTTTGGGATAAATCCATGAATCATCTACATAAAAATTGAGATATTCAAACAGTAGCCAACCTGAAATAGATGCCGTTCCGATACCAATCAGCGCTTGGGGGTGTATAGATATAATGGATTTTCCACCTGTACGTACATATACCAAGCCATCAATTATCAATGTTAGCCCCCAAAACAAGGGAATGGATGTCCAATTGACCAATATTTTAGGCTCGCTAAAGTGCAAGGTATCAATCGTAAAAGCCATACCCCATGCGAAAAGACCAATCCAAAACCAAATGGGATAAGCTACTTTGGGCACTTCTTTTTTAGGCGGCGGCGGCAGCATTTTAGCCCCGAAAAGTTTCGGAAACAAAACAATACCCAACAGGATTAAAAACATACCTGCTATGCCGATAAAAACTATAAGGTTGAAAGGCGCTTTAGCGGGTGCAGATAAGGCGGGAAAATCGAAATAACCCGGAGGGAATAAGCCATGAGTATAGAAATAGCCACCAAAATAGGGTAAAATAAAGATGGCAGCTATGGCAATTAGGACATAAAAAACGTTTCTTGAACTTTCCATTTGTTTACGATTTTGGTTTAAAATAAAAAGAATGATTTTTCATGAAAAAGTATCTAAATACTGAGGGGGGCGTGGAGGTTTGATAAACCTAACCTTTTACACTTGCGGTTCTCGTTTTATCTCCTCCTTCAAACTTTCTAAAAACAATGTTAACAACAACTCCAATTTTAACACCTTTCCATAACCATTGAACCAAATTACAATAGGCAACCAGACACTGTTGATTTTCTCATTAGTAAGGCTGAAAACTTGAAACGTGGTGTCGTCTCTCAATTGTTTTTTATAAAATTGAAGCCATTCTGTCTCATTTTGGAAGGCATTGCCATCCCAACCCTTTAGACCATTCGCTTTGCAGAATATGGAACACCGATGTTTCCGATTGGAATTATCTGTCAAATAATAATCTTCCAATATTTCGGTGAATCGTTTGCCGTTATTGGAGGATACATCATAACATTCTTTAATCACATAAGGGTCTATATCCCCAAGCATATCAGAACCTGGAACTTCTTCATTGATGATCCCTTGCTCTTGTTCTATTGAAAGCGGTTTTTTCTTTTGAAATAAATACGCAAATAAAAAACCGCCAGCAGAACTCCCAATATCACCAATCCAAGTAGCAACGTCCATATTGGAATTCACATGCGGAAAAAGGGACTTCATAAAGCGCAAAAAATGGGGCAAGGGCGTGACCACCTGTGGGTAATTATGGGCATCTAAACCTGCTAAAATATGGGCAATATCGCAATAAGTGCCATCTGGCAGTACCACCTCTTGATGGTCATAAGAATAGATCAACGCAGGTTTTCCTGCGCGCGTATTGCCATACACCCTATCATGGGCAGTATAGGTAACAGAACGGTGCTTGGGGTCGTAACCAAAATGTGTGTATCGCGAAATTTCCTGCGTATGTTCTGTCGCATCGTCCACGACAGTGACTTGATAGCGTGTATCAATATGGGCAGCCCCTTCCACCAATTCTTTATTCCATCCCCATTTATCGTAAAAAATCTTACGTAAACGGGTTATCATTAGTTTGGTGTTGTGCTGCTCTCCGGGGTAGTAATCTTCTTCTTCTTTAAGCAATTTTATAAATGCAGAAAGTGTTAGAACGTTTTTGAGGTCATGCCCGGGTTCGGGATTCTTCGACAGGATAGGTTGATTGAGTTGATTCATTGCGCTTGGTTTTAGGTAATGATTTTCAATGTATTGTTTATCAAGTATGTTTTAAAGGTTAAATAAAAATTCTCTAAAAGTATTCAAATTATTTTGTTATACCAAATATCTCTATCTTTTCTTTTAAAACTATTGTAAACTCTGTACCGACCCCCTCAGTAGAAAACACATCCAAAGTACCGCCGTGCCCTTTCGTCACAATATCGTACGCCAATGAAAGCCCTAAACCCGTCCCTTGCCCTGTCGGTTTTGTTGTGAAAAAAGGTTGAAAGACTTTGGCTTTAGTCGCTTCGGACATGCCGATGCCGTTGTCTTTGACGCGAATCTCGATAGCATTCCTCACTTGTTTTGTACTTACGAATACTGAGGGGGTATATGGTTGCTCCGCCGCCACGTTCGGGGAACTTTCAAAGTTCCCCGAACGTAATTGATTCGCTCGTTCATTGACCGCATAAAAAGCATTATTAATCAAATTCAATAAAACCCGCCCAATATCTTGCGGAATCACTTCTATTTTAGGCAAGTTTTCCTCAAAATCCGTAGTGAAATCAGCATTAAAATCCTTATCTTTTGCTCTTAAACCATGATAACTTAACCTCAAATATTCATCAGCCAGTTTATTAATATCGGTCAATTCTTTTACACCTGTACTCGCTCGTGAATGTTCAAGCATACCTTTCACAATACTGCTTGCTCGCTTGCCATGATGATTTATTTTCTCTTGGTTTTGACTTAAATCGGTTAATATTTCACCGATATAGTTTTTATCTTTTTCTGGAATTTCAATTTTATCGATTTCCTCCTTTAATTCATTTGCTAAATCCACGCTCAATTCAGAGAAGTTATTGACAAAATTTAAAGGGTTTTGTATTTCGTGGGCGATACCTGCAGTGAGTTCACCGAGCGAGGCGAGCTTTTCTGATTGGATGAGTTGGGCTTGGGTGGCTTTGAGGTCTTGTAAGGCAATTTGTGTCGCATCTTTTTGCTTGTTTATTTGGATGTTCTTTTCTTCAAGCAATTGATTTGTCTTTTTTATGCGACTATAAAATATACCCAATGCAGTTAGTAAAAGCGCAGCAGCCAAAGCAACGATGATAAAAACATTGCGCTGGCTTTTCTGTTTTTCAACCTCACCTTCTTGTTTCATGATTTCTATGTTTTTTTGTTCAATGTTGTAATCGGCTTCTAACTGTGTTAACTGATTTTTGTTATCCACCGAAAAAAGACTGTCTTTGATGGTATAGTATTTTTTTAAATATTGAGCCTGCAATTCAAAATTCTTAATGCCGCCATACATATCCGATAGATTGCGGTAATCCTCCATAGCAACGTAGGGGATTCCTGCTTCCGTTGCAATAGAAATACTTTTGTTGAACGCCTCTTTAGCCAAAGCATAATTATCCGCTTGTGCATAGGTGGCACCCATATTATTGTAAATAGAAGCCAGTGCACTCGGATCTGCTCCAGTCTTTTTGAAGAAAATTAAGGCACTTTCAAAATTGTGTAATGCTTCAGTTGTCTTTTTTTGATGTTTATAAGTCAACCCAATGTCGGACAACAACGAAGCCACTAAATAATCATCTTTAAGAGCTATCGCTAATTGATACGCCTTTTGAGCATATTGCAAAGACGTGTCATACAAGCCCCGTTTGTCATATATCTGAGCTTTTGAAATAAAAAAATTACAGAGCAGTGAATTATCTTTTATGCTTTCTATTATCTGTTGTGATTTGTCATGATATTCATCCGTTTTTTTGAAATCATTATTTTTAAAATAGACATCTGCAATTGACATAAAGGCATAAGCAAGCCTTGAACTATCTTTTATTTTTTCAAATATTCGAACAGATTGAAAATAATAATCTAATGATTTATCAAAATCGCCTTTTAGCAGGTAGCAATAACCAATATTATTTTGATTTTTTGCGACAGCCAAGTTGAGATTTAATTTTTCTGAAAGATTTATCGCATTTTTAAAGTACTCAATGGCTTTATCTGTATTATTATCGATGTAATAATTTCCGATTTTGGTATATACTTTCAGCTTAGTCGTATCGGCTATTTCGGTATTGAGTAGCTTTAAAAGGCTATCTACTTGTTGTTTGCTTTGAGTAAAGCCAATGCTCCATACAAATGCAAAAAGGATGGTTGATGTAATTTTTTTCATAATCCATTGGTTTTAAAAGGTAAAGAAATAATAAACTCCGAGCTGACCCCCTCAGTATTTTTTCTGAAATTTTGATTTTCAAAGAGCTATAATGTTGATTAAGCCCATCAACTCTTTTCAAACAAATCATCCATTGTCAAGGCAGCATCTACTAAGCCGAGGCTGTATGCGTTTTGTTTCACGCCAAAAGTGGTTATCATGGTCAAAAAGACTTGTTTTCGGGTGTTTGTTGCTTCTTTGAATGTCGCTATTTTATTGCGATAATTCAAAGCG
>JAYSQG010000104.1:0-3370 GCA_043721685.1 Saprospiraceae bacterium | reverse complement strand
CGAAAAAAATCGGTCAATAATGCTCAAAAATATTGCTTATCATAGCAAAATCTACTTTTTCAATCTACTTGTTGAATGTCGTCGTCTGATTTGGCGATTGGGTCTGAAAATAAAATATGCCATTCGTGTCTTTGAAAACCAAACTTTCAACTTCAATCATTTCGGTGTCATTACTGAATTATTGTATATCAATGCGCCACTTGTCAGTGATAAAAAAGGTTTTGAATACGAAACTTTGAAAAAATTTAGTGAACAAGTGCGTCCGAATGATACGATTTTAGACATAGGTGCAAACATTGGTTTGTTTTCAATTTTAGGGTCTAAACTCGTAGGAAAAGAAGGTAAAGTGATTTCTTTTGAACCAAGCCGAAATACTTTCGAGGCTTGTAAAGAGAATTTAGCGTTGAATGGTTGTTCTAATGTTAAAATTGAACAATTGGCATTAGGTGATACTGAGGGGTCTATTTTTATGGGCAATGCCGATAATGATGCGCTTAATTTCGTTGATCCCAATAACGCACAAGGGGAAGAAGTACCTATGAAAACCTTAGATAACTACTTGAAAATCAATGGTATTCTAAAAGTTGATTTTATCAAAATTGACATCGAAGGCGCAGAGTTTTTATGTTTTAAAGGGGCAACAGAGTTACTTAAAACACATAAGCCTAAAATTATCATGGAATGTAATGAGCGGTGGTGCAAACGTTTTGGCTATTCGGTTTTTGACTTATTACAATTTTTAAGTCAATACGATTATCAATTTGAACAATACGATGAGGCACAATGGTTCTGTTTTCCTAAAAATTAAAAGCGTGAAAATCCATTCTATTCTATTAAAAAAAGGGCTTGATGTCGTTGCTTGGTTTCTCAAACTAAGCCGCCACAACATCTACTATCTGGTTGACAAGCCATTACGCACAGAAATTCAAGAAGTCAGCCAGTCGGTTTTTGCTTATCAACACATCGAAAATGCCATTTGGTTGGCTAAAAATCGGTTTCATACTGATGGGACATCCCGAGACAATCGGAAGGGGGGGGAAGTGATTGCAGATGTCGGTGGTGGCACCGCGACTACGGCAACTTTGTTTTCAAAACATTTTCCGAATCAGGATATTTTTGTTTTTGAACCCATCAAAACGAATTTTCAAGAAATAGAAAAAGCAACAGCTCGGACAAATCGTTGGCAGCTCATCAACAAAGCAGTGGGTAGCCAAATTGGGACAACTGAAATTAATATTTCGGAACGTATCACCGCTTCGTCCTTGCTTGAAATGGATTCAAATATCGGTGGCGTGTATGGCGATATGTTGAAGACGCAACGCAAAGAAACCATCGAAATAACGACTTTAGATGCCACTTTACCTCCCAATAAACCCGTTGACATCATAAAAATGGACGTTCAAGGTTTTGAAATGGAGGTCTTAAAAGGTGCAGAAAAGACCCTTTCACGTACAAAAGTTATTGTTTTAGAAATCAATAACCACGATGGATATCGCGGTGGACCTACTTATTTTGAAATTGATGCATATCTACGTCAACGCAATTTTCAACTGTTTGACCTATTGCCCAACTTGAGAGACGAAGGTAAATTACTGGATTGGGACGCTATTTATGTCAACTCAACTTTGCTCAAATGAAAATAGCCATTTTAGAAATAGCCCCACATGGGCATTATACTTATGTCGAAAGTATAGCCTTGATTTATACGGCTGTTCCAAAGAATAATGTGGTCGTTTTTACGGATGAAAAAGGCTATAATGCTTTAAAACATTTGGAAAAGGATAAAATTCAGATAAAAAAAGTCCAATTTACTGAGGGGGGCGAAAATGTGTATGCAAATATTCAAGGGTTTGATAAACTCTATGTCGTAACGCTTGAAGCCTATGCAAAAGAGCCGTTTCGCCTCATGCAAGCCTTTGAAAAAACGAATTTTAACTGCCCCATTTATTATGTGATTCACAATGTTGATTTTTGGTTTCAACAATCTTTAATTGATAAATTCCGCAACTTGTTTTTCAAACAAACGAGTTTTAAAGATTTTACATATCGTTTGAAAGTGTATTTTTATTATGCTTTTATCAATCCTAAAATTATACAAAAAGTAAAATCATCGGGTGGTAAATTTGTTACTTTGACTGAATCCGTTGGCAATGAATTGGCGAAATATGTCGGAATAAATAACGTTGCTGTCGTGCCTTTTTCAGTCTTTAATGGTAAAATATTGGCAAAGCAAAATGGCAATAATAATCCACGTTTAAGGATTTGTTTGCCAGGTTTTGTGTCGAGTACAAGACGCGATTATGATTCGATTTTTCAGCTTTTAGCAACTGATAGAGATAATTTTTTTAAAGACAATATAGAATTTGATTTTCTCGGTGGCATTTCAAAAAGTGAAGGTGGCGAATTGATTAAGAACGAAGCAAATGATTGGATGTCAAAAGATTATGCTATACGAATTTATGATAAACCTTCAGTTGGATTGGAAGAATTTGATGAAAATTTAGCACAAGCTGACCTTATTTTAGGCAATATGCACATCAAGCAAGGGGCAAACGGGGCTTATGGTAAGTCAAAGGAATCGGGCTTGATTTTTACAATGATAAAAGCCGCCAAGGTTGGAATTTTGCCAGAAGATTATGCAGCCGACAATGCGCTGAAATCGTCTGTTTTGACGTTTAAAAGTTATGACGAAATTGCTTCGATTTTGAAAAAAATAATAGAAAACCAATCATATTGGGCGCAATTACAAGCAAATGCGTTGACAAATTCAGAGAAATTTAGACCCCTCAGTATTTACAACCGTTTAGAGAAAGGGACAATTTAAAACAATATGAAAGTAGCCATTATCACAGGTTCAGGCGGCTTAATTGGGTCGCAATCGGTCAAATATTTTGCCGAAAAATTCGATTATATCGTTGGCATTGACAACGACCAACGCCGTTATTTTTTTGGTGACGATGCATCAACTTTGGCATCAACTGTCAAATTAGCAGCCGATTTTCCGAATTTTATTCATCGAAACATAGACATAAGAGACCAAAAAGCCATCTTCGATATTTTTAACGAATATGGTGCAGACATTCAATTGGTCATTCACACCGCAGCGCAACCGAGCCACGATTGGGCAGCGCGTGAGCCTTTCACAGACTTTACCATCAATGCCAACGGCACGCTGAATATGTTGGAAGCAACCCGACAGTTTGCGCCCGAAGCCGTCTTTATTTTCACTTCGACAAATAAAGTTTATGGTGACACGCCTAATGAGTTGCCGCTTGTTGAATTGGAAAATCGTTGGGAAATTGCTGAAACACATCCTTTTTTCAAGCATGGCATAGACGAAACGATGTCTATTGACCAATCCAAACACTCC
>JAYSQG010000103.1:0-5594 GCA_043721685.1 Saprospiraceae bacterium | reverse complement strand
CAAACTCATAAAGCCAATTCATTTTCAAGGTTAAGTAATTCGGTTTCCAAATCAGTCAAGTCCTTGAGAATGTCCGACACCCCCCTCAGTATTTCGGGCGTGTAAAACACTTTATTGAAATTGATTTCGACACCAATCGTATTGTCTAAAAGCACAAACGGTTTTGTGATATACTTAGCCACAAACGCGTCAATCAATCCTTGATTTTCTGCTCCATTGGGTGCATAGGTTACGATTTCATAATCCTTTTGATAATCGGGTGTGAGTTCTACCGTGATTTCGATAGAAGCTTCTTTGGTTTTGCTTTCCTTTTTGTAAGCGGCTTTAATAACGATTTTGCCACAACCGAGTTCCGTATTAGTGGCGGAGACAGGACTCGAACCTGTGACCTTAGCCGCGTGGGTTTGTTTCATCAAAGTTTCCTTATCTGCATCGTACCAATAGGTCTCCTTCTCACAAACCACTTTCAAATCCTTTTCTTTATAATCTAAATCAGCAACCAAAGGTTTGATACCGTTTTCAAAATAACCAAAAAGGTTTTTGTATAACGTTTTGTCAAAGGTTGTGATGTCAAAATCTGTAATAAGCGTCTCTTTACCGTCTTCCAACTGTTTTATACTGAGGGGGGTGAGTTTGATAGATTTTGCTCTCACTTCTTCGCCACCGCTTTTAGATTTAACAGGTAAATGCTCTTCAAACGTTTTACCATTTTCATCCACATTCGTCAACATTATCGCTTGCTTGTTGTAGTAAAAATGCCACTTGTCAAACACTTTGCAAATATCTGAATCTTTAAAGTCTGTCAAAGTCTGCACTATGAAAGAACGGTTGTCTGCGTCCATCTCTTTGCGTTTCTTACCCCGACTTTTTTTCAATTGTTTGAATTGTTCGCTGGCATTGATGAGGATAACTTTGTCTTTGCGGTCTTTCGCTTTGTTTTTATTGAAAACCCAGAGATAGGTGTAAATGCCTGTATTGAAAAACTCATCGGTAGGCATCTGAATAATCGCCTCAACATAATCTTCATCGAAGAAATGTTTGCGAATATTGCTTTCGCCGCTTCCTGCATCGCCACTAAACAAAGTTGAACCATTGTGAACGACAATAGACAAACCCAAGTCGGCAAGTTGGTACAAGATATGTTGCGTGAAAAGAAATTGTCCATCAGAGATAGAAGGCAAAGCGACAAAACGCTCTGTTTTATCATTGACAATATCACTTTGGTAGCCTTTCCAATCCACACCATAAGGTGGATTGGCAACAACTATATCAAAGCGTTTTTCAATAAAATTGATTTCAGTCAAGGTATTGCCGTACCGAATATCGGAATCAGTACGAAAACGGCTTTCAATTTTAGCTAAGGCATAAAGCCCATCACTCCAATCTTGTCCAAAAGTTTTAGTCGGACGGTTAAACTGCGCTTTAATTTTGTCTTCAACGCCGAAAAGCAGATTGCCTCCGCCACATGTTGGGTCATAAATCGTTAAATAGTTGTCACCATCTTCTATCTTCGACGCTATGATTTCGGAAATCAGCGCAATAATATCATTGGGTGTGTATTGTTCCCCTGCCGTTTCCGCCGAAATGTCTGCCCATTTACGTTTGATGTGTTCTTCAAGCGTTGTGATTTCGGAATTATCGAAAGGCACTAAATCAATTTCACTCCAAGCCTTTACGGAACTAAACAAAATCTTCTTTTTAGCTAATTGTCCACTCAAACCCGAAATATCTAAGAATTTGGCTTCTTCGTTTCCTTTGTCAACGCCCAAAAGATATTTTGTTTCGGGGTCAAACGCTTTCAAATAAGCGTGAAAATCCACTTCAAAAGTTTTATCGTTTTTGCAAATATCGTTAAGCGTCTTATTTTGTCGAATCACAAAGTCATTATAGCCAAAATTCAAATCTTTAAACTCCTCGATAAACTCTTCAATATCCTCTTCGCGGTTAATTTCTTTCTCCAACTCTTTTGCATACCGCACAAGCCGACTTTCCACCAAAATCAAAGCGAAATAAGGCATCATAAATTTAGGAAAATCACTTTGTTTGATACCCGCCCCAATCAAAAGGTCAGCTGTTGCCCACACTTTCGACTCATACTGTAAAATGTTTACACTCATAATCACTTAATCGTTTTGAAATTTGTTTTGAGAGAATATTTAAACTCCGCAAAACAACCAATAATTCCGCATACAACAAAACAAACCTCCACAATTCTACCTATTCAAATAATAAAAAAGCCCATAAATAAAAAAGCAAATCTCCTTCTCCCTAAAAGAATCGTCCAGATTGTGGTTGATGCTTGTTAAGCCGCTATATGTTTATGTTATGTCTCCATTCAAGGCAAAAAGTCCGAAAAAAGCACCGACGAAAATATTTTTTTAAAATATCGAATTTTTTTTATTTGGCGTGTAACTTTCTAAAACAGTCAAACGTAAATTAAAAACATAACATCGTGTGTGAGAACAAATAAACAGACCATAATGAATTTTATAATAGCGGTTCAAAAAATGCGTATAACGGTCTCATCAAGAGCATTAAACCGTCCTTAAAGAGTACATAACCGAGAGTGGAAGGTGTAAAACCGTTGTCGGAGAGCGTATAACCGAAAGGGGGAGCATACATAACCGTTGTCGGAGAGCGCAAAACGGACGCGCCGAGGCTCATAACCGTTGTCGGAGAGCGCAAAACGGACGAGGGGATAGTATAAAACGGTTGGCAGAAAGGGCAAAACGGATGAAGGGTTGTTGCAAAACGGATAAAGGGTTGTTGTAAAACGGATGAAGGGTTGATGCAAAACGGCACTTACGACAGCACTGCTGAATATACTTTTACCAATCTCATATCCAAAAAAGTCTATGAGTTCCAAATAATTGCGCTCGGTCGCAACGGTGCCACAAGTGGTGCGCCTACGCCTGCCATTATATATGTTTCGTAATATTTTAATGGTGAATGATGAATAAAAATATTCACCATTCATCATTCATCATTCACCATTCATCATTCACCATTCATCATTCATCATTACTTACCATTACTCTTCTCCTTCCAAGTGCCACTTTTCAGGCGAACGCCAAAGCCCAGAGAGCAGTAATTGGCGCATAAACAGGTATTCTTTCGGCAATTTATCATACATGCGTTCAAACAGTTCTTGATGTCCGAGCAATTCCGTTTTCCATTCTTCACGGTCAACAGACATGATTTCGGCAAATTGTTCTTGTGTGAAGTCACTGCCCGTCCAGTCCATGTTTTCGTAACGCGGCATCCAACCAATCGGACTTTCAACCGACCCAACACGACCCCTAACACGGTCAATGATCCATTTCAAAACCCGCATATTGTCGCTGAAGCCTGGCCACAAGAAATTGCCGTCGTCGTCCTTTCTAAACCAATTGACCCCAAAGATTCGGGGCGGACTTTGCAAGCCACGACCCAATTGAAGCCAATGATTGAAGTAATCTGCCATGTGATAACCGCAAAAAGGCAGCATCGCAAACGGGTCACGCCGGACTTTTCCTTGTTCCCCAAATGCCGCCGCCGTTGTCTCTGAACCCATAGTCGAAGCCATATACACCCCAAAGTTCCAGTTGAATGCTTGATAAACTAAAGGGACGGTTGTACTCCGACGACCACCAAAAATGAACGCACGAATGCGCACACCTTCTGGGTTTTCCCATTTTGGGTCAATCACAGGGTTTTGATACGCTGGCGTTGTGAAACGGGAATTTGGATGAGCCGCAGGTTTGCTGCTTTTAGGGTCATAAGGTTTGCCCGTCCAGTCCGTCATACCTTCAGGCACTTCTTTTGTCAAGCCTTCCCACCACACATCGCCATCAGCCGTGAGGGCAACATTAGTAAAAATGGTATTTTTACTAATCGTCAATATCGCATTCGGGTTTGTTTTCATATTTGTACCCGGTGCCACACCAAAATAACCTGCTTCGGGATTGATGGCGAACAACCGACCATCCGCACGAGGTTTTATCCAAGCAATATCGTCGCCCACAGTCGTTATTTTCCAACCATCAAACTCTTTGGGCGGAATCAACATCGAGAAATTCGTTTTGCCACAAGCACTCGGGAAAGCTGCACCGATATAGGTTTTTTCACCTTGCGGACTTTCTGCACCCAAAATGAGCATGTGTTCAGCCAACCAACCTTCTTCACGCGCCATTGTTGAAGCAATACGCAAAGCGAAACATTTTTTGCCCAAAAGCGCATTTCCACCATAGCCAGAACCATAAGAAACAATCGAACGTTTTTCAGGATAATGCACGATGTATTTTACTGAGGGGTTACAGGGCCAGCTCACATCTGCTTGCCCGTCTGCCAAAGGCGCACCTAAAGTGTGCATACATTTGACAAACTCGCCGTTTTTGCCTAATACCTCTAAAGCCTTGTCGCCCATGCGCGTCATAATTTTCATATTGGTCACAACATATTCAGAATCAGTGATTTGTACGCCAATTTGTGCCAAAGGCGAACCGATGGGACCCATACTAAACGGTATGACATACATCGTCCGACCTTTCATACAACCTTCTAAAAGTGGTTGCAACGTTTTTTTCATTTCCTTGGGGGCAACCCAGTTGTTTGTCGGTCCCGCATCTTCTTTCCGACGGCTACATATATATGTGCGGTCTTCCACGCGCGCCACATCGCTTGGGTCAGAGAAGCAGGCATAAGAATTGGGTCTTTTTTCAGGATTTAAGCGGATATATGTGCCTTTATCCACAAGTAACTGGCAAAGAGTGTCGTATTCTGCATCAGAACCGTCGCACCAATGAATAGAATCGGGTGTACATAAGTCAGTCATTTCATTGACCCATTGAATCAACTCTTTGTGTTTGACATGAGTCGGAAAATTCTTTTTCATAAGTTTTATTTGAATTAAGTTAATGAATAGCCGTTAGTCATTGAGCGAATTGTCCTTTAAAAGAAGGGACAATACACTCAATGACAAATGACCATTGTGCTAAAAAAAAATTAGGCTGGCTGCGCTAAAAGAAGAATAAAAAAAAAGTGTGGTTTTATTTAATTAGGAAAATGTAGCTCAAAGGCTATAAGTTCTTAAGTACAAAGGTAAAACTCTTTGACGAAATAAAAAATGGTGAGTGAATTTTGTTATTTAATATTTTCATGACCTTAAACTTGCTGTACATTGTACGTTAAGTATTAAGTATTTGATTATCAATATGTTATGATGAAATACTGAGAGGGTGTATTTTTTTTAATATGAAGTAGATTTTGACATTATTTTGAGGTAAACAAAATTTAATTTCGTTTAAGTTTTAAACTAAGTAAAATTATAAATTGAAATAAACGCTTCTTTAGGTATTATTTTGAATGACAAAAACGAAACTTTTAAGCAAAATCAAATAGCAATAATTCGATGACAATTTTATGACAAAGGTTAAATTTAAGGTTAATCCATTAACAGTTTCGGATAAGTCTGGTTAGATAACCTTAATTTTGTTCATGATTTTTTTTTGACCACTGGTCAAAAAAAGTATTAACCAAAAAACTCGAAAATTCAAAAACAAATAAAAATAGAATCCGATGAGAATCCTATTAGCAGAAGACGAAGAAAATATCCG
>JAYSQG010000102.1:0-7032 GCA_043721685.1 Saprospiraceae bacterium | reverse complement strand
CGTTATTCGAAAAGAAGGGCAAATTGGGGAATATCATTGGGGAAACGCCCGAAAGCAGGCAATAATCGGTAAAGAAATGGCGCAAGCAGCCTTCAAAATGTAATTTCTAATTTTTTAATTCAATATCTATTTACAATGAAAAAGACGTTTATTTTAATTCACGGCTCTTGGCACAGCTCGTGGAACTGGCACCGCGTTTTACCTATTTTAGAAAAAATGGGACATCAGGTATTTGCCATTGATTTGCTCGGCATGGGACGAGATAAAACCCCCATCAATACCGTCAAATTAGAGGACAATGTCCTGAAAATCTGTGATTTAATTGACAAAATAGAAGGAAAAGTGATTTTAGTTGGGCATAGTAAGAACGGTATAATGATATCATATCTCAAGCGGCTGAATATCGCCCTCAAAAAATTGAAAAATTAATCTATTTAGCGGCATATTTAATCCCTAATGGCAAAACTCAAAGGGAATATTCGGTGCAAGATACTGAGGGGGTGCTGAAATCTTATGTGACAATTCACCCTGAATTGAATGCCACGACCTTACAGCCCGCTATATTTAGAGAAGGGCTTTATCACGATTGTGATGCTTTTTCAATTGGATTTTATGGAAAGTGAGGACGAAAGTCCAATAGATTAATGCCGTTTCATGTCTTGTACAACTTCCAACATAAGCCCCGTTTCATCCGCTATTTTTTGTAGCGAAAGGCTTTTATCTTGCAACAAGACCAATGCTTTTTCATAACCTAATTGCGTATTTTGGACAAATTCGACAGAAACTTTCACCAAATTGGCAATCGAATCTATTGAAGTCATACCATTTTCCAAGAGGCTAATGACAAACTCTTGTGATTTAATAGTGGCTTCTTCAAGTTTACCTTCAAGTTTACCTTCAAGTTTACCTTCCTGGGTGCCTTCAAGTTTACCTTCCTGGGTGCCTTCCTGGGTGCCTTCCTGGGTGCCTTGTTTGAAGCGAACGTCTTGACGAATATCATAAGTAATAGGCATGGTTTCCATAATTTTAGTTAATAATGGTTGCAAATTACGCAAACTCGAAATAATTTCCAACTGAACAAGGTGTTTTTCTAATTTTAACCCACCTTTATCCAACTTTTTATTTGAAATTAAATTTTTATTACTAAAATATTGAAATTCAATAATTTATGACATTTACAGATAGATTAGAAAACGAGGAAACGCTCGACCCACAAGACTGGACATCGCTCCGTCATCTCGCCCACAATATGGTGGACGACATGCTCGATTACCTTCAAAATGTCAAAGAACGTCCTGTTTGGACACCGATTACTGAGGGGGCAAAATCTGCGCTCAATCAACCTTTGCCGACCTCACCGACCCCGCCCGAACAGGTGTATGAAGATTTCAAAACGCACGTTCTGCCTTTCAATATGGGCAATGTGCATCCCCGCTTTTGGTCGTGGGTCAACGGCACTGGTACCGCTATGGGTATGCTGTCCGATATGCTCGCATCGGGCATGAATCCGAACAATACGATTGGCGAACACGCAGGACAATACGTTGAAAAACAAGTGATTACGTGGTTAAAAACCATGTTTAGCTATCCCGAAACAGGCAGCGGCTTATTGGTCAGTGGCGGCTCATTGGCGAATATTACAGCCATTATTGTCGCCAGAAATCATTTTGATGCGCAAATTCGAGCAACAGGAAACGCTTCTGTTGGCGGTCAATTAACGATGTATTGTTCGTCAGAAACGCATAATTGTCTATTCAAAGCGGCAGATGTGATTGGCATTGGCAACGACAATTTGAGAAAAATCCCCGTTGATGCCGATTATCAAATTGATGTGAACGCCTTAGAAAAAGCAATTTTAGACGATAAAAACGCTGGAAAAGTGCCGTTTTGCATTATTGGCAACGCAGGAACGGTCAATACAGGCGCAATTGACCCACTTGATAAACTGCAAAATTTGGCAACGGAACACGGTCTGTGGTTTCATGTGGACGGTGCTTTTGGTGCTTTGGCAAAACTCGATGCTGCTTTTGACACCCGACTAAAAGCCATAGAAACCGCAGACAGTGTGGCTTTTGACTTGCACAAATGGATGTATATGAACTACGATGTTGGCTGTGTTTTGATTAGAGACGAGACGATTCACCGCGCCGCTTTTGCGCAAGCCGCTTCGTATTTGGCACATCACGAACGTGGTTTGGCAAGTGGTATTGAGCCTCGTGGCAATTTTGGTTTGGAATTGTCCCGCAGTTTCAGAGCCTTAAAAGTGTGGATGTCTTTGAAAGAACATGGCGTTGAAAAATACAGCCGGCTCATCGGGCAAAACGTTGCACAAGCGTTTTATCTTGCAGAACTCATTGATAATCAACCACTTTTAGAGCTTTTGGCAAAGCCTGTGATGAATGTCGTATGCTTTCGATTCAACCCCAAAGGGCTTTCTGATGAGTCGTTGAATGCTTTGAATAAGGAAATTTTGATGCGTTTACATGAGCAAGGTATTGCCGCACCGTCTTATGGTTTGCTCAATGGTCGTTATGCGATTCGGGTTGCCAATGTCAATCATAGAAGTAAAAAAGAGGATTTTGAAGCATTGGTGAATGGCGTGGTGACAATTGGACAAACGATAATTGGCTCTTAGAAAAATTAACAAAACGTCGGCGAGGTTTGAAACCTCGCCGACGTTAGCGAGAAAAAAGCCGTGATACTGAGGGGTCAGTTCACGGCTTTTTTTTATTTTTAACTTTTTTCAAAAACCGTTGTAACAAACCCGCAAGACGATTCGTCGTTGTGTTATAAATGCCTAATAATGAATTTTGAAAAGCTTGCAATCAGTGTTAAAGACAAACTCTACCGTTTTGCGCTCCGCATGACAGGCGATGTGGCAGAAGCGGAAGATGTGGTGCAAGAGGTTTTCATAAAAGTATGGAACAAGCGCGACGATATGCAAGAAGTTCTGAATCATGAGGCATATTGCATGACTTTGACGCGCAATTTATCGCTTGACAAAATGCGTTCGAAACATCGGCGAACGAGTGAAATTGGTGAAGCCTTGCAGTTAACTGATTCACATTCAACACCTTATGATGATGCTGAAAAAAGTGACGTTATAGAAAGTATTAGAAAATGGATGCAAAATTTGCCTGAAAAACAACGATTAACGATGCACTTACGAGACATAGAAGGTATGACTTACGATGAAATTTCAACCACTTTGGAGATGTCCTTGGCACAAGTAAAAGTGAATTTACATCGGGCAAGACAATTTATTCGAGAAAAAATGCTGGCGGCGGAAAGCTTTGGTTTAGTGGATAATGGATAAACACAGATTTAAGAAATTTTTAAAAAATTGATACAATGACTTTTACAATAATAAATAACTTGATAGAAAAATACTTCACAGGCGAAACGAGCCTTGAAGAGGAAAAAATACTGAGGGGGTATTTCAAAGGTTCAGATATTGACCTGCGCTTACTTTCTTATGCACCGCTTTTTCAGTTTTTTGAAAAAGAAAAGGAAATCGTTTTTGAGGATTCTAAAATGCCAAAACTTCAAAATGCTGAAGCTGGCATAGCAAAACTCAAAACCCAAAACTCAAAACTCAAAATACTAAGGGGGGGATATTTTTGGAAAATAGCGGCAACATTAGCGTTTTTAGTGGTTGGTAGCGTTGCCATATTCAAGGTTTTTGAACAGAAGCCGCCACAAATTGCGCAACATCGTGGCGCAAAAATAATTGTGCTTGATGGCGACGATGATCCCGAAGTGGCTTACGAAAAAGTGAAAGAAGCCTTGTCTTTGGTTTCTAAAAAAATGAAAAAAGGAACGGACGAAACGACGGATGGTTTAATGAAATTAAAAGAAGCGACATCGGTTCTAAATAACGAAAACTAAGATTAAAACCATTTAAAAGCATAGCGATTATTTTGCAAAATTTCGTGTTATTTATCTCCAATTCAATAGTTCTTGAAAATTATTTTTATTATAGTTGAAATTAAAAATCATTAAAATGAAAAATATGCTGCGATTAAGTTTTGCTACTTTTTTATTCTTGTTTTGCTTGTTGAGTACCCCCCTCAGTATGTCGGCACAAAACAACGCGATTGAGAAATTTTTCAATCAATACATGGACGATGAAACGTTTACGGTGGTTCATGTAACCCCTAAAATGTTTCAAATGATTGCCAAATTGGACATCAAGGACAAAGACTACGCCGACGCCAAAGCCGTCCTCCAAGACCTTAAAGGTTTGTGGATTTTGACGACCGACAACAACGCTAAATCTCCACAACTGTACAAAGAAGCGGCTTCAAAAATCAATATACAAGAGTATGAACTCTTGATGACCGTGCGTGATAAAGGCAGTAATGTGCGCTTTTGGACAAAGGAATCGAGCGGTATCATCAACGAATTACTGATGTTGGTTGGCGAACCTACGGAATTTACGCTCATCAGTTTTGTTGGCAAAATTGACCTTGATAAGATTTCAAAACTGGCGAATAAGGTGGATATAAATGGTATGGAACACTTGAAAACGGTTAAGAAGAAGAATGAATAGTTTATCAGAAATTATCATTTTACCAACATCACTTTTTTGACAAGGGACAATAAAGGCGGAGCATTTTTGATGTGCCTCGAAGGTTTCTTCTCAAAACACGATGTTGACAACATGACAAAAGAAAATAGACCTTAGGTAATGGTGAATATTTTAATGGTGAATGGAGAATTTGCCTAATATATATTAACAAAGAAAACAATTTTTTAATAACTACGGAGCTTGCTCCACAACGACCAATTTGCAATGAAAAAGCTTTTATTTTTTATTTTTATCTTATTGACAGTCAATCAGTTAGCGCAAGCGCAAACACAAAGTATTGACCGATTTGTCCGCAAATATAAACGCTCGGCTACGGGTGAAAAGGTGGACATTACAGTTCCCGGTTGGCTCATTCGCTTCGGTATGCGGTTCATGGACAAAGACGACCTTGAAGGTGTTGACATTCAAGCGATTGCACGAAAAGTCAGCGAAGTACGTGTTGTTTCTATCGAAGGTGGCGGCAAAGTGGCTTATGCCGATTTCCAAAAATTGATTAATGATGCCAAATCAGAAAACTTCGA
This sequence comes from Saprospiraceae bacterium, assembly GCA_043721685.1. Lineage (GTDB taxonomy): Bacteria > Bacteroidota > Bacteroidia > Chitinophagales > Saprospiraceae > JAAFJT01. The sequence goes on along the minus strand of JAYSQG010000102.1, from coordinate 1,920 downwards.
GGAATTGATGACCGTCCGCAGCGATGGCGACAATGTGCATATTATGATGCGTGAAAAGAAGGGTTTTATTCGTGATGTGTTTATCATGGTTCAAGAAAACAGCGGTGAGTTTGTGTTGGTGGATATTGGTGGCAAGTTCACGATGGACGACATCAACCGTGCTATTCAAGATGTGAATGTGAAGAAGAAGCGTTCAAAAAAGGAGCGAATCACTGAAATTGATAAATAGAGAACGGTGAATAAAAACTTGATAATCAATGCTTTAAAGCGATGGCTATTAATTTATCACTCATTTTAGTTCAAAAAATAAGGTTTTTACTGAGGGGGTAAAAAGTGGTGATTCCGCTTTTTACCCTTTGATTTTTTCTTTATTTTTAAAAAAAATAGCGTTAAGTTTGCAACGGAGAAATGCCAGAGTGGTCGAATGGGCTTGACTCGAAATCATGTGTACGGGCAACTGTACCGAGGGTTCGAATCCCTCTTTCTCCGCTTTTTGAAGCCTTTTTTGCCTTTTGGATAGGCTTTTGTGTTTGTTTCAACCATAAAGACCTTTATCTTTGTATGATTCATAAAGTAAAATATTAAAAATGACAACACTCATTGCTCAATTCGACGATGCAGCGAAACTTGAAAAAGTGATTGCTTTGTTCAAAAGTTTGAAAGTGCCGTTTCAATTTAAGCCTACTGATGCTAACGAAACAGATGATATTGTTTGGCATTGGGAGGATATAGATGAAGAGGAATTTTCAAAATTTGCCATCTCACAAATCTCTGATGGTTGGGATCATCCTGATAACGACCATTGGGATAATTATTAAATGAAATTTATTTTATCATTTTTTGAGAAAACAAAATACCACTATGTTTAAACAAGGAGACATTATTCTTTTCAATTACCCTACCGATGATTTTTTGACATCTAAAAAACGTCCCTGTATCATTATAGGGAAAAGTCGTTCACTATTCGGTAGCTATATCGTGGCTAAAATCACATCTGTGTTGCGTGATGACAAGCATACATTTAAATTAGACAATGCACATTTGTCTATGTCGTTAGTGAAACCGTCGGAAGTTCGGTGCGATAATATTCTAACTGTTTCTGAAAAAGTGATTTTAAAAAAAACTAATGACACTTGAAAAAGAGCCTCTTAGAACTCTTTGTGAAAAAATAAAACGCAATTTTGATGTTGACTAATATTTTGCGTAATCTTTGACTTGAAATACTATGACAAAACCCGCTATCATATCCACACCAAACAGACTACAAGCCTTTTTTTGGCTACTGATATTAGTGCTTGTGCCGTTTTTGTTCTTTTTCAGGATGAAAATTCAGAGTTTTTTTTATACTAAAAATCAATGTGAAGAGCCGCGCCGTCGTGAATGGCAGTCGTTTGATGTGGCGATTCCGCCTGGTTATGCGGTGCATGGCATAGATGTGAGCCATTTTTCGTGTAAGATTGATTGGGAAGAGGTGAAAAATATGAACCAAAATGGGATTCGAGTGCATTTTGCATATATGCGGGCAACCCGAGGTTTGAATTTGGTAGATTATCAGTTTTCAGAGAGTTGGAAAACGGCTGGAGAGGCAAAGATACTGAGGGGGGCATATCATTTTTTTATGTTCCGAGACAATCCTGTTGACCAAGCGCGTTTTTTTCTATCAAATGTACCCATTGAAAGAGGTGATTTGCCGCCTGTTTTGGACATTGAAAATGATACAGATGTGGATGATAGAAAGCTTAACCGCGATGATATATTGAAAGGCATAGCTGCGTGGTTGTATATTGTCGAAAAGCAAACAGGCTTGCGCCCGATGATTTATAGTAATTTGGACTACTATAAACGCTATTTAGCAGGCAATTTTCCTAATTATACGATTTGGATTGCGAGTTATAAAAGCAAAGGAACGGTGGTGTTGCC
>JAYSQG010000101.1:0-3465 GCA_043721685.1 Saprospiraceae bacterium | reverse complement strand
GTTGCGTCAAACGGTTCTTATGAGTTACATTTTTTGGAAGCGGGTGACTATGAATTGCATTGTATTTCGTACAAAGACAGCAATAAAGACGGTAAATTGGAGATTCAAGGTGAGTTTCAAGCCAGTCTTTTAAGCAATCTAAACATCTCTGCGTTGAGCGTCGCAGCCAACGCAACGGTGACAGCCAATATCAATATGACGGCTGTTCTTCCTTTCTAATTGATTATTCATTTTTTCATTGTATAGTTCGTGTTAATAAAATTGTGTCCTTTCAATCGTGCGAAACGCTACCGAATTTGATTCGGTAGCGTTTTTTTTGTTATAACAATGAAGTAGTAGGCATAAATCATCACATTGAAATGCACGATAGAATCAATGTATCTCGCTTACAGAAACCCTTTCCGTTACCAATATCATAATATTCCCACTAAAAACTTGAGTTGCAGGCCCACATAACCAAACGTTTTCAAAAATCTTCCCCTCAGTATTTTTACTAAGTTTTACCGCCAATTCTCCTCCTTTTGTCTTGATAGGTACTTCTTTTGTTGCCGCACTATTTTTGAGATGATAAGCGATTGCCGCCGCCGTTACGCCTGTGCCGCATGAGTAGGTTACGTCTTCGACACCCCGTTCATAAGTCGCTACTTCAATGCCACCGTCTTTCCCCTCTGGGGTTAGGGGAGCTATTTCAACAAAATTGACATTCACGCCTTCTTTTGCAAAACGTTCTGAATAGCGAATCGCTCGCCCGTTGTCATAAACGTTGATATCCGTTAGGTCTTCGACAAAAACAACATAGTGCGGTGAGCCTGTATTCATCAAAAAATACTCATCGGTATGTTCGATGCTTTGGAGGGTGACATCCATCATTTTCAACTCAACCCAAACACTATTGCCTAAAGCCGTATGTTCCATCGAGCCTTTAACAACGGCTTCATGCACGCCATCAATCGCCAAAAACGTGCATATTTCTTCAAAAATACCTAAATAATGGGCAAAAGCGGTCAAACACCGTCCACCATTGCCGCACATAGACCCCTCAGTACCATCGGCATTGAAATAGACCATTTCGAAGTCATAGCCTTCCTTTTGTTGCAAAAACATCAAACCATCGCCGCCAATGCCAAAACGACGGTCGCAGAGTTGACGGATGATTTCGGTGTCGTTCTTTGTTAAATACGCTGTTTCGCGTTGGTCAAGCATGACAAAATCGTTGCCTGTGCCTTGATATTTGAAAAATGGAATTGTCATTTTATTTTATTTTATGAATTTATAAATCGCCTTTTTTCAACTGTTGAACGGCATAATCAACGGAACGTGCGGTCAAAGCCATATAGGTCAAAGAGGGATTGACGCAACTGCTCGACACCATCGCTGCGCCATCTGTGACGAATACGTTTTTGCAATCGTGCAGTTGATTGAAAGCATTGAGTACCGAGGTTTTAGGGTCGTTGCCCATGCGTGCCGTGCCCATTTCGTGAATACTGCCGCCCAAAGTGGCGTTATTATCGTAGGCTTTTACGTTTTTACAACCTGCGGATTCGAGCATTTCGACGGCATCATTTTTCATGTCTTGCTTCATCAAACGTTCATTCTCCTTGAATTCGGCATCAAATGTAATGGTTGGTTGTCCCCATTTGTCTAAAATTGCTGTGTTAAGCGTCATTTTATTCTCAAAATAGGGCAGACATTCCCCAAAGGCAGACATGCTCATTGACCAATGACCTGGCTCTGTCGCTTCGTTTTTCATATCTGCGCCAAAACCCGATTCGTTGATGACTCGGTTGCCAGCCTTGGCGTCCTGCGCCTCCCTGATAGCCGAAGCCACGGAGGTAGTCGCGTTTGTCGTTGCCAATATTGCGATAACGCGGGATGTAAATGCCATTCGGTCGTCTGCCGAAAATGTATTTGTCTTCAAACCCTTCCATAACACCCGAAGCACCGACTTGCGATTGGTGATCCATCAAATAATGCCCCAAAACGCCCGACGAATTGCCCAAACCATTTTGATACTGAGGGGTCTTAGAATTGAGCAAAATCCAAGCAGAAGCCACGGCAGAAGCATTGACAAAAATGATTTTTGCATAAAATTCGTGCCGTTCACCTGTTTCGCTGTCAATGACTAAAACGCCTTTGGCTTCATTCTTTTTAGCATCATAAATAATGGAATTGACAATGGATTGTGGGCGAATCGTCAGTTTTTTAGTCGCAAAAGCGGCTGGTAAAGTGCTGGATTGCGACGAAAAATAAGCACTGAATGGGCAGCCATTCATGCACATATTGCGGTAATTACAAGCACTGCGGTTGCCCAAAGGTTGTGTTAAATTAGCCGCACGACCCATCGTAAAATAACGATTTGGAAAAACCTTTTTGAGTTGGTCTTTCACCGATTTTTCAACTACATTCATCTCCATGGGTGGTTGAAGTTGTTGGTCTGGAAAATGGTCTAAGCCCAAATTTTCGCCTGATATACCGACAAATTTCTCCACATAATCATACCATTTTTCGATGTCTTTGTAGCGGATAGGCCAGTCCGCTCCTACCCCTTCGCGGATGTTGGCTTCGAAATCTTTATCACTTAAACGATAGCATTGTCTGGCCCACAAAATGGATTTTCCGCCTACAATATTGGGTCGAAACCAATCAAAACGCTTCGTTTCGGTATAAGGCGCATCCGTATCTTTGAACCAATAATCCTTAGTCCGCTCCGAAAAATAGGGTTTTCTGACTCGAATATAATACTCTTTCTGTTCCTGTAATGTGCGCTCCCCTCTATGTTCATACGCCCATGGGTCGAGGTTCGATTGTCCATAACCTGTAATATGCTCTAAGGGTTTACCTCTATCAAGTATCAATGTTTTAAGCCCTCTTTCCGTCAATTCCTTTGCAGCCCACCCGCCGCTGATACCTGAACCGATGACAATAGCGTCATAAGTCCGTTTTTTTATTGAATCATTCAAATTAGCCATATTATGAAGTCGTTTTTATCAATTATGCGAAATGCAAAGAAACACATTTTTAGTCTTTCTCATTTTGCTCAAAGGGTAAATGATACTGAGGGGTAGTTTTTTATCCCAAAACCCAACTTTTCAAGAGAAGCAACGTACTTTTACAGACCAATTTTAATTAATGATGAGTGATGAATGATGAATGATAAATAGGCGTTCATCATTTATCGCTCATCTTTCATCATTAATCATTCATTAAATTTATGAATATCCTCATCATCGGCGGCGGCAATATGGGTTTGACCTACGCCCAAGCCTTCCTCCGTTCTCACGTAACGACTCGCGAACAATTGATGATTTTAGAGCATCTGGCAGACAAAGCGGTAGAGTTGCGGAAACTCAATCTCGGTACGGTTTATCTCGATGCAAAAGACTGCATTTCTAAGGCAGATGTCATCATTCTAGCGGTAAAACCACAAGATTCTGCGGCTCTTTTTGCCAAATTAAAAGAAGCCAC
>JAYSQG010000100.1:0-8412 GCA_043721685.1 Saprospiraceae bacterium | reverse complement strand
CATTCATCAGACCAAGCCGCTACGCCTTTGGAAAAAAAACTAGATGTGTTTAGTAAAAAGTTGATTAAAATAACGGTCGGATTGGTCGTGCTGATTTTTTTCGCAGGATTGCTAAATGGGCAAAATTTTATGGAAATGTTGGAAACGTCCATTGCTTTAGCGGTGGCGGCTATTCCCGAAGGCTTACCAATTGTGGTAACCATGTCGTTGGCTCAAGGAATGTTGAAATTAGCCCGCCACCATGTGATTGTTAAAAAACTATCCGCCGTAGAAACACTCGGTGGTACAAATGTGATTTGTACGGACAAAACGGGTACGCTGACCCAAAATAAAATGGAAGTGGTGTTCATTAAGACCCCCTCAGTATTTTGGCAAAAAGACGTTGATTTTAAAGGAAATGAAGAACAACTTAAATTAATTACTCAAGGTTTTATTTTATGCAATACCGCCAATCTTGAAATAACCAATAATGAAACAAAAGAAATAGGCGACCCCCTTGAAATTGCTTTACTAAAATTTGCACGCCAACAAGGTGATGACATCACCGCAATACGCACCCAATTTAATAAAAAAGACGAAATTCCTTTTTCAAGCGAAACAAAAATCATGGCAACGCTGCATGAACACGAGGGTTTATATCTCACGTATGCCAAAGGTGCTTTGGAAGAATTGTTGCCAAAATGCACGCATATTTTAGAAAATTATAATGTGCCGATTGATAAAGTTAAACGAGATTATTGGATAAAAGAAGCAGAAGTATTTGCGGCTTCTGGTCATCGAATGATTGCAGTAGCGTATCGTCAAGACAAGGCTGCAACAGCTTTATCAACGGATAATCTTGTTTTTATAGGCTTAATAGGCATGATTGACCCACCAAGACCTGAAGTAAAAGCTGCCATTGATGAGTGCAAAACGGCAGGTATTAAAGTCGTGATGATTACGGGTGACCACCCGACAACGGCACATTATATAGGTGTACAATTAGGCATTACAGAACAAGACGAAGCCGTAATGATTGGCAAAGACATGAAACACTTTGACGATTTGACCAAAGAGGAAAAAAAGAAATGGCTGAATACAGATGTATTTGCCAGAGTCAATCCACAACACAAGTTGGATTTAGTCAAAGTTTTTCAAGAAAAAGGCTATATCGTTGGCATGACAGGCGACGGCGTTAACGATGCACCCGCCATAAAAAAGGCAGATATTGGTATTGCGATGGGGCAACGGGGAACGCAGGTGGCGCAGGAAGTATCGGATATGGTTTTAAAAGATGATTCATTCAAATCTATTGTGGTCGCTATCCGACAAGGGCGCGTTATTATTGAAAATATTAAAAAATTTGTCACTTTCCTATTGTCCTGCAATTTGAGTGAATTATTAGTGATTGCTACGGCTGCCGTTATGAACTTGCACTTTCAGATGTTTCCCTTACAAATACTTTTTATCAATATCATTACAGATGTCTTGCCTGCATTGGCTTTAGGCGTAACAAAAGGTGGTGAGAATGTGATGAAATTGAAACCTTTGAAGGCATCTCTCCCGATTATTGATACAAATCGGTGGAAATTAATCTTTTTTTATGCTATTGTTATGGCGGGTGTTTGTACCGCAGGGGTTTTGATAAACCACAATTTATACCATAAAAATGATGCTTGGGATACGGCTATCTGCAACAATATCTTGTTCTTTTCCCTTATAATTTGCCAACTTTTACATGTTTTTAATATGGGAACAGGTGCATTTTTTAAGTCAGAAGTGATGCGTAATAAATATGTTTGGTATTCAATGGCTGTCAATGCGCTTATTTTATTTGGAGCGATGCAAATTCCGTTTGTGCGTCAAGCTTTGGATATTGTACCGATGAACTTAAATGAGTGGGTGGTCATTCTTTCGGTTAGCGTGTCTTTCATGGTTATTGTTCAATTGGCAAAGGTTTTTAAGGTTTTTAAGGTTTTTAAGGTTTTTAAGGTTTTTAAGGTTTTTAAGGTTTTTAAGGTTTTTAAGGTTTTTAAGTAAAAATACTGAGGGGGGGGGTAGATTTACTAAATTTAAAAAATTTAGTAAATCTGGTCAATTACAAGCGTCAAAAAAAACATTTAAAATGACATCAGTTCATGAAATAGACCTTTCTCCAAAACCGGGCAAAGAATACTGGATAAACTGTCACCGCAAATGGCGAGAAGAGTTTATCTATTTCTTGATGGTTGACCGTTTTCACGACAGTCATAAACGGCACAGTGCAGCATTTGAAGTGAGGCACTCGGGGTTTGGTGATGCGGGGCAATTAGAAAAACAATGTGGTGGAACGCTTCGGGGTATAACTGAAAATTTGGATTATATCAAAAACCTCGGTTGTACCGCTATCTGGTTAAGTCCTGTTTTTAAAAATAATCCTGAATCCTATCATGGTTATGCGATTGAAAACTATCTTGAAATAGATGAACGCTTTGGTACAAAAGCCGACCTTGAAGCATTGATAGACAAGGCGCATGGTTATGACAGAGATGTAGAAATATTTCATTTAGAAAATTCGGGGAATAAAGTATGTGCTATCAAACTTTATTTGAAACCGATGCAGTTGGTGATATTGAAAAACTATTGATAAAACCATGCCCCCCCCCTCAGTATTTAAGCCTTTTTACAATGCTTTTCAATAGATTTATACACTGTCCAATCGCATCTCTCCAACTGATATTCGTCATCATCGTTTTTTTTAAAGGGGTGTAGCTTCGCATATAATAATAATAGACAAGAAGTTCAATAAAAAATACGCTGCAATGAAAATGCTTAAAAAAACAATCACTCCAGAACAGGTTTTTAAAATGAAGGATATATACATTACAAAAGCATCAGGTGAAACGGCTTTGTTTTCAACTGAAAAGTTGCGTCATTCTCTTAGCCGTTCGGGTGCAGATGAAGAGACCATCAATAAAATCATTCATGAAGTGCAGGCTATGCTTTATGAGGGAATCACGACAAAAAAAATTTACAAGTTAGCATTCGGATTGTTAAAAAAGCAATCGCGTCCTGTGGCTGCAAAATATAAACTCAAACAGGCTATTATGGAATTGGGTCCATCGGGTTTTCCTTTTGAACAATTTGTTGCGGCTCTTTTAAACCATCAAGGCTATGCCGTGAAAGTGGGCGAAATTGTAAAAGGAAAATGTGTGAATCATGAAATAGATGTGATTGCCGAAAAAGAAAACCAGCACTTTATGATTGAATGTAAGTATCATAATCAACTGGGTACTATCAGTAATGTAAAAATTCCGCTCTACATACAGGCAAGATTTAAAGATGTTGAAGCTGCTTGGGTTAATATTCCAGGACACGGCACTAAATTTCATCAAGGATGGGTCGTAACCAACACAAGATTTTCAGACGATGCTAAACAATATGGTGCATGTGCTGGGCTTAAACTCATCGGATGGGATTATCCTTTTAAAGAAAATTTAAAAGACATGATTGATTCAATGGGCTTATACCCCATTACTTGTTTAACCACACTCAAAAAAAATGAAAAAATAGATTTACTTGACAAAAAGGTAGTGCTATGCAAAGAAATTTGCCAAAATCCAAAGTTGCTAAAATCAGTCGGAGTATCAGAAGAAAGGATAAAAGGGATTTTGGAAGAAGGTACAGCACTTTGTAAAAATCTAACACTGCATAATCAAGGTTCTCAAAAAATTTAAATCGTAAAACAATGAAAGACAATAAAATAAAAATACAATTTTTAGGCGCAGCAGGTACAGTTACTGGCTCAAAGCACCTTATTCAAGTGGCAGGAAAAAAAATATTAATTGATTGTGGATTGTTTCAAGGCTTAAAAAAGCTCCGTCAATTAAATTGGGAACCATTATCTGTCAATCCCGAAACAATAGATGTAGTCTTATTAACGCATGGTCATTTAGACCACGTGGGCTATTTACCTAAATTGGTTAAAGCAGGGTTTTCTGGAAAGATTATCGGCACAGCCCCCACACTGGAAATTGCTAAGATTATATTGGAAGACAGTGCAAAAATTCAAGAAGAGGATGCTGATTATGCCAATAAAAAAGGATTTTCCAAGCATAAAAAGGCACAACCCTTGTATGATTTAAAAGATGTGGCTAAAACACTCCCACATTTTGAAGAACAACCTTTAGATAAATGGATAAAGTTATTTAAGGGCATTTCCTACCGTTTTCGGTATAACGGACATATTATAGGTGCAACATTTCTTGAAATGGATATAGCGGGTAAACGGTTTGTTTTTTCAGGAGACGTTGGTCGGGATAATGATGTTTTACTCTTAAATCCTGCGAAACCAGATAGTGCAGATATTTTGTTTATTGAATCAACTTATGGCGACAGGCTGCATCCTCACAATCCCAAAGGTCAACTTGCTGAAGTTATCAATAATGCTGTAAAAAAGAACGGAATCATTATTATTCCAAGTTTTGCCGTTGAACGAACTCAATTATTGATGTATTTGCTCTGGCAACTTAAAAAGAAAAAGGAAATCCCGAATATTCCTGTTTATATGGATAGCCCAATGGGCAATAATGTTTTAGAGGTATTTCATCACAATACCGATTGGCATAAATTATCCGCAAAAGATTGTACAGAAATGTGCAATAATATAACGCGCATTAAAACGATTGAAGAATCAAAAAATCTTTTGGCAGATGATTCACCAAAAATAGTTATTGCTGGCAGTGGCATGGCTGCGGGGGGCAGGGTGCTTGGCTATTTTCAAAAATATTTATCCAACCCCACAGCAACAATTTTACTTGTTGGTTTTCAAGCAGAAGGCACAAGGGGCAGGCAATTATTAGATGGCGTTCCAGAAATAAAACTGTATGGACAATATTATACAGTAAAAGCAAAAATTGAAAATATTCAAGGTCTTTCAGGGCACGCCGACCAAAAAGAATTATTGGATTGGGTGAGTCATATAAAATCAAAACCCGAACGTATTTTCATTGTACACGGAGAAGCTCAAGCTGCCGATGTTTTTAGGGTAAAACTCAAAGATACTTATGGATGGGATGCAGAAATTGCTGAATTAAATCAAGTTGTAAAATTATCATAAGGCATGTTAGAACATTTGCATTTAGGAAATCAGTTAACAGTAAAGTCCATAGGTATAGATACCTACCATGAAAATATTATTTTCATGAAAGACGATTGCCATATCTGTCGTTCCGAGGGTTTTACAGCACTTACAAGGGTCGTCGTCAATTTTAACCACAAAAGTATTATTGCTACAATCAATGTTGTTTACTCTGATTTAATCCAACATGATAACGCTGCGCTTTCCAAAGAAGCTTTAAAACATTTGGGCGTGAAGGAAGGTGATGTCATTACAATTACGCATTTGAAACCGATAGAATCATTGAGTAAAATGAGGTCTAAAATATTCAAAAAAGAACTGGATGACAAGGCTTATAGTGAGATAATAACGGATATAGTGGCTGGTAGATATTCTCATATAGAAATAGCCGCTTTTATTACAGCCTGTGCAGGAAACCTTAGTGTCCGTGAAATTACTTCATTGACAAAAGCAATGATTCAATCTGGGCGAAAAATAAATTGGAACAAAGAAATGGTGCTTGACAAACATTGTGTGGGCGGACTTCCCGGCAATCGGACAACACCCATAGTCGTCAGTATTATTGCAGCAGCAGGATTAACCATTCCCAAAACGTCTTCTAAGGCAATTACCTCACCTGCGGGAACCGCCGATACAATGGAAGTGATTACCAATGTTGCTCTTGACATTAACGAAATGAAATATGTAGTTGAAAAAGAGAATGGTTGTTTAGCATGGGGCGGCGCAATGCAATTAAGCCCAGCAGATGATTTGTTGATTTCAGTTGAAAAAGCTTTGGATATTGATGGAGAAGGGCAAATGGTAGCTTCCGTTTTATCAAAAAAAGCAGCAGCAGGCTCAACCCATGTTTTAATTGATATACCTGTTGGCAAAACAGCTAAAGTCCGTTCAAATGAAGAGGCTTTAAGATTGCAATACTATTTTAAGGCAGTTGGAGAAGCCATAGGATTGAATGTTTCGGTTATTATTACCGATGGCTCACAACCAGTTGGCAGAGGAATAGGACCCGCGTTAGAAGCTATTGATGTGTTATCCGTTTTAAAGAATGAAAAAAACTGCCCATTAGATTTAAAAGAAAGAGCCTTGATTTTAGCAGGACAATTGATTGATATATCAGAAAAACATCGTGGAAAAATAGGAAAAGATGTTGCGACTGAAATTTTAGAAAGTGGAAAAGCATTTCAAAAATTTAAAGCAATATGCGAAGCACAAGGGGCTTTTCGAGTGCCTAAAGCAGGAATATATCAACATGATGTTTTAGCGGATGCAAACGGTATCGTAACAGAAATTGATAATCGAAAACTGGCTCGTGTCGCCAAATTAGCAGGCGCACCAAAATCTACAGGCGCAGGTGTTGTTTTTCATTCCCCTATTGGAAAAGCGGTTATAAAGGGAGATATATTATTTACTATTTATGCAGATGCAAAAGGCGAATTGGAATATGCCAAAGATTATTTATCAAATAATAACCACTTTATAAAAATTGAACCATGAAATCAATTGTTTTTTCATTAACGGGGAATGAACAGCTCGCAGCTTCCATTTCTGAAAAATTGTCCGCAGAGAACGGAGAGTCTATAATTCGTCAATTCCCAGACGGAGAAAGCTATGTGAGAATTATTTCAGAAGTAATGGGAAAAGAGGTCGTAGTGGTGTGTACGCTTCATCGTCCTGATGAAAAATTGTTACCCCTCTATTTCTTTTGCAAAGGTTTAAAAGAATTGGGTGCAAGCCGTCTTACGCTCGTTTCTCCTTACTTGGCTTATATGCGACAAGACAAACGTTTCAATGCAGGTGAAGTGGTCACCAGTGAATATTTTGCAAAACTTATTTCATCCTTTGCGGATTCACTCATTACAATTGACCCTCATTTACACCGCAGACATTCTATGGCTGAAATCTATTCTATCCCCTGTCAAGTGCTTCATGCTTCTGAATTAATGTCAAAATGGATAAAAGAGCATATTGACAACCCTTTGCTTATCGGTCCTGATAGCGAAAGCGAACAGTGGGTTTCAGTAGTCGCAAAAAATGCAGATGCCCCTTTTTTAGTGCTTGAAAAAACAAGATTGGGTGACAGGGATGTAAAAGTGACTGTTCCAAATGTGGAAAAATACAAAAATCATACACCTGTATTGGTTGATGATATTATTTCAACTGCCAGAACAATGATTGAAACAGTTGGGCATTTAAAAAAAACGGACTTGAAAGCACCCGTCTGTATTGGTGTACATCCCGTTTTTGCGGGTAATGCCTACCATGAATTAAAAAATTCAGGAATACAAAAAATTGTCACCTGCAATACTATCGAACATGACTCTAATAAAATTGACATCAGCGATTTAATTGTGCAAGCCTTAGCCCCCTAACCCCCAAAGGGGGAACGCCTACGAAATAGGCTAAATATACTCAAAAAATGAACATTTTTATCATTTTTCGACTGGTGCTCCCCCTTTGGGGGTAGGGGGGCTAAGCGTACCCCCCTCAGTATAAGTGTGGATTTAATGGTTTAAAAACTGCTATGATTTAAAGCATACTCAACACTGATACGCATCACCTACTTCTCTTTTAATCAAAAGTAGTTTTGTCATTTAATAAAACGCATAAAAAATGATAGGCAATCTCATCATCTGGTCTTTAAAAAACCGCATCATCGTCTTGTTAATAGCGGCAGCTATTACCGCTTATGGTATTTATGCGGTTAAAAACACACCCGTTGATGCCATACCTGATTTGTCGGAAAACCAAGTTATTATTTTTACAGAATGGATGGGGCGCAGTCCGCAGATTATGGAAGACCAAGTAACCTATCCTTTGGTGAGTAATCTACAAGGTATTCCTAAGATTAAAAGTATTCGCGCCAATTCAATGTTTGGGATGAGTTTTGTCTTTGTCATTTTTGAAGACGTGGTGGATATTTATTGGGCACGGACAAGGGTTTTAGAACGGTTGAATTATGCACAAAGGCTATTACCACAAGGCGTAGTACCCACTTTGGGTCCCGATGGAACAGGTCTTGGACATATCTTTTGGTACACTTTAGATGCACCTAATTATGATTTAGGTGAGTTACGCGCTTTGCAAGATTGGTACATCAAATTCGCTTTGCAAACGTCGCCAGGTGTGAGTGAAGTCGCTTCTTTTGGCGGTTTTCAAAAGCAATATCAGATTGTTATTGACCCACATAAATTAAGTTATTACAATATTCCTTTGATGGATATTATTGACAAAGTCAAGGCGAATAACAATGATGTAGGTGGACGAAAGTTTGAAATGGCAGATATGGGCTATATCATTCGGGGCATTGGTTACAT
>JAYSQG010000099.1:0-6519 GCA_043721685.1 Saprospiraceae bacterium | reverse complement strand
ATCAATATGCCTTGTAATGAGTTTCACAATGACGATCAATATCATCAATATGCCTTGTAATGAGAGTCACAATGACGATCAATATCATCAATATGCCTTGTAATGAGGTTCACAATGACGATCAATATCATCAATATGCCTTGTAATGAGAGTCACAATGACGATCAATATCATCAATATGCCTTGTAATGAGAGTCACAACGACGATCAATATCATCAATATGCCTTGTAATGAGAGTCACAACGACGATATTTATTCTACAAACGTACAAAACCTAACGGATTTATAGGTTTTTGGACAAAAAGAATCCCGAATTTCGTTTTTGCAAAATTCGGAATGACTCATGTTTGCCCTAAACTAAACGTGGATGAGCATAATTATTTTTTTTTATTTCAAAGCAGAAATGCATCTTTTTCCGAAAAACGCCAAAAACTGAACAAGATAAGGAACTAAACAATAGCGTTTTAGGTAAAAATTATCGAAAATTAGCAAAAACAAGCCCATAAGCGATTGATATTATTTTTTGAAAAACAAAAATCTTCACCGAATAACGCCAAAAAATGTAATAGGTCATTCCAAACAATGTTTCTATGTTTGCCCCTGTTATGATAAAACAGTATTTCAAGTAGGTCAATAACATATCGAATATCCCTATTTTAATCGTTGCTTGAAATGTTTTTTTTCATTTGCTCAATAAACATTATTTCACTCAAACTCTAAAATCGGACATTTATGTTAGCTTCACGGCTTCACGGCTTCACGGCTTCACGGCTTCACGGCTTCACGGCTTCACGGCTTCACGGCTTAGACACGCTGTTCTTCTCTTCTTTTTGTGCTTTAGTTTTGTCGAACTAAACGCACAAGCGGTTAATAACCAAATCAAAGATGTCGTCATGCCCTCTGCCAATGCGGCGAGTTTGGGTAAATATGGCGATATTCCAGTCAGCTACAATTCGGGTGTTCCGAACGTAGGCATTCCCATTACCACCATTCAAGATGGACCCCTCAGTCTTCCTATCAGTTTAAGCTATCATGCAGGCGGCGTTAGAGTTGGTGAATTAGCCAGTTGGGTGGGCTTAAATTGGTCTCTCCAAGCGGGTGGAATGATCAGCCGTACTGTTCAAGGTATCGCCGATGAACGGGAGAATGGTTTTTTTACGATGGGTAAGAACATAACATTTAATGCTAATGAAACTTGTATTTCCAACAATAACAGCACTGATTCAATTGTAAACGGGGATTTCAATAGCAAACTGGCGGCGGGTCAATTGGACGGAGAACCCGATATTTTCTCTTTCTCTGTCGGTGGCTACAATGGTAAATTCTATATTGACAAAGCTGCGACTTATGGTACAGGCAAAGCTGTTTTGATACAAAAACAAGATGTCAAGATAGAATATATGATGGGCGTGAGTTATGCCGTAAATGCGATATCTAAATTTACGATAACAACGCCTGATGGTGTGAAATACGAATTTGGCGATGTCGCTGATGGCAACCCTGCTATTGAAGTCACGCAACCATTTGCCAGTTTTAGTACCCGTTATGCCACGGGTTGGTATTTAAAACGCATTATAACGCCTGACAACAAAAGTAAAATCAATTTGAATTACACCACAGAAATTTATCGCTATGGTCATAGGTCGTCAAATGGTTCAACAACCGCGAATTCTATGTTTGTCCCATTAGGGGGATATGCACAGAATGCCGTTGACATTTTTGGCTATCGATTAGATAATATCACAACATCAACGGGAGTTGAGAAGGTAACTTTTGTAACAAATGGTGATAGAACAGATGTGAAAACGACACCTGGGGCACTCGCTATAGATAATGCAAAAAAATTAGGCGCAATAAAAGTAGAGAATGGTGGCTATTGCAAAACCTTTACTTTGACACAATCTTACTTTATAGATAATTCGGCAAAAAAATCTGGGCAAGATACAGATTATAGACTAAGGCTTGATAAGGTTCAAGAAGCCCCTTGTACGCCTGATGCCAGTACGCAACCAGTTGAACCTTATATCTTTACATACTACAAACAAGCAACAAGCCCCGATTACTTACCCAATCGCCTTTCTGCTGCTTTAGACCATTGGGGATATGCCAATGGTGCAACAGGAAATCCTGTCACGGGACTTAATATTCCTTATACGCGTTTGAAATTTTTCGACCCGACACCTCTCTCAGGTTATCCCAATGGCAGAAACATTGATGTAAACGATGGTTCATCCAATAGAGAAACCAATGAAGATACGATGCGATTAGGTACTATTCAACAAATTACCTATCCAACAGGTGGTAGTACAACGTTTGAGTTTGAAGCCAATACTTATTATGACCCTACGGGCGTAAAAACAAAAGTTGCTGAAAATATGCTCAGCTACTATATGCCCGATGGTCAATGTAACAGCACCGTCAATCCACCGCAATCAATTGTAACGACTGTTACTTTACCCGAAAATATGTTTTTTACATTGCGGCATAAGCGCGCTACGGCTTATGATGGCACTTGCAGTCAAGCTAATTCATTGACCTTGTCGCTCTTTAACAATACAACGGGTGCTTTGATGTGCTTTAAAGATATATCACCTAATGCTGTTGTTGACCCAAGTATTATCGGGGCAACGGGCTATCAATTTGCCACAATAAACGGTTTGTTAACGGACATATTTCCTTGCTTAACTACTGCGGGGTCATACCGTATTCAGGTTCAAGGCAGGAACAGTGCCGCCGAGTTTACACTTCAAAAAGAAATAACACTTGATATTTCTGTTGGAAATCGTAAAGTTGGCGGTTTACGCATTAAAAAGATAACAAATAACGATGGCATCAGTGCTACGAATGATGTCGTAAAATCGTATGATTATGGTACACCTAATTCGACAGGTGTCTTATATCAATACCCTATGTATGGCTATGCTTATGCAGGCGTGATAGGACAGTGTAATGGTCTTACACCGCAGCAAGTTTATCAAGGCTTTTTTATGGACAATGCACTTGTACCACTTGGTTCTTTTGAAGGCGGGCATCTCAACTATAATACGGTTAGAGAAAACTATGTTGTTGGAGGTACCCCTCAGTATTACACCACCTACAACTACACTAACGAAGCATTACAACCTTTTACGGGCATACCTATTACCCCTACACAGCCACGTATTGGCTCAGGAGAGTTGATTAGTAAGCAGCAATATAATAGTGCCAGTATGTCGGTTGCTTCTGAAACCAATACGCCGTACAACACTGATCTTTATGAATACAGTGCAGGTGATTTTGTCAAATTTAATGGTTACAACCAAGGCACTGCTGGGGGGAATACCATTTCTTTTTGGAAAAAATACAAAATCCGCAATAAACCCTATCGGTTGAGCCAAACAGTTTCTGTTGTGGACAATATCACTTCCACTACAAATTATCTCTACAATACCGTTGCTTCTGGTTTTTTTCTTGGACCCATAGAAGTGAGAACGACAAACAGCGATGGCAAAATACAGTCAACAAAAAACTATTATGCACAAAATATGCCGTCGAATCATCCTAATATTGCTATTCAAAGCACATTTATTACTCAAAATATGATTGGTGTTCCTTTGCAGCAAGAGTCTTATTATAATGAGGTACTGCAAGGTGGTTCTGTTTTGGAGTATAAAATATTCGGGTCAGGAACGGGTTATATTGATTTTTATCCTTACAAATCGTATTCAATCAATCGTGATTTTACCTTAAAACAAAATGTATCGGTTGACCAATACAGCAATGGTTTACCTTCTCAAATGACCAAGTTCGGGTTTACCATTTCTCAAAGCTATGCTTGGGATGCCACTAAACGCTTGACAAGCAAAACTTATGGCGGCTTGGTTTGGGGATTCCTTTACGATGGCACATCCACCCTCGTCAATAAAATCACAGACGAAAATGGCTTGATAAAAACCTTTGGTTATGACAAACTCGCACGTTTGAAAACTGTCTTAGACCGCGTCAATCCAAGTGTCGCAACAGACGCTCAAACCACGACAACGTACAGTTATGAATATAAAAATACAACAAATGGCATTAATTACAGCAATGTTGGCACGTCAACTTCTATCAAAGGCGTAACCCTACCCCTCAGTACAAAACAGTACATTGATGGTTTAGGGCGACCTTTGGAAGTCGTCAAAGAAAACTACACCCCCGCAGGTGGGCATCAGAAAAACTATATGACCTACGATGCACTCGGCAGACAATACCGCAGTTTCTTACCGTTTGAAAGTTTTTCATCAGGTTTTGAAGCCGCCGCTTTATCACCTGTCACTTACGCACAAACGGATTACGAAAACTCCCCTTTGAGTCGTCCGATTAAGCAGACGAATGTAGATGGGACTTTTGTGCAGTCAACTTACAGTGCGAACTTTGCATCCGATGCCATCCGTATTTTCAATCAAATTACTGAGGGGGGGGTCACATCATCCGCTTATTATGGCAGTAATACGCTCTCAAAAACGACGATGATTGACGAAAACAACCATTCAACGATTATTTTTAAAGACAAACTCGGGCGTGTCGTTTTGACTCGCAAGCTGTTAAGCGGTGCGAACGTGGATACTTACAATGTCTATGACGATTATGGTCAATTGGTTGCGGTGCTGCCGCCAGGTTCTGTGGATGGCAGCGGCAATGTGACCTATTCATTGATATTCCAATACACTTACGACAATAAAAATCGCTTGGTACAAAAGAAAGTCCCTGGCGCAGATGCTCAAAAGTTTTATTACGACAACCGCGATTTGTTGGTCTTGACACAAGACGGCAATATGCGGGCAACAAGCACCGCCAAACATTTGGCAACTGCCTACGATGATTTAGGACGTGTCCTAAAAACAGGTTTTGTCACCGTTTCGCCCACACAAGGACAGGATTATACCGCAGCTATTGTGATACCCGATGCTGAAAAACTGACCGAAACACAGTATTATCCAAACAAATCTTGGGTAAAACACCAAGGCGCAAAGGTTTTGAAACCTTCGGGTATTTCGACAATCCGAGAATTTGTGTGGTCGTATATTGAGCGTCGAGACGGTTTGACTTATACAGGCAACCCTGTTTGGACAGGCAAACAGCATTTGCTATCGCAAACAATGCGTTATGGCTATCAACCGATTGGCGATGAACCAATTGACGACAACGACTATGCGGGTGTGGATTGGGCTGTTTCGGCTTATGATGGCGCACAAAAACCGACTATTTCGCTGCGTTATCTGTTTTCAGGCACATCGGCAACGGAAGTACGGACGTATTCGGCTTTTGACTACGACAATGCACAACGCCTCGTCAATAACAAATATATGTACACGCTGAATGGCGGAACTGTGACTGCCCCAACAGATATTTTGTCCAATATGGTTTATAATTTCAAAGACCAATTGACAGAAAAAAACATCGGTCACAGAAGTTCTCACGGCAAATATTTGCAATCTACGGACTACGCCTATAACTTGCGCGGTTGGTTGACGAGTATCAACAGTGGGTTTTTGCCTTCGGCTTTGGATTATCCGTTGTTTAACGTAACGGGAACATCGAATGCGGCGTACTATGAATCTTTGGCAACATCGGGTTATTTGACACCGCCTGCCAACTCAAGCGAAAGCAATCCTGATTTGTTCAAAGAAATTATTCAGTATGCTAACCCGACGTTATATACAGGTTTGGGTTCTGTTACAGGTCAAAATAATGGCAATATCTCACAAATCGAATGGCAAGTGGCAGGACGTGAAGCGCAAGCCTACACATTTGATTATGACGATTTGGATAGATTGACGAATGCTCGTTATACAGATATTCACAGTCCAGGTTGGGCAAGCCGAGGTTGGTCAAATGGTTCTGAAACCAATAATAATTACAACGAAACACCTACTTACGATGTGCGGGGCAATATCTTAAGCCTCAATCGGTATGGTATGAGTGCCAATACAGTGATTACGTCAAATGGAAAAACGCTTTTAGCAGGTTTATTCTCACCAATAGACAATTTGTCCTATACTTATGGTGACAGCAACCGCTTGAAAAAAGTAACAGATGCTTCTTCTTGGGCGACAAAAGGTTTTATCTACGCAAACAGTGGCAATGTGCGTGATTACGAATACGACAACAACGGTAACTTAGTCGCCGACAGAAACAAAGGCATCACGAATATTCAGTACAACTATTTGAATTTGCCACAAGTGATTACATTTACAGACAACCGCATTATCACTTTTGTGTATGACGCAAGCGGTGCGAAATTGAGAAAGATTACAAGCGACAACGGCACAGCAACGACTTACGACTACGTAAATGGTGTGGAATACAAGAACAATATCCTCCAAAGGATAGCGCATACTGAGGGGTCTGTTTCTGTACAAACGGATGGTTCATTTCAGCATGAATTTGTTTTGCGTGACCATTTAGGTAATACACGGGTAACGTTTTCAGATGCGGACAATGATGGTACGGTTGTCGTTTCGGATGTGCAACAAATCAATTCGTACTATCCGTTT
>JAYSQG010000098.1:0-15542 GCA_043721685.1 Saprospiraceae bacterium | reverse complement strand
GGTTTCTCCTTTGTCGTTGACACCTACGCCTAAAACACCACCTTCACGACCATCCAAAGTCATTTTGTGCAAACCATGACGAACAGCATTGAAATTTGTACCCGACAACATCATATTGCCTAATTTGAAATCAATCAAGAAAGACATATTAAAACCTTTATAACTGAATGAATTGTTGAAACCACCGACCCATTTTGGCAATGCACTACCGTAAGAAATCAAGTCAGTCGTTCGCAACGGAATACCATTGCCACCGAAAATCATACGTCCTTGAGCATCGCGTTTGAAGCCAAAACCATAGATTTGACCCATTTCTTGACCAACGACTTGCCTCAATTCACCATTAAAAACGTGTGTACCGACAGTGATACGTTCACCTTCTTTATCCGTCAACAAACTCAATACTTTTGTGATGTTATAAGAACCATTGACTGTAAAATCCCATTGGAAACCAGCCCTTTTGATAGGTACTAAGTTCAAAAGCATTTCAACACCATTGGTTTGACTTTTACCACTGTTAATCAATGTCGTAACAAAACCAGAAGCATCAGAAATTTGAGCCGAAACGATTTGGTCTGTTGTTAATTTTTGATAAACAGCAAAATCAAGGTTGACACGACTTTTGAACATTTTCAATTCTAAACCCAATTCTTTTTCTGAAGCCCGCATGGGTTTCAAATTTGGATTGGGCAAAGTTGTACCAGATGAACCACCAATAGGCTGTAATGCACCCGCTGGGTTAGCAAAAAGATTCGCGTTGATGCCATAAAATAAATTATTGGAA
Source organism: Saprospiraceae bacterium (assembly GCA_043721685.1). Classification (GTDB taxonomy): domain Bacteria; phylum Bacteroidota; class Bacteroidia; order Chitinophagales; family Saprospiraceae; genus JAAFJT01. The sequence continues at coordinate 14,758 of JAYSQG010000098.1, read as the reverse complement.
TACGGCGGAACGTCTGTATCGCTACCAACTTCAGCATAAGCCGCTCTCAACTTTCCAAATTTTAACCACTCTGGCAGATTTTTAAACGATTCAGAGAAGACATAACTCAAAGATACTGAGGGGGGTATAAAATGCTCCGATTTTCAGGCGAAAGTGTTGAAAACCAATCGTTTCGAACGGTCGCATTCAAGTATAAAAAGTTTTTGTACGAGAACTCACCAGAACCGTAAACAGAATTAACAGCTCTTTCAGACAAGCCATAAAGAGGGTCTTTCACACGTCCATTCATGACAGTATATAAACCGCGCACAACAAAATCTTGTACTTGAACAGAATTCAAATCGGAACGGCGATACATTTGGTTGCCACCTGCTGTCAAATTAATGCCAAAATCACCATAGGTTTTAGTGGCGGATATCAAAATATCGGCATTGGTTTCTCTAAACCGCCTTGAGTCTTGCGTATAAGTACCGTTGACAAAACCCGCTGGTGCTGCTGCCAAAGATGCCTGCCCTGTCGGGAAATTGTTATAATCTTGGTCACGTGACCAGTAGTCTTGTCCAACACGTCCTTGTACATAAAGCCAAGGCAAAATGTCGTATTTTACTGAAATATTGCCAAAAATCCTGTCCCTGCGAATGTTTTGAAATTGTTGCGCTAAAGTGAAATATGGATTGGTACGGTTCATAAACCGTGAGTAAATAAACTCATTACCTGCAGCATTGAACTTTTTCTCATCCATCAAACTCAAAGGCATTGAGTTCGCCAAATTATAAAGTGCCGTTGGTATAGAATTGTCTTGATTGGCAATATTGGGTGGGTTTTTATTGACCTCATTTGAATAATTGATATTACCAGCAAAACTGATTTTTGATGATAAGTCATATGAAAAACCTAAATTAATGGTTTTCCTATTGAATGTATTATTTGGGACAATACCTTTGTTATCCATGTTTGAAAAAGACAGGTTCATGCCACCTTTTTCGCCCGAAGATGATAAGGAAATCGTATTCGTAAAGTTTTGACCATCACGGAAAAAAGTCCGAACTCTGTCCCGAACAGGTACATAAGGAAGTGTTACATCATCAAAAAGCACTTGTGTCATACCCGGTTGAAATTTCTCACCAAAAGACCATTGACCCGATGTGGGGTTCGCTGCGGTAGGTCTTTTGCCGTTTTCACCTTGTCCATATTCGTATTGATAATCTGTATAATCCAAAGGTGTTTCATTCGTAAAATTGGTGTTATAAGTCACGCCAATACCTTTACTATCACCTTTAGTTTTGGTCGTAATCATGATGACACCGTCTTTAGCACGCGAGCCGTACAGGGCTGCCGCCGTTGCACCTTTCAATACAGTTAGGCTCTCAATATCATCGGGATTGATGCTCGATAAACCATCGCCACCATCCGAAGTATTGCCGCCACCTCTGACACCGATTGAGTTATCAGCCGCCGCATTGCCTGGGTTAGTGCCAAAATTGGTATTATCAATTGGTACGCCATTGACGACAATCAAAGGGTTGTTTTGACCAGAAATAGATGATTGTCCTCTAATTCTGATTTTGGCTGTACCCGCTGGACCTGTTCCTAAGCCAGAAATGTTTACACCCGCAATTTTACCAGACAACGCATTGATAAAATTTGGCGTTCGGTTTTCAGTCAATTGTTCTTTACCGACTGTCGTTGTCGAATAACCCAGTTTTTTAGCTTCTTTTTTGATGCCTAAAGCTGTGACGACGATTTCACTTAAACTGCTCCCAGTTTGTAAGCTAACATTAATAATACTCTGATTATTAATAGAAATGTTTTGAGTTTCATAGCCAACAAAGCTGAAAACGAGCTTGCTTGACTTTTCGGTGTTGGTCAGGTCAAGTTTGTAGGTGCCGTTGAGGTCTGTTAAGGTTCCTTTTGATGTACCTTCAAGAACGATACTAGCACCAACAAGTGGTTCGTTTTTGTCATCAGTTACAGTCCCTTGAATTGTTTGGGCGGATAAGGGTATTGACAATAGCCAAATAAAAGCCCATAAGTAGAGTTTAGTTTGATACATTGGAAGTTGTTTCATTGAATAAAGAGTTTAAATTTTAAAATAGTGACATTAATATTCATTGTGCCTCAAGCGAACGGGAAAGATGTGTTTTTAATTTCTGTTTAAAAATGTTTAGAAAATAAGGAATGAAGGTTTATGAAAGATGTTAATATTCAGTTTTTTGCATTTGACTGGTAGAGAAACCATCCGTAGCATTTGATATAGTGTTTTAGTAGAAAATTAGATGTTAAACTTAGAAGTGTCTGTAATACACTTTTCATTTGGGACATAAAAAAAACTCACCAATCGGCTTGTTAAACAAAAAAGGCAAGCCTTCATGGTATAACCGATAAAATAAGTTGGTAATTGAGTCGTATTCTATAAAATAAACACGACCTATTTGTGCTTATTTGCAGAATTAACTTTCGAATTATGAAGCAAATGTAAACCATAATTTTGATTATGCAACCGATTGCGCAATTTTTTATAAAAATTTTAATTTCAAGACGGATTCTTACTTTTATTCACTGTTGCGATAAAAAACTCTAAAATGTGTGATTCTTTTGAGCTTTGAACTTTTGTCAACTAAAACCTCAAAAAGTGAAAAAATACTGAGGGGGGCTAAACTGTTGAGTTATTGCTATAAATGCCCCATTTATGTCCAAATCGCATAACAAGATCGTATTTAGAGGACATTTTTTCGGTGACTTTACTATCTTTGGTTGTTTATTTTTTGAAAAACAGGAAGGTTTCATTTGACTTCTTTGAAGTGAAAAATTAATGGAAACGCCTTAAATACTGAGGGGGCTTATTAATTCATCAAACAAAATAACTATTGAAATGAACAGAAAAGAATTTATTGCTAACACCACACTCGTTGCAGCAGGACTCACGAGTATTTTTACAACGTCATGTAACAATGATGCGTCTTCAAAAAAGATGGGAGAATCGTCCTCCACAACGCCAGACAATTTTGAACTGAATGAAACGACCATCATAGAACTTCAAGAAATGATGCGTTCAGGCAAACACACATCGGAGCAAATAACCAAAATGTATTTGCTACGGATTGAAGAAATTGATAAAAAGGGACCTGCTTTGAATTCTGTAATTGAAGTCAATCCTGATGCTATTTCAATAGCGAAAACCTTGGATGCCGAAAGAAAAGCAGGTAAATTAAGAGGGCCGTTGCACGGTATTCCTGTTTTGATAAAAGACAATATTGACACAGCCGATAAAATGATGACCACAGCAGGTTCTTTAGCATTAGTAGGTCATATCGCTTCAAAAGATGCGTTTATTGTTACAAAACTAAGGGAAGCGGGTGCTGTACTGTTGGGTAAAACCAATTTGACGGAGTGGGCAAATTTCCGCTCAAGCAAGTCTTGTTCGGGGTGGAGTAGTCGGGGTGGTCAAACTAAAAATCCTTATATCTTAGACCACAATCCTTGTGGTTCAAGTGCGGGTTCAGGTGTTGCCGTGTCTGCCAATTTATGTGCCATTGCTGTTGGCACTGAAACGGATGGCTCGGTCACATGCCCTGCATCTGTCAATGGTGTGGTCGGTATCAAACCCACAGTTGGACTTTTGAGTCGTTCAGGTATTATTCCAATTTCTCATACACAAGATACGGCAGGCCCTTTGACGCGAACGGTGACTGACGCCGCAATTCTTTTGGGTGTTATGACGGGCATTGATGAAGCCGATGAAAAAACTAAAGAAAGTAGAGATAAAGTGTTTGATTACACCAAGTTTTTAGACCCCAACGGTTTGAAAGGTAAGAGAATAGGTATTGAGAAAAAGAAATATGAGAATCAATTTCTCAATCGGTTGTTGCAAAAAGCTGTTGAGGTCATAAAACAACAAGGCGGAGAAGTTGTAGAAATTGAATATTTGGAAAAAATAAATGCCCAAGGTGATGCAGAGTTTAACGTCTTGGCTTATGAATTCAAAGATGGCATCAATAAATATTTGTCCACCGCCAACTCGCCAATGAAAACGCTCAAAGACTTGATTGAATTCAACAAACAGAATGAAGACAAAGCCATGCCGACATTTAAACAAGAAACATTTGAGAAATGTGAAGCAAAAGGCGATTTGAAAACCAAAGAATATGTGGAGGCGCTGCAAAAAAGCCATACAGGTGCAAAAAATATCATAGATACTGCTTTACAGCAGAATAAATTAGATGCTATTGCAGGACTTACAATGGGACCTGCTTGCAGCATTGATACTATTTACGGCGACCGTTGGGGCGATGTATTTTTGACATCACCTGCGGCGATGAGTGGTTATCCACACATCAGTGTGCCTTGCGGAAAAGTGTATGATTTGCCCGTAGGGTTATCGTTTTTTAGTACTGCCTATAAAGAAGGAGAGATTATCAGCATTGCTTTTGCATACGAACAGGCATCGAAGCATAGAACGTTGCCAGAATTTAAGAAGGCTTTTCTGGGGTGATCAAAAAATGCCCGAATCTGCTTGAGATTCGGGCATTTCGTGTTTTTTACTGAGGGGGTAAATCAGTAGATTAACGCATCAGCGTGACATCACCCTCAATAATATCCGTTGAATTATCGAAATATAAGACTTCTACGTAATAGACATAAACACCTGGCATGGCATCGCGTCCTTTATGGCGACCATCCCAACCAAAATTCGGGTCGTCGGTTAGGAAATTGGCTTTTGCAAACATCAGCTCGCCCCAACGGTCATAAATTTGGAACCGTTTGATGTTTTTGACAACTTGGCTACCATTTATCATCAACACATCATTGTATGAATCATTATTAGGCGAAAAAGCAGTTGGAATGAATATCGGTCTGCGTTTATCAATTCCTACATTGATACGTCCGACTGTCCGACATCCGTTTTGGTCGGTCAATGTCGCCGTATAAGTCGTTCCTTGTATTGGACGAACCAATTGTTCCGTACAGAATTTACCTTTTGGACAGTTTGTAGAATCCCCAAGTGGATTCCAAACGATACTTTTAATGGTATCGGCATTGGTCAAAGCCCTTAAAACCAAGCTGTCGCCCAATTTGATGATGGTATCTATACCCAAAGAAACCGATAATTGCTTGGGTTGAGATATTGAAAACAAGGTATCTAATAGGCATCCGCCAGCATCTTGAACAGTCAGTTTGAACGTTCCCGCACATTGGTTTGCAAACGCATTTTTAGTTGTAAATACCTTAGCATCAAGCGAATAGATATATGGTGATGTACCGCCTTGAACGCTATTGATGCGTAATGAGGCATCACATTCACCAAAACATGAGGGTTTTTTGATGAAAATATTGATACCTGTTGGTCGTTGATTATTTTTAATGACTTCAGCAGTATCAAGACCAACACAGAAGTTTGTATTATTTTGAACGGATAATACGTAGAAACCAGGTTCATCAACGACGGGGTTGAGTGTTTTGGCACCCGACACGATATGCCCTGTTTGAGCCGTCCAATTATAACTGATGTTGGCACTTAAAGTTGACCCGCGACCGCTTAATGCAACTGTTGGGTTAGTACAATCTAAGGAATCGGTAGCAATGGCAGAAGCAATTGGATAAGTTTTATCAATAGGCACAAAGACAAATGACGAGTCCTTGCAACTATTTGTCAAGTTTGTAATGCTCAAAAGATAAAAACCAGACACTTTCACTTTAGGAGTTAAGGTCGTCGAATCACTAAAGAACCGACCACCGTTTGAAGATTTCCAATTAAAAGTATAATTATTGCCCCGCGAAGAAGTCGTAGCATCAATAGTCACAATAGAATCTTTGCAATTGATGGTTTGCGGCTTTATTATACTGACTGTTGGCGGAACAGTGTTTTCTTTAATGTTGATGGTATCTGTATTGACACACCCATTTCGCTGATTGATGACCGACAAGGCATAACTGCCGCCAAAACGCGCTTCAGAGATGGGATTATTGTCAAAAGGGATGTTGTTGAAAAACCATAAATAGCTGATTTGCCCAACAGGTGTTGAAGTTGAACCGTCTAATGGAACGGTTTTAACTGAACAGGTGATGGTTTGTAGTACTGGTCTTATTATGGCACGAGGTGAGGTTGTATCAACAAAAACGACAACAGTATCTCTTGCGGAACAGCCATTTGATGTTGCTGTTAGAATAAAAGTACCTGGTTGCGTCACGTCTTGTTGAGGCACGTTGCCGCCAATACCACCTGACCATTGAACCGTTATAGAATTGCCTGTCGAAGTATTCGTGCCGCCAATACGTACTTGTGGTTTGTTACAACGAATGGTATCGTCTAAACCTGCGTCTGCAACGGGCGTAAATTTGATTTCAATATTGACAAAAGCGGTATCGTTTGGACAGGGTGAGCCTACTGCGGGCTTAACGGTATATGCAAACCTATAAAAACCTGTTGCTTGATTTCTGGTACGGAATCTACCTGTTGCAGCTGTAAATGCGCCACCTGTCGAAGGTACAGTTGAGACTTCAGTCCAAGTTCCTCCAGCCGTTGAGTTTGTCAAAAGGGTTGATAATGTAATAGTTGTGTCCAAACTGCTGCATATACTGAGGGGGGGCGTTTTGGGTGTTCCAGCAAAAACGCGTTGAAAAACCCTGACGGTTACTTGACGTGTTAGGGTCGTATCGGCACATCCGAAAGAGTCTCTAACAGAAAATAAACGGTAAGTTGTGTTTCGTGTTGGGCAAATACGTGCTAGGTAGCCGTCAGTAATAAGATTAAAAGAAGTATCACGCATTGTGGAATCTGTCAATCTTATGCCAATCGAAAAAGGTGATTTGCCAGTCATATTGAAACGAATATTCGTACAATTACCCACACATAAGTTTGAATCGGAAACGGCTATCGTTGCAGTCGGTTTTTTATGAAAAATGACTGCTACACCTGGACTGAAACTGAAACAAGGGTCGGTCAATTTGACTTGACGCGTACTGTCGTCACCAGCTATTGCTGATATATAATAACGTGTCTCGAACAAGAGACCTGCTTGATAACTAAAACGGGGTGCATTGCTGCGGGCAATAATACCCGAACGGGGGTCTCCACGGTGCAAAACGAACTGCAAAGTATCATTACCATCGTTGACATAACCGCCGAGATAGGTTGCTCTTGCCGTATCGCCTTGACAAATAGATAATTCACTCGTTACATCCATGCTGCCTGCTCGGGTAGTACAGTTTGTACAATTTTGCGTAACTGTAATGGGCGGTTTGGGTGTGCACATATTGACATCTTTGATATCAAATGAGTTAGTCCCTAATGTTAAAGCATTTGACGTAAATGAGCCGCCTGCGCCGACTGTTCCAGCAACGGTATTTGTGCCCGCAAAGAAAACTTGATAGGGTGGTGTGCCACCCGTAAGATTGAACTTAACAAAATAATTACTCCTTGTAGTATTGCAACTGTCTCTCAAATTGCTTGATTGCGGGATAGAATTGAAGGTATAATTAACAGTATCTGACTTTGAACACCCATTTAGTGTTTCCTGCCACACCAATTTATATAGCCCCGGTTGAGTCACTTGCATATTGCTATTGGGCAAACTGGCATTTGTGAAAACAACACCACCTGTATTAGTTGACGCACTAAACCATGAGCCGTTTCGGGTACTGCTTGTCGCTTTTAGCGTAGTTGTTGTTCCACAAATGGTGGTGTCAACACCGGCATACAAATTCGGGAAGTTGAGCATCAAAACGGTTAATCGGCGCGCTGGGCTTGTACCACAGGCGCTGCTTGCCGTTACGACAACAGTATCGCCAGAAGTTGTCTGCAACCAGTCAATCACTATTGAGGTTGTGCCTTGTCCTGAAAATATCGTACCGCCGTTGCGGGTCAACGACCATGTATAAGTTGTCGCATTTGGAACAGCTGGAATGCTTAAAGTTGTTCGGGCACCTTGACAAACAGTTGTATCTGTTTTGCCGCTGATCAAATTCGGCTGGGCTGGTGTACCATTGCCACCTGTTCCTGTAACAGTTACGCGAATGGTATCATAGAAAATACGGCTGCCGAAAATCGGTTGTCCTTGTCGTGAAACAGAATCCTTGACAACAACAGTATAAATTCCTGTCATCGTGACGGTTAAATTAGACTGTTGATTGTTCAAATTACTGAGGGGGTCGCCAGCTTGTGCCTGAAAGAACCATTGATAGGTTTCATTGTGCACAATGCCCACGCACGTATCTGAGTGATTGATTTGTAAAGTCGCTGTATTACAATTCAATACAGGGTTGGCAGGGGTTATAGTAGAGGTTTCTTTTGCGTTAAAAATGGTCAAATTGATGATGGAATCACAACCTGTTGATGCACCACCGCTACAAACAATAATATTTGGTTTGCTTGGGCAAGTGGCTGCGGGTATCGAAACAGAAGTACCACATATGGCTTTGGTCTCTGTAGGCTTCAAAAAGATGTTTTGGTTTGCCGTTCTTTCTGCATATTTAACGACTGTTACGTTAAATGTCGTGTCGCAGCCGCCTGAACCTGCTTTGTTGATGGTAAAAGGGGTTGTTTGGTCACTATTTGGCGGCGCAAAATTGTCTTCAATATTGCCATCGGGTAAGGTATAAGTCTGACCAGGACAGAGATAAGCCGTTGGTAATGTGATAGTTGTCGTCGTCGTAATCGTAATGTCCACACAACGCGGCGTTCCCGAAACCGTGCAATCGTTCATATAACTCACACAAACTCTTGCCGTCCCATTGGCTGGAAAAGCTGCGACAGTGTAAAAGCTATCAGGACGTATAAAACTATTGGTTACACCGTTTATCGTCACGTCAAATTTATAGTCAACCGCATTTATGACCTTCGGCACACTGTACGTGACGTTGGTCGCATTGGCGCAAACGCTGGTTGCACCATAGACTACTGAGGGGGTCGGCAAAGGTTCATTTGTTGCTCTAATGGATGCTCCAACATTCAAAATCTGATAGGAACAAGCCTGTCCTTGATAGCCATCAACGAGAATGTAGTAGGTTCTGCCTGGTATCAATCCAGTTGCGTTAATAGTTGCAACAGGTTGCCCACCCATTTGATTGATACAATTCGATTTTTGGATAAAAGTCGTCGAATCTGAACAATCTGTTGCTTCATAAACAGCCGCTTGGACACCATTGCCGCCACATCCCACCGCATTGTTGGCGTTGAAAGTAAACGAATGATCCGCCGCATCGGCTATGAATTTAAACCAACTGGGGCTTTCCAAAGAACCACAAAAAGCGGCTGGTTTAAGGTATTTACGCCCAGCAACAGGCGTTGTCACCGTACTGCAATAGCCATCTAATTGGTCATTATTGCAAAAAGTCGGCGCTGTGCAAGGATTGTCCGAGGGATTTGGGCGGTTACATTGCGCGAGCAAGTTTGAACCGATAAAAGCCCAGAAAGAGAAAAGGAGAATAAAACTTTTCTTCATATTTTGATATGGTCGTATTGATTTCAAAATGTCAAGTTTCAAATTTCAATCCAATTTTTATGTAAAAAGACTGAAAATTGCCTTTAGATGAATGTGTTTACAAAATTTTGAAATTTTGAAATTTTGGTATGAGTATATATATGCTTTGAAAACTGCGTAAAGTTAGATAATTGAAACTAAACGAGCTGTCCGATGATAGATTTAGTGAAAAAACCTCTTTTTATCCTTGTCAAAGGGGATTGATACTGAGGGGGATAAAAAGAAGATTGCTAAAAGATTAGAAACGCTGTTTTAGGCATTCAAATTTTGTTGATTTAAAATTTTAAGATCAGAAGTAACGGATATTTTTAAAATATCCGTTACTTGCTTATGAAACTATGCTCTGGCTATTCCATTATTTTTGAGCTTGTTCAACCACCACACGCGCTATATCCTTTGCTGCGTTAGGTTTAGCAAGGCTTAAAATGTTTTGACGCAAATCATTCATAAGTTCTTGATTTTCAATGACTTCAAACGCTGTTTTTAACATTTTTTCAGAAGCCTCTTTATCCCGAACAAGGACAGCCGCGTTTTTATTGACCAGTGCCATGGCGTTTTTTGTTTGATGATCTTCTGCCACATTTGGCGAAGGCACCAACACCGATGGCATTCCCGCAAGGCATAATTCAGAAATCGTCAAAGCACCTGCCCTTGCGATTATGACATCGGCAACCGCATAAGCCAAATCCATACGGTCAATAAACGGACGCATTTGCACATTGGACAAATGAGCCGCTTTGCCGTCTTTAAAGTCATTTTCATACAAACGACCACATTGCCATAAAATCTGTACATTCGATTGATTACCAATGAGTTCTGCATTGTTTTCCATTGCCACATTCAGCGTTTTTGCACCCAACGAGCCGCCGAGAACAGCTATTGTTTTTTTATTTTTGTCTAAACCAAAATAATTGATCCCCTCAGTATATTTCGATTTTATGTCCAAAATATCGGCTCTGACAGGGTTCCCCGTCACAATGAGTTTATCTGAAGGAAAGAACTTTTCTAAGCCATCATAAGCCACGCATATTTTCATCGCCTTTTGTGCCAACAACTTATTTGTCACGCCCGCATAAGAGTTTTGCTCTTGTAAAATGGTCGGAATACCCATTGAAGCTGCTCCTTTTAAGGTCGGGCCCGAAGCAAAACCGCCAAAACCGACCGCCACATCGGGCTTAAAAGTCCTCAAAATGTGCCTGACTTTCCACATCGAATGTAAAAGTTTAAAAGGCAATTGTAGGTTCAAAATCAGGTTTTTAACGGTCAAACGCCTTTGCAAACCGGCTATCCAAAGCCCTTCGATAGCATAACCCGCTTTTGGTACGCGTTCCATCTCCATTTTGCCTTCTGCGCCCACAAATAGGATTTTTACTGAGGGGTCCTGTTTCTTCAATTCATCGGCTACGGCAATGGCTGGAAAAATATGCCCACCTGTGCCACCTGCACTGATAATAACGTTCATTAGTTAATAATTTATAGTTGATAGAAAGTACCACTATTTTCACTTATCACTTATCACTTTTTTGTGCCAATATCGCATCAAGCCCATGACCGACATCCAAGCAGGATTGGCAGAATCGTATTGTGCTTTATGTTCGCCAACAATACCATATCGAGCCAATTCTTTATCTGTAAAAGCTTGAAAAAGAGGGGTAATGTCACTCGCGGGCAAGCTTTTCTCAAAACGAGGGCGTATCCAATTTGCCCACCGAAGCAATCGTTTTTCCAACTGCGTCAGGTGTTTTTGGATTTGAGTAACTTGCCCAAAATGTGTGAGGTGTAAACGCTTGACTTTCAAGGATTTAATTAGATTTATAGAGTTAATCCATGCTTCAATATCAATATCAGGCGGCGGACAAGGCGGCACAACAATACCTGTACCTATTTTACAACCACCGACATCGCCTGTAAACAAGTCTTTATCTAATTGCCAAGCGATATGATGCACCGCATGACCGGGCGTATGCCAAGCAATGAGTTCTGTATTGCCTAAAGGAATTTTTTCACCATGAGTTGTTGCATGAATTTTTTCTGGCGCAATACCTTCCATTTTACCCCAAAGTATATCCATTTGGTCTTGATAAATCTGTCGGGCAGAATTGTAAAGTTTCGACGGGTCAACCAAATGTTTTTCACCAAAAGGATGCACATATATCGTTGCGCCCATCTCTGCCAAAGCCCAAGCTGCGCCCGCATGGTCGAAATGAATATGCGTCAAAAAGACTTTTTTTATCGTTTCTAAGGGATGTCCAACAGCTAAACAAGCCGTTTTCAAGGACTCGAAAGTTGAATACGGACCTGTTTCTACCAAAGCCGCTTCGCCATCGGTTACAATCAAATAAGCGGCAACTGTTTCTGCATGACCTAAAAAATGAAGGTCTAAAGTGTGAATCGTCGGTTTCATAACGTCATTTTTTGGGGTAAAGATACTTGTTTCGTTAAGTTTAGCGCATTCAACAAGGGAAACTTTTAGTGTTTCCTTTGCTTTCCCTTCAAACTCAAAAACTAACTTGGACTTATTTTTTTCTCAAAATTACTTTTTCTCTTGAAAACGAGAAATTATTCACACCTTTATTTTTTTTAACTGATTCTGCTATCTTTGTTAAAATTAATAAGCCAAACATAACCAAAATATAAACTAAAAAGAAGAAGTATGAATGTTCCTATTTATGTCTCAATCATTTTCATTTTAACGACAATTCTCACCGTCGCTTTATTTTATCGCACATGTGCACGAGTATCAACCTCAATTGCCAATAAAATTTTGTTAGGTTTACTCGTTTGGATTGCCCTCCAAGGTATTTTGTCCGCAAGTGATTTTTATTTGAAAACAGATACGATGCCGCCCCGCCTTGCTCTTGCCGTTGTACCTGCATTCCTTACAATCATATATTTTTTAGTCACTAAAAAAGGTCAAAACTTTATTGACAGGTTGCCTTTAAAAGACTTAACACTGATTCATATTTGTCGCGTTCCTGTCGAGATTGTATTGTTTTGGTTGTTTTTAAACGAACAAATACCTCGTTCTATGACATTTGAAGGACGCAATTTTGATATTTTGTCGGGTTTGACCGCTTTGCCATTGGCTATGTGGGCATTCAAAAACAGTGAATTGAAATGGAATATTAACTTAATTTGGAATTTTGTCTGTTTAATATTGGTTCTAAATGTTGTGGCTATTGGCATTTTGTCAACACCATCGCCGTTTCAGCAATTTGCGTTCAATCAACCGAATATAGGCGTTTTAAAATTTCCTTTTGTCTGGTTGCCTTCGGTGATTGTCCCCATTGTCGTATTTTCTCATTTGATTGCGATACGACAACTTTTGAATGCTAAAAAGACCCTCTCAGTAAATTTCGCTAATTTTTCAGCCATTTAGATAAAATCGTCCTATTAACCATTCACCATTACCTAATGAATATCATCGCCAACCTATTAATCGCCTTCATCGCCATCGAGCATTTGTACATTTTGTACATGGAAATGTTCGCATGGACGACATTGGGCAAAAAGACATTCCGAAGCCTTGATGCATCGTTGTTTGAACCCACCAAAACCCTTGCCGCCAATCAAGGTCTCTACAACGGCTTTTTGTCGGCGGGTTTGATTTGGTCGCTCTTTATTTCTGATGTGGATTGGCATTTGAATGTTGCCTTGTTTTTCCTACTTTGTGTCAGTGTTGCGGGTGTTTACGGCGGAATGACGGCGGGGAAACGGATATTTTATGTGCAAGCTATGCCTGCGATGATAGCAGCTTTGATTGTCGCGTATATTAAATACGCAGAGTGAATTTGTCCATTTCTTTTTGTTAACAATCTAAATCATTAAAACAATGAAGTATCTTTTTAGCCTTGTAATGATGGTTCAAAACATGTCTCTTTATGCTCAAACGGATAGTATAAAATTCACAATTTCAAATGCCAATGATAAATTTTACATTGTTGCAGCCGATTTAGGTGCAAAAATTGGTGTTTATGCCTTTAAAATTGAAACAAATGACAAAGCAGAAATTGATTCTTTGAATAAAGGACTCGTCCCTTTCCGAATTGTTAAAATGTTTAATATTGAAACAATTTTAAAAAACAATAAAGAGGCAGAACTAAAAAAAGTAGCCGATCTCAAAAAACTGACAAATACACCCGTTCCAGATTTTAATGCTGTGGATACTTTAGGTTTATTGCATCGTCCCCGAAATTATTTGGGTCGTGTTTTAGTCCTCCATTTTTGGAATTTTTGGGACGCTTCTTTTGAACATGAAATACCCATTTTGAATAAAATCTATGAAAAACATCAAAAAGAGGGTCTTCAAATATTGTCTTTCATAGATTTAGAATTGACACCCAATGAAAAAGAACGCTTGGTTAGAATGCCTATCCTTTTTCCTATGATTTCAAATTCAAGGAATTTTTCTTGGCAATTTATCAATGTTTCACACGCCATGCCTTATTTAATAGTCGTTGATAAACAAGGACTTATGCGTTATTTTTATATCAATAACGAATTACAAGATCGCAACAGCCATTTTTATAAAAAAGATGATAAAAGTCAAAAAGAATTGGATTTTGAGGAGACAATTCAGTTGCTTTTGAATGGGATGTAAAAACTAAAAAAAAAGCACCCCCTCAGTATTTTCTTTTAAAATCATCAAAAACACAATCTTCTACATGCTTTTAGAATATCATCCTTTCGGCAATTTCATACCAAATAATGTTCAATATTTAGTCGTCGGAACATTTGCAGGGCGACAATATTCGCAACGTTCAAAAGAAGAAAACGAAGCGGATTTAACGGCTTTCAGCTATGGTGGACGCAATCAGTTTTGGCGGATTATGGAAAATCTATACGATGTTGAATTGACGACAAGAGACCATAAAAAGCAGTTGTTTCAAGACCTAAACATCGGTTTATTGGATTTGATACACGCCTGTCGGCGTAAAAAACAATCGAATTTGGACAGCGATTTGACAGATATCGTCTGGAATAATGCCGAATTTGAACGCATTTTCAAGGAAAACGACATAAAAAACGTCTTTTGCACAGGTATAGGTGTTGCAAAGATTTTTCAAAAATGGTATCCTACACACCCTTGCATCGCCCTGCCTTCGCCCTCACCTTTATACGCCTCCATGCGTTTTGATGAAAAAGTAAATTTCTATAAAAATGTGTTTCCAAAAAAGGACTTAGTGATTGAGATTAAATAAAGTCCACCATCAGCGATACAGGAAACAGGTTTCAATTGCCTCCATCTTTAGATGGAGAATAAAATATTGCATTTCTAA
>JAYSQG010000097.1:0-7208 GCA_043721685.1 Saprospiraceae bacterium | reverse complement strand
ATAAGCCAAATATGGGCTTCTTAGATTCAAATTAGAAGTGCAACTTTTATGTGATGTTCTGAATAGATGATAGATGTGAGTTGTGGGGTATTTTGACCCACCGATTAAAAATCGGTGGTTACAAGATGAAGATGTGGCGTAAGTTATTTGTAAAAGTTTACTTAGGTATAGTTTGGCTTTATCTCCATTTTTTTATGAGATAAAGCCAAACCTACCTAAAATACTGAGGGGGTACCCTACTTCCAAATTATCGGAAAGAAAACAGACATTTCAGAATCACCTCTATTACTCCAAGAGAAATAAGGAATAAACTGTGCATTATAAGGTGTGAAAACAGGCTTTTCAACCGAGTTATACATACCCTCTTTTTTATTATCTTTTCGCAACAAAACCTCTGTTTTCAAAGTGGACAAACCGCCTAAAAACTCTGGATGATACTCTGTTTTGAAAGGCGTTTCACCTTTCACATAGACATCAACAATTTTCGTATCTATGGGCAAATCAGGCGATTCCATACAATAAACAACAGGTCCACGCTTAATAGCTACTTGATTACGGGTTTCCTCGATGCGTGGATTGCCTTCAATAAACTTCGTTTTCATAGGCATATCTAATGTTATGACATCGCCTTTTTTCCAAGTGCGCTCGATTTTAGTGTATGTGCCAGTGACGATTTTTACACCTACATCTTTACCATTTACCTTAATTGTAGAACCTTCTGCCCAATCGGGAATGCGTAAAAGGATTTCAAAAGCCGAGCTTTTACACTCATTAACCGTCAATTTGACCGCACCTTCCCACGGATATTGGGTTTCTTGTGTCAACTGAATCGCTGAACCGTCCAATAAATGTGTATTCAATTTGTTACCGCCAAAAAGATTAACCGCAAGACCATTTTGAGAAAGGCTATACGCCCAACCCGATACTTGTGCTATCGTTCTAACGAGATTTGGAGGGCAGCAAAAACATTCCAAATAAGACTGACGGGTCGGGTATTCTGTGTTCATTTTTGAATAATCTCTTGACCCATGAATTTTACGCAATGGATTTGAATAATAATAATCTTTGCCCGTGATACCGATACCCGAAAGCGCGCTGTTAAACAACACCAACTCAATAACATCTGCATATTTCGATTCGCCATGCAAACCCAACATACGGTAGCTGAACATTGAGTTACAAATATTCGCACACGTCTCATTATAAGCCGTCATATTCGGCATCATATATTCGTCAATAAAGCCTTCTTCGATTTTATCTCTGTTGGTAGATGCGCCATAATGCGTTTGTCCAACAGCACCTGTCACATACATTTTTTTGTCGGTCACATTGCTCCACAATCTATCCAAGGCATCAATCAATGCTTTTTCACCTGTTTCAGCCGCAATATCGGCAGCACCCGCATAGTAATACAAGGCAAGTACGGCGTGCCCAACCGCTTCGGTTGATTTACGAAGCGGCGTGCGTTCCTGAACCATATCGCCAATCGGATACCCCACAGTAGCGGTTGTTTCTTCTACTTTATATTTGCCCCGATTATTGATGAATTTCTCTGCTAATTTCAGATATTTCTTATTATTTGTCGTGCGATACAACTCAACTAAGCCCATAATTTGGGTTTGATTGAAGCCAAAACGTCCGTAAAACTTGCTATCAGGCATAAAAACATTATAAAGCAAGTCGGCTTGTTTAATCGCAATATCCAAAAAGTTCTTCTGACCCGTCACCCGATAGTGAATACAAGCACTTGTGAAAAGGTGTCCGCAGTTGTACATTTCGTGGTATTTGCGGTTTTCATAGCGGTCAATTTTTGGGCCAATTTGAATTTTAGTGTGTATATAACCGTCTTCTTCTTGCGCCTTACCGATGATTTCGATATAGCTGTCAAGGCGTTTTAACAACGCTTTATCCTTATTTTGGGCATAGACATAAACGCCCGCTTCTATAAATTTATAAAAATCGCCATCATGCCAAGCAAAACCTTTGTGTTCGCCTTTCTTCATGCCTGCCGCAATTTTGAAATTATTCAAACCATGACCCACATCGCCACACATAACTTGTTCCATATAAGGCACCATCGTCGTTTCACACAATTTGAACTTATCCGCCCAAAAGCCCGTCGTCCACTGACAATCGCCCAAGTTGATACTTTTCAACTTCACAAAAGGACTTGCCGCATTATTAATGATGCCCGTCGTTTGAGCAAAACAGCTTGCCGTTGCCCATAAAACACAAACCATAACAATAAACCTTTTCATATTTGAATTTTTAATTTTGAATGAATGTTTTTAATTTTTAAAACCCGTTATCTCCCACGAAAACCGTCATGTAAGTTTGACTGTTTTAGGCACGCATCGTATAAATAATTCTTACCCGATACATACCGTATATTAACCTAAGTTACTTATTGACAATATTTATAGGTGAAATACCGCCCGATACAAAAACGTCCATGCCACCATTCTTTGAAGACTTGAAGACAGGCATTAAACTATAATAATTTCCTGCGGGCAAATCATCAGACGGCGTAACGCCTTTTAGCGAAATTGACAGCGTTGATGTGCCACCATATTTTCCAACAGCCGAGGCATCAACAGCTTTATATTCTCTAACCACTGCCCCACTTTCGTTTTTTTCAATCAATTTCACCATTAAACCACCCCATTTTTCGTCCAAAACTTTAAAACCACTGCCCGGGTGATAATGACAAGTGATGTCAATTTTTTTGCCCGAAACAAAATTGGTCGTCAAATATTTGTCCTTATCGTCCACCCAAAGCGTCGGCAAGGCTTCCCACGTTCTGACGTAATCTACTTGCATCGTCGTCGGAAAACCCTCTGTTGTTGTTGCCTCCTTAACAGGGTAAAATTGGTTACATTCAAATTTTGTGAATTGTTTTCTCAAACCCATAGAAAGGGTGACGTGCATCGGTCTATGCCAATAGGTATTGGGCTTTTGAGCAATTTTGACACCGTCAACATACTTTTGCCAATCCGACGAGCATTGCCAGTTTAGGACAAACAGCACGTAATAATTACAAGAATACCCGAACATCGCGTTTCCCTTATGAGTACAGAAGCGATATCATTCTTTGCGCCCAAGCACACCCTTTTTATCCAGATGGGAAAAAAACACAATTGAATTGGGCTTTATCACAATCCAATACCCCACAAGTGCCTTTTGGTACAGCATCGGGGGAGTTTATGGGTCGTTATATTAAAGAAAACTTTGGCACAGGCGGTACGACGGAAGAGAAACGCCCGACATATTGTGAGGTGATTAGCGAACCAGAATGGGACCTTGTAGATTTTACACCGACCCCCATTCCCTTTGAACAAATTTGTACTTTTCATTTAAATGCCGCAAAAGAGATACATAAATTAGTGCCTGACATGCCTGTCGGTGGCTATTGCACGGCTTTCCCAGACCATGAAAAAGATAATTTTGCAGGATGGACTGGACGATGGAAGTTGTTTATGGATATTGCGGGCGCAGAAATGGATTTCTGGACAATACACCTTTATGACTTTCCAAGTATCAGTAATGGGAAAAAAAGGTATCGAAAAGGTGGCAACATGGAAGCGACTTTTGATATGATGGAGCAGTATAGTATGATGAAATTTGTCACTTTCCTATTATGAAAATCAAAAGTTACGAACTTTTCAAAGTGCCACCCCGTTGGCTTTTCCTCAAAATTGAAACCGATGAAGGCATTGTCGGTTGGGGTGAACCGATTGTGGAAGGCAGAGCAGATACCGTAAAAGTTGCCGTTGATGAACTGTTGCAATCGCTCATCGGCAAAGACCCGATGCCGATTGAAGACCATTGGAATACGATGTACCGCAGTGGTTTTTATCGCGGAGGACCCGTTTTGATGAGTGCGATTTCAGGCATTGACCAAGCCTTGTGGGATATAAAAGGTAAGTTTTTCAATGCTCCCATCTATGAATTAATGGGCGGCAAAACGAGAGATAAAAATTAAGGTGTATTCATGGGTATCGGGCGAAACGGCTGCTGATATTGCCCAAGCCACCGTCGAAGCGAAGCAACAAGGTTTTACGGCAGTGAAAATGAATGCGACCAATGAAATGCAGTTTATAGATACCTATCAAAAAATTGATTGGGTCTTGAAACGGGTCGCCGCTATGCGTGAAGCGGTGGGATACACGGTTGATATTGGCATTGATTTTCATGGTCGTTTGCACAAAGCGATGGCAAAGGTTTTGGCGAAAGAATTGGAGCAATTTCACCCCATGTTTATCGAAGAACCTGTTTTGCCAGAGCATAATGAAGCCTTAAAAGAACTCGCTCGTGCCACGTCAATCCCGATTGCGACGGGCGAAAGAATGTTCAGCCGTTGGGATTTCAAGGGCATTTTGGCAAGTGGCTACGTGGATATTATTCAACCCGATTTGTCTCATGCGGGCGGCATTACGGAGTGCAAAAAAATCTTCTCGGTGGCAGAGGCGTATGATGTGGCAGCCGCACCGCATTGTCCGTTGGGCCCCATCGCCTTAGCCGCTTGTTTGCAAGTTGATGCCTCGTGTTATAATGCGTTTATTCAAGAGCAAAGTTTGGGTATTCACTATAATTCGGGCAATGATTTATTGGATTATATCACCGATAAGTCTGTTTTTACTTATGATAATGGCTATGTCAATATCCCTACTGCCCCAGGTTTGGGTATCGAAATCAACGAAGAATACCTTAGAGAAATGGCAAAAATTGGGCATAATTGGAAAAGCCCTGTATGGCGACATGACGATGGGAGCGTGGCGGAATGGTAAAATATACTTAAATACTGAGGGGGGGCGTTTCAAAAGTTTATTGAAAAAAAAAGTCCATTAGGACTGATACCGTTTATAGAAAAAGGTATGAATGTTTCCCAAAGGTGCGTAGCACCGACCCCGTTTAAAAGGGTGACGGTGCTACGCACCTTAAAAAATGGCACGATTGACGTTTCTATAAACGGTGTCAGCCCTAACGGGCTTGTAATGATTTTAAATAATAAAAATGAATATCAATAACACAGTTTATTGGGTTGCAACAGTAATATGCTGCGGCATTATGGCATTTTCAGCCACTATGTATTTTGCAAAAACAGAGATGGTGCGCGGTTTTTTTACGCAATTGGAACATCCTACTTACATCGTCATTCCCTTAGCAATTGCTAAAATATTGGGCATTGTAGCTATATTGTACCGCAAAAATGCGTGGTTGAAGGAGTGGGCGTATGCAGGTTTTTTCTTCGATGGCGTATTGGCAGCATCTGCACATCTGAATGCCCATGATGGCGGACAGATTCTGTCGTTATTGATGGTTGGTGCGACTTTGGTGTCTTATTTTATGGAAAAAAAGATTTAGTACCCCCCTCAGTATTTTTCCTTGTTTTTAATAAAAAAGCGTAAAAATGCTTAAAAAACTACATTTTATACTCATAGTTTTCACTTTTTCACATTGTGCTGAAAAACTGTCCATTGAAAAAGAAGCGCCTGTATTAGTTTCAAATGCTTATGAATATCTACCTGAAAATTTGGTAGCAAAAGACGATATTCTGCAAGTAACGGCACGTTATACGACACCAACTACACGCTATGCACACGGCATTTTGGGCGACCAAATAGAAGCGGGTGGTTTATTAGTGACCGTCAAAGACAAGTCATGCCATTACAAATTGTCTGACGATTTTGTTTTTGAAGACCTACAACCGCGTTTGGCAGACGTGGATAAAGACGGTGTATTGGAATTTATCACCATTCAATCGAGCTTAACGCAAGGTGACAGCGTGGCGGTTTATAAAATCAAAAACGACAGTTTACAACCTTTTCTGACAAGCGGTTACATCGGTTCGTCGAGCCGTTGGTTGAATATTGCGGCTATTGATGATTTGGACAATGATGGTAAAGTGGAAATAGCATGGGTTCAAACGCCACATATTGGCGGCATTTTGAAAATTGCTCGCATTGAAGACGGTAAATGGACGCTTTTAGATGAAAAAAGTGGTGTGAGTAATCATCAAATTGGTTCAAGAAACCTCTGCCTTTCGGTTTTAACGGCTTCGATGCCTTACAAAACGTTGTATTTGCCGACCAAACAATATGATAAGTAGTTCAAGTAAAAAAGTCGGGAAAAAAGAGTACTGTTGTGGATGAAAAAGCCCGCACCATTGACAGAAGCAGAACTTGTGACACTACAACAAGCGCAAAAGTATTCAAACAAAGACCACTTTCGGAGACATTGTTTAGCAATAGAATTACGATTAAGCCGAAAAAAAACAGTTGCCTATATTGCAGATTTACTGCAATGTAAAGAAAATACCATCTATGAATGGTTGACTCGATGGGAGTCAATGGGCATAGTTGGGTTAATGATATTGCCCGGTCGTGGTGTTAAAGCAGACCTTGATTCGTTGTTAAAAGAACCAACTCAAGAGTCAATTGAGTTAATAAAAAAAAAATCGAAGCGAATCCTCAAAAGCTAAAAGAAGTCGCAATTGAGGTCAGCCTTGAGCTAAAAAAGACAATCAGTTACCATCAATTAAAGCGATTTATTAAAGAAAAATTACGCTATAGTTGGCGGCGGTTGCGTAAATGGCTCAAACCCAAACAAAACCCTGTTGAATATCAACGGCTTTTTGAATTACTTCAAAAATTGAAAAATTTAGAAGAATCGGGATATTTAGACCTATTTTATGGTGACCAAAGCTCTTTCTCCATGAACCCAAATGTGCCTTATGGTTGGCAGGAAAAAGGGAATACCATCAAGATTGTGCCCAGTAAAGAAACACCGATTAATATTTTTGGCTTAATGTCAAAGAACAATGAATTAGAAGCTTATGAGTGTGAGGGCAGTATGACTTCTGCCGTCGTTATTGCCTTTATTGACGACTTTTTTGAAAACCGAAAAAACAGAACAGCTATTGTCTTAGACAATGCACCCATACATAAAAGTGAGGAGTTTAAGCAAGCTATCAAAAGGTGGGAAGAACAAGATTTGTTTATATTTTTCCTCCCAACTTATAGTCCGCATTTAAACCTCATTGAAACACTTTGGCGTAAGATAAAATACGAATGGCTCAAACCGCATGACTACTTAAACTGTGACACACTTTCTAACGCTGTCTCGAATATTCTTTGCAAATTTGGTGACCAATTTTCTATCAATTTCACCTAATCAGCTTTTCCTGTTTATTTAACTTCAATTACTTA
>JAYSQG010000096.1:0-19499 GCA_043721685.1 Saprospiraceae bacterium | reverse complement strand
TTAGTCCAATTAAACGCGCTATTATGCTAAAAAAAGAAACCGCTCTCATTCTCACACACGGCTTACTTGATACCGAAAACGGCAAAACAGCACATGGTTTGATTCGCAGCAGCGAAAGATTCGACATCGTTGGCGTAATTGATTTCGCTACGGCAGGTAAAGATGCTGGCGAAGTTTTAGATGGCAAACACCGCAACATTCCAATATTCGCAGACATTGAAACAGCTTTAAAACAGTTGGGCAAGACCCCTCAGTATTTAATCATTGGTGTCGCCGTTGCGGGTGGAAAGATACCGTCAGAAATGTTAGATGTTTTAAAGAACGGCATCAGACATAAACTAAATATTATCAACGGTTTACATGAAAAACTGAATGAAAAACCTGATTTTATGGCTTTGGCACAAGAAAACAATGTGACTTTAACAGATGTCAGACGCACCAAAAAGCCTTCGGAAATGGCTTATTGGTCAGGTGAAGTTATGAATGTGACAACGCCAAGAGTTGCCGTTTTAGGTATGGATTGCGCCGTTGGAAAACGCACAACGGCTCGTTTTTTAGTAGAAGCCATGCGTTTGAAAAACTACAAAGCCGAAATCATTTCAACAGGCCAAACAGGTTGGATGCAAGACGGACGCTACGCTTTTATATTCGATTCGACCATAAATGACTTCTTAACAGGCGAATTGGAAACCCAAATTCTGAAATGTCATGAAGAACAAAAACCCGATATTATGTTCCTAAACGGTCAATCTGCCTTGCGGAATCCGATTGGTCCAACTGGTTCAGAATTTCTATTGTCGGGCGGCGCAAAATGGGTGATTCTACAAGCCATGCCCGGACGCAAATATTATGAAGGCACGGAAGACAATATCAAAGCCCTCATCCCCTCAGTAAAAAGTGAAATTCAGTTGATAAAAATGTTTGGCGCAACGACGATTGCAGTTACTTTAAATACGCATGGATTAACGCTTGAAAAAGCGAGGGAAATTCAACAAAAATTAAGATTGCAATTAAAAATACCTGTTGTATTGCCATTGGAAGATGGGGTAGGAGAGGTGATTGAAGCGATTGAGAAAAAGGTTTTCGGACAATAAATTTGATAGAAATTTAAGATAATAATGTCTATTTTTGTAAAAAATTGAAAAAATTATGACAGTTGATTATCGAAAAATCATTACGATTGAAGCGGGTAAACGCAGTGGACAGCCCTGCATTCGTGGCTTGCGGATTACTGTTTACGATGTATTGAGTTATCTCGCAGCGGAGATGAGTTTTGACGAAATTTTAGATGATTTTCCTATGTTGACACGGGAAGATATTTTGGCATGTTTAGCTTATGCTGCCGCATCTGAAAAAGTAAAGCAAATTGTAACGTAAAATGAGAAAAACATGATTTTAATTGACAATAATTTGTCTCCCAAACTTGTCCGAAAATTAGCAACCGTTTTTGTAGGTATCAAACATGTTGCTGATTTCAAAATGGAAGCAGCCGATGACATCACCGTTTGGCGTTTTGCGAAAGCTAACCATTTTAACATTTTGACAAAAGATACAGATTTCATCAATTTAGTTACCATGCAAGGTTTTCCACCTAAGGTTATTCGTATGAATACTGGAAATCTACCTACCATAATAATAGAATCCATCCTTTTACGTGATGAACAATTCATCAAATCCTTTTTAAACTCTGAAATACATGGTATTTTAGAAATAACACGTTGAAATTCATTCAAAATGACCATTAAATCCATAGAAGTTTACAAAAAAAACCTCGCTTTAACCCGTCCTTACACCATTGCTACCAAAACCATTTCAGATGTTGAATCCGTTTTTGTTGAAGTTGAATTATCAAACGGCATTATAGGTTTAGGCGCAGCCAATCCAGCCAAAGAAGTGGTGGGCGAAGATGCTGACATGTCGCTAAGAAATCTACAAAGTGATGATATTCAAGGTTTTGTCGGACGAGACATCGCCGAAATCTTTTCGATGATCCCCTCAGTATCGGCAACATTTCCACATGCACCAGGCACTTTGGCGGCTATGGATATTGCTTTGCACGATGCCTTTTGTCAGTATCTAAAATTGCCGATTGCACAGTTTTATGGGCAGAATATTACTCAAATGCCGACTTCTGTAACCATCGGTATAAAAAACGTAGCGGCAACATTAGAAGAAGCCAATGAATATTGGGATGTAGGTTTCCGCATTTTGAAAGTGAAATTAGGCTTAGATATGGCAGAAGATGTTGAGCGTTTGGTGAAACTACGTGAACGATTCGGACAAGCCATGCGCATCCGTGTAGATGCCAATCAAGGCTATGAAACAAGTCAAGTCGTTGATTTTTTCAATAAAATCAACGATTTAAACATTGAATTGGTCGAGCAACCAACAGCTGTTGGACAAGAAAAAGCCTTGTTGACGCTGCCTTATAACATACGCCAACAAATTGCAGCCGACGAAAGTCTGAAAGACACAGAAATGGCGTTGTTTTTAGGCGGTACAAAACGGGTCGGTATTTTCAACATCAAATTAATGAAATGTGGTGGCATTCGTGAAGCTTTAAAAATTGCCACCATTGCCGAAGCTGCCAAAGTGGATCTGTTTTGGGGTTGCAACGACGAGAGTATTGTGAGCATCGCCGCGGCTTTACACGTCGCTTTTTCATGTCCAAACACCAAATATATTGACCTCGACGGCAG
The DNA here is from genome assembly GCA_043721685.1 of Saprospiraceae bacterium. GTDB lineage: Bacteria > Bacteroidota > Bacteroidia > Chitinophagales > Saprospiraceae > JAAFJT01. The sequence continues at coordinate 16,800 of JAYSQG010000096.1, read as the reverse complement.
TTTTGACCTCGCAGAAGATGTGGTTAAATCGGGTTGGATATTGAAAAATGGCGTGATGTCGTTGAATAGTGGTGCAGGTCTTGGGCTAATTCGATAAAACAAATAGCCCTGAAAGGGCGTGATACGATAGCAATGGGTAACGCCCATTGGGAATGTGTAAACAACGGATAACGCCTATTGATAAAACAATACCATTCAAATCATAGTTTTTATAAATATAAATCAAACCATAAAATAAGACATGAAAAACCTATTCATCCTCCCCCTCCCGAAATTATCGGGATGTATCATCAGTATTTTACTCCTTTCCACATCACTAACAGCGCAAAACCTAAAAATCAAACCCAAACATTTGGCAAAAGCCACCGAATTGGCGCACCGTTTTATCATCGTTGATGCCCATGTGGACGGGCCATATCGCTTGATATCAAAGATGGAAGATATTTCAGTCCGCACGCCCAAAGGCGATTTCGACTACGTGCGGGCGAAACAAGGCGGTTTGTCTGCGCCATTTATGTCCATTTATGTTCCATCGGGTTTTCAGAAAACGGCAGGTGCATCAAAGGCTTATGCCGACACATTGATTGACTTGGTGCAGGGTTTGGTCAAAAAGAATCCAGAAAAATTTGCACTTGCCAATTCGCCTGACGAGGTGGAAGCGAACTTCAAAAAAGGCTTGATTTCCTTCCCAATGGGCATGGAAAACGGCTCGCCGATAGAGGATAAAATTGAAAATGTCGCTTATTTTCAAAAACGAGGCGTGCGTTACATCACTTTGACCCATGCAGAGGACAATTTGATTTGCGCATCGTCTTACAGTCTCAACAACAAGTGGAATGGTTTGAGTCTTTTTGGCAAACAAGTTGTTGAAGAGATGAACCGCGTGGGGATAATGATTGATGTGTCGCACGTTTCCGATAAAACGATTGAACAAGTTTTGGAAATTTCAAAAGTCCCTGTCATTGCCTCACATTCAAGTTGTCGTAAATATACGCCTACTTTGATACGGAATTTGCCCGATGATTTGATAAGACAAATTGCGGCAAAAGGCGGTGTGATACACCTCAATTTCTCTTCGCTTTTCCTCGATTCGACGGCTGCAAAAGCCTTTATGCAAGAACGTCAAGACAAAAGTGAATGGCTTTTGAAGAACAATACGACACAAAAAGACCCACTTTACAAGGCTTTTGGTGCCGAATATGATAAAACACATCCAACTCATTTTTCAACCCTTAATCGTTTGGCTGACCATATTGACCACATCAAAAAATTGGTCGGCATTGACCATATTGGTTTCGGTTCTGATTTTGACGGTGCGGGCGATACGTTTCCAAATGGCATAAAAGACGTGTCCATGTATCCAAATTTGATAGCGATACTGCTACAACGCGGTTATACTGAGGGGGATATTGAGAAAATTTGCTACAAAAACACGTTTCGGGTTTGGCGTGAAGTCGAGCAGTTTAGTAAAAGCAAATGATTTGTTTTTAAAACAATTTTTGTTGTTTTGTTTTAAAAATGTTTCATAAAAAACTTTTTGTTTTATATATTTGCACTGTGCTTCTTCAAAAAGCATGATTCACTGCATTTTTAAAATATAAAACAAAAGTAAAAATGACATACCAAAACAGACCCAAACTGTCAGAAAGTAAACGGATTCGCTCTGTCTTGCAACATCAAGCATGGTTAGAAAAAGAACATGAAGAACCGTTGGACTTAACACATTTATCGAATTCACCTCCTCTCGCTTCTACAAGTTGGTTGAGCAAATTGGATGCCGCTGAAAAACAAATACTCTATGAACGTTTGGCTGAATTGGAGTTGATTTTTTGGACATTAGGCGACGAAGTTTTAGATAAAGCGATGATTGATAAAAACAGTCAAATCATCAATGAAAAATACGAATGGGTTGTCGAAAAACGCCTTGTTGCGAAACATACATCGGCTAATATTGAAAAAGTCGCCGCTTAACATCCTTGTTTTTTCGTTCTAAACGACGGCGAGGTTTTGAACCTCGCCGTCGTTAGTACATAAACGCACTAATTTTCATTGAAAGGAAGAGTATTTCTCTACAAAAAGAAAAATACTTTTCTTTGAACTTTTTTAAATGAATGAATGTTCATGCATTTGTGCTTAAATAAATAATGACATGATAGAACTCATCTTACAGAAATGGACTTTTATGCGCTTTTTGCGCTTAGGTATGGGCGTTTGGCTCATCGTTGAAAGTGCGAGAAGTCACGAAACCATGTTTATGTTGCTCGGCGGCTTGTTTGCCGCGCAAGCGATATTTAACATGGGTTGCGTAGGTGGTAATTGCGGTGTTAACACACGCCAAAGACCTTTTTCAAGGACAGAAGAAACAACTTTTGAAGAAATAAAATAAAAACAATAAAAATCATGGCAGTTTCATTCAATGAACTCATCAAATCAGAAAAACCCGTTCTCGTTGACTTTTCCGCAGAATGGTGCGGTCCGTGCAAAATGCTCGCACCGATATTGAAAGAAGTCAAAAACAAAATTGGCGACGACGCTAAAATCGTTAAAATTGACGTGGACGCAAATCCATCAATTTCGGAGCAATTGCAAATTCGCTCTGTGCCAACGATGATTATTTTCCAAAATGGCGAATCAAAATGGCGGCAATCAGGTGTTCTATCGGCGGTACAGATAGAACAAAAACTTCGTGAGTTTATGGTCACAACTCATTGAATAACAAGGATTTAATTCATCATTTATCATTCATAACTCATCATTCTCTATGTTAGATTTCTTAAAAAGCCTCTTCGGTGGCGGCACATCAGCAGCATACACAAACTTAAACGCCAATGATTTTGGTCAAAAAATAACGCAACATACTGAGGGGGTCATTTTAGATGTCCGAACCGTGGACGAATTTAGGTCAGGACATCTACCAAAAGCCATCAATGCCAATGTGATGAACAACGAGGTGGTCACCAAAACTGCAAAATTCAACAAACAGAAACCTATTTTTGTCTACTGCCGAAGCGGTGCACGGAGTGCGACAGCTTGTAAAACGCTGGTGAATATGGGTTTTACGGACGTTTATAATATGTCGGGCGGTATTTCGAGTTGGAATGGTCAAGTCGTGAAATAAAAATAGTGATAAAGCATAAAAGCCGACCTTTTACTGAGGGGTCGGCTTTTGTTATTCTTACAGTAAAAATTTACTTCTTTATATCAAAAGTGCCTTTCAAATGTAAAGTATCGGGATATACCGCACCTAAAACATCTCGTCTCCTTGTCATTATAAATTTCGTATCAATCGTACCTTTAACTTGATTAGACGTAAAACTTGTTATTTCAACATAATTCGCATTTTTTGTATCAACTTTGTCATAAAAGTCTTTCCCGACATCGCCATCGGCTTGTAATGTTGAAAAACGAATACTTACGGAATCTTTGATATCACAATTTGGAAAAATGCGGTCAATTACGCCAAAACGCCCTTTTTTCTTTGAAACCCCCATGATAAATAGGCTTTCTCTAAATTCATTTTGTTCATTAAATTGTGCTATGGTTAATGTAAATCTATCTTCATTTATAAGGCACTGTAAACTTGTTGAAGAATCCGCTAAATTTGAATAAACGCTCGGATTAATATCTTTAAAAACACCCAATAAAGTCCAATTATTCTTTTTCCAATTACTCCCATTCAGCGTACCATTAATTGTTGATTTAAAGGAATTAAAGGAATTAAAGTAGCCAAACCCAATTTTTTTTTCTTTTTTACAATGAAAAAAACAAGTTGTAATAAAAAGTAGGCTTAATATTTTAATGTATTTCATGTTGAATCGTGTTAAGCCGTCTATCCCAAAGGATAAACGGCTGATAAGTAATTTATTTTTGAATTACCACTTTCTGAAATACGGTGTTCTGACCAGAAGTAATTTTTAAAATATAAATGCCTGTTAGTATTTTACTTATATCCATTTCTCTCAACCTTCTGCCTTTCATCAAGTTTTCATCTGTATCACTGATTATTTCACGACCTTGTACATCAAGCAATCTAAAAGTAATAGGTCCTTGATTATTAATTTCAAAATCTGTTATTAATATATTTTGCGCTGGATTGGGATATGTATTTACATTTAGAAATTGATTTTCTTCATTATTTGTACTCAGATGATTCACAACAGAAGAATGACGGCTATTTTCACCGCTACTTATTGAATAGAGACCTGTATCTTCTCGATAAATTAGGTGTTTAAACGCTGTACTTGAACGTCCCAAATTATCAACCACCGTAACTTTTAACCAATACCATTTAGTTTGACCATAGTAGTAATAATTGAAAATGTCATCAGAACCTAAAACTGTCTGATAATTGAAACCATCTGTACTGGCTTCCCAATACCACGTATAAGGGTCTTCGCCACATGAAGTGACCGCATCAAAACTAAAGTCACCAAAATCATTAATTACACTCGGACCGTTGATATAAACGGTAATGGCTGGCTCAGGCATATAATTACCAATACGGGATGTTGTTTCAACAATTCGACGAGCGACATGATTCCTATTTGTCCTTCCCGTTGCATAACCAGAATATGTCACATTGGGGTCAGAAAATTGATTAAGTTTCCAACGTGGATTATCCTCTCCTGCATTCATAACGGTCGCATATTGCAATCTATTTGTGAACCCATGCCTTTTGAAGGCAAAGGCATGGGAATAAGCCACAAGTGGGTCTCCAGCAAAATTAGTTGTTGCGTTATCACTATCGTGCATACCACCCAGTAAATGACCAACTTCATGTGTAAAGGTAAAATCGCTGGAATTAATTGTCCCGACCTCAACACCACAATAAGCATTTTGAAAATTGGCATCTCTATCTAATGCCCATCCTGCAAAGTCTGAATAATTTTCATTTGTTAAAACCACAACAATATCTGCGTTTGCAGCAACTCGTGCGTTTTGTACATTCATATTATCCCTAATCGCTTTTATATCTGTTTCAAAATTATTTACTGAAGTGAAATTGAAGTAACTTTCCACATTTGCAACACCCGCCAATATGAGTTTAGTTTGCCAATTAGAAATACCTGTATTTGCTAAGGCAGCATTAAACTGGTCTATCCCCATTTGGGCGCATTGATTGATATTAGAAACAGCATTTCTCGCATTCGATGTTGTCAAAACCAATGCGCGTATGCCGCTAATTGTGCAACTGACAACGCTTCGATTTTCAATATTGATAGCCCTATTATTTTCAGACACACTATGCCTACTTTCATTATGTATAACACCACATGAGCCATGCCTGGATGTTTGTATCATAAGACTTAAATCGTTCGTTAAACCATAAAGTGAATATAATTCATTGGTTTCAGTCCTTTCATTCAAGTAATGAATAAAACCAAAGGTTTTTCCTTCCTCGCACCGAATTGTAATATTACCTTGCCCATTTTCGATAACGCCCTCCCAAAGATAGTTGTTATCGGAAAAGGCTTCAACATTTCTGGCAGCTGCCGTTAGTTGTCCATTCACATTAGGCAGAGAGAATTTAAGTTTACCCTGTTTTTGCAACTTTGAAATTTTGCCCACTTTGAAATAAGCAGCAAATTTAGTCGCAGGGTCTCTTTCAATCTTCGATAATTTTGTACGCATTTCAGATGATAATCCCGAAAGTCCATTACCATTGTCTGGGGAAAATAAGTCAGAGCCACTTTGGGCACTAACTATTGAACATGTAAATAACGCTGTTGCATATAACAGCGATAATAGTTTAAAAAGTGGCAATATTATAAAACACCTATGTTATTTTTATATTTAAATATTTTCAGCCATTTTAGACGACTTTTGGCTTTAATTTCTCAAAAAACAAACTTCTTTTTAGCTTCGCTTCAAAATTTTGTAAAACAATGAAATTCAAAACATTGATGTTCACAGCTATTCTCAACTTTATCTATTCATTTTTGGGCTTTGCAAAAATTGAAGCACAACCTATTGACATCACAACAGGTAATTGGAAATTCCAAACAGGCGACGACAGCACTTGGGCGACCCCTCAGTATAACGACCAAAATTGGCAGCCCATTGAGGTCGGTAAGCCTTGGGAAGCCATAGAAGCGGGTTACGACGGCTTTGGTTGGTATCGCAAAACAATTATTTTGGATTCTCGGGCGATGCGAAGAGCGGTGCGGCGAAAAGGTTCTTTGGTCTTGCGTTTGGGTAAAATTGATGATGCCGACGAGACGTTTTTTAATGGCGTGAAAATCGGTGCAACAGGCAAAATGCCGCCAAATGCAGAAACCGCTTGGGACGTTGATCGCGTCTATTTTATCCCTAAAAACCTCATAAACTGGAAAAAACCGAACACTATTGCTGTTCGTGTGCACGATTCAGGTGGTGGCGGTGGCATGTTTGAAGGTGAATATCAGCTTGAACCCATGACTTGGCAGCAGCGTTTTGATATTAAAATTGAAAACAATGAGCCATCCAATGCTTTTGATGCTGAGAAGCCTGTCGGCATAAATATCAAACTCAAAAATGATGCGGATGAAAGCCTTAGCGGCACTTTAACCATTGATATTAAACGTTTTACGGGCGAAGTCGTGGACACGCAATCTGAAAGAGTGAATGTTAAAAAAGGTCAAACGGTCAGTATTCCAACAATGGAATTTGACATCAACGAAGTTGGTTTTTATATCGCTTACTGCGTTTTTGAAGACAATAAAGGCAATAAACTGACGCAGAAATGTGGCTTCGCCTACGAACCCACCAAAGCGATTTCAGCACCAACGCCACCCGAAGATTTCAAAAAATATTGGCTCGAAGCACGGGAGCAACTTGACTCTGTTGCACCTAACTTTAAACTCACACCGACCCCTCAGTATGCAACTAAAAAAACCGATGTTTTTGAAGTTGAAATGCGCTCCTTGGGCAATGTACGGGTGCGGGGCTACTACACTGTACCGAAAGGCAAAAAGAATCTGCCCGCCATACTACATGTTCAAGGCTACTCGTCGGTTATGATGCCTTTTGATATTGACAATCCACAATTTGCACAATTTTTCTTAAACATTAGAGGTCATGGCAATAGCCGCGACGATGTCAATCCTGGCTTCCCTGGTTACTTATTGACGGGTATCAACGAGCCTGAAAAGTACATTTATCGGGGTGCATACATGGATTGCATCCGTGCTGTTGACTTTTTAGCAAGCCGAGAAGAAGTGGATGCCACACGGCTTGTCGTCGAAGGTGGCAGTCAAGGCGGTGCGTTGAGTATTGCAACAGCCGCCCTCGATAACCGTATCAAATACTGCCTCTCTGATGTGCCTTTTTTAAGTGATTTTAGAAATTATTTCAATATCGCTCGCTGGCCTTCCGATGAGTTTAAGTTGTATTCTATTACGCATTTCCGCAAAATGGACACGATTTTGAAGACTTTGGACTATATTGACATCAAAAATTTAGCCCCCTCAGTAACTTGCCCTGTTTTTATGGGTGTGGGTTTGTTCGACGACACATGTCCCGGTGCTATCAATTTCGCAGCCTATAACAATTTGTCTTCGACGGATAAATCTTTCAAATTGTATCCTCAAAGTGGTCATGCTTTGCCTGAAAAACATTATACAGCTAAGTTAAAATGGTTGTATGAGCGGATGGGGTTGTAGTTCTCTACCACCAATCCATCGGGTCTTCCACAACCCTCAAATTTTCATTAAAACCATCTATCAAATCCATATCAACAGAATTAATATTAAAGTCAAAAACATCAAAATTCTCTTGAATCCGCTTCAAATTAGCTGATTTTGGAATCGTCGAAACGCCATGTTGCAATGCCCAACGGAGGATGATTTGAGCCGATGTTTTGCCATATTTTTCAGAAACAGCGACCAATTTAGGGTCATTCATTTTCTGTCCACGCACCAAAGGTGTATAGGCTTGCAACTGGATTTTTCGCTCATCACAATATGTTTTCAAGTCTTTAAGATACAAATACGGACTGAATTCGACTTGATTGACCGTAGGAACGATGTTCGCATACGTTTCTAATTCATTTAAAAAAGGCAGTAAATAATTGGCAACGCCAATCGCTCGAACCGACCCCTCAGTATAAAGCCGTTCCAAAGCCTTCCAAGTCTCTTTACGCGTCGCTTTTAAGGGCCAGTGAACCAAATAAAGGTCAATATAATCACCCTTCAGTTTTTTCAAACTGACCTCAAAAGCTTTTAATGTTTTATCAAAACCGTGGTCGTTGTCGTGTACTTTGGTGGTAATGAAAATCTCCTTTCTATCAATATTACTTTGACGAACAGCATTGCCAATTTCAGTTTCATTCAAGTACATCGCTGCCGTATCAATCAAGCGATAACCTGTTTCCAAAGCCCATAAAACGGCTTGTTCGGCTTCTTTTTTGTACATATCGTAGACACCGAGACCTAAAAGGGGCATTTTTATGCCGTTGTTGAGATTTGTATAAAGTTGCATATTTTGTTATTTTTCAAATATCGAATATCCATTAACGAATGTAAAATGTAAAAGTAGGTCGCTTACTTTTACATTTTACATTCGTTAATGGATATTTTACATTCACCAGTTTTCAAGTCCTAATAGTTTCTTTCCCAAATCATTCAACACCGCCGTATCGTATTTCGTTTGTTCCCAATTGCGTGGGTCGCCCGGGAAGGCATAACCTTCGGGTGCAATGCGGTTTTTCCATGAATTGACGCGCCAATCACGCAAAGCGGCGTTGTCTTCTTCGGCGGGCATCATTGAAATATATTGCGCAATACGCACTTTATCAGAAGAATTGTTCGGGCGAATGCCGTGCGGCTGGCTGCTGTTGAAAATCAACAAATCACCCGCTTCCATCTTCACTTTTACAAATTGACCTTCAAAAGCGGTAGTATCGGGTTGAAAACGGTTGCGATTTTCTGGTTGTGTCAATTTCCATGTGTCGTAAGTGCGGAAGAGTTCAGGAATACATTGAAAACCACCCATATTTTCGTCCATTTGGTCAGCCAAAGCCAACACACCTTGTACGTTTTGCGGTTTCGTTTCGGGGTCATAGTCCCAATGGATAAAACCTTTGTATTCAAAACCGGGACGCAATGGGAAATTCAAATTCGCGCGGTCAATCGTCACCCAGAGCTTTTCAGTACCCCAAATATCTACAAAAGCGTCATAAACACGCTTCATTTGGCGGTTATTCCACAAATGCTGATTGTTATAAATCTCAACCATGCCTGTATTGGTCAATTCTTTCATTTTCATTTCGGCACGTGCCGGTGTGTACCATGTTTCAGGGTCATTGGGGTCTTTCTCTTCAAATGCCCATAAAAAAGCGGCAGTTTCTAAGGCTTGCTCACGGGACACCGCATTTTTGATAACCACATAACCGTTTTCAAGCCAAAATTGCCAATCGGCTTCGTTCAAAACGCGCAAAGGAGCCTCCTTCCCAAAGGAATCCTTCGGATCAGTAAGACTTGTCCGCAACCTCACTTTGCTGCTTGTGGCAGTCGAAGGATTGCCAGGGATGTCGGTGTGGTTTTTATTGGGCATCATCGTTGGTGTCATTGTTGGTGTCATTGTTGGTGTCATTGTCATTTCCATTTTTTTTATTTTTTTTTAATGACCCCCTCCGTAAAAGCGGGTATTTTCGGTTATTGAATGACACAAAGGTAAGGCAGCGATAAAGGGAAATGTTACAACAATAATTGCCAAAATTTGAACTATAATGACTTTTTATTTATTTTTAAGGCTTAATAATACATTTTAGTAAAACAAATTCCTTCCTTCTAATTATTTTTATCATTCTGAACGCAGTGAAAGAATCTGTAAGTAAGATCATTTAGATTCTTTCACTGCGTTCAGAATGACAAAAAAAAAGAAACAATGAAACTTATTTTTGAAAACTTTACGCCCGATGCAGGCAGTTCATTTCGGTTATTGACCCCTCAGTTAAATGACTTTTTTTACTGGCATTATCATCCCGAATACGAAATTGTGTATATCGAAGGGGCTGACGGCACACGTCATGTTGGCGAGCATATATCCCGATTTGAAGGCAGTGATTTGGTTTTGATAGGTCCTTTTATTCCACATCTCAATTTTGATTATGGCATCAAAACGCCTTATAAAAAGTATGTTTTACACATCAAAGAGGATTTTTTAGAACGCGCTTTTACTCAAATGCCTGAATTGTCTGACATAAAAGATTTGTTTGACGCAGCTCGGAAAGGGGTTTGTTTTTATGGCAATTCAAAAACAGAATTAGGGGCGGCATTAAAAAACATATTCCAACTACCTCATTTTGAACAGTTTATAGCCATTTTGCAATTGCTGCAATCTATGTCAAAAAGTGTCGAACAAGAGACTTTACATGCCAATCCAGTGGGTCAACATTACAATTTGAAAGAGCAACAACGCCTAAAAGTGGTTTATGCCTATATCGAAGAACATTATCATGAAAAAATGGATATTCAGAAAATGGCGCAACTGACGTATTTAACACATGCCGCTTTTTGTCGTTATTTTAAAAAAATGACTTTAATGACTTTTACAGAATTTGTCAATCAATACCGCATCAATCAAGCTAAAAACAGGTTGCTTTTGGACAATACGGTTACAGAAGTGTGCTTCGCTTGTGGCTTCGAAAGTCTGTCTTATTTCAATAGGGTTTTTAAAAAAGTGACGGGGGGGAATCCTTTGCAGTTTAAGAAAACGTATTTGGGTCAAAAATAGCCCTCCTAATAAAATTCAAGATTTGGATAAATTTTTAAGCCATTCAACCCATGCAGCGAAATGAGGACATTTAAGAAGTAGCACTTCAATACCATTTTCCAAGGCAATCATATTGCCATGAAAGATTTTTTCAAAGTTAGGTTTAAGGGTTTCAATCCTTTTTGAAGGTGCAGTCGTAAGCCCTTCATTGATTTCTTCGGGATTTGGAAAGGCTCGAATAATTTGGTTAATACCTTCGATAAAAGCAGACTCATCAGCAAAATTGTTTTCAAATCCAGTCAAATCCGCAAAAAGTAGTGCTTCAAATTCATAAGGTTGGATATAGGCTTTGAAACGATTATTGTTAATAGCTTGTTCGAATGCCTTTTCCAAAAAAGTAATACGGTCGTAAACGTGACCCGTTGTAGGCATTTCAATCTGTCTCGGAAAGTCGGTTCCAAGGCGATAAAAATCAAAAAAAGTCGTTACATGAATAGAATTATCTTTCAAAAGCCGTTGCAAATCGCGATGAACCTTTCCGAAATAGACTGAACCTCCTTTAAAGTTTTTTCCGTCTTTGACAATTTTTGTATTGATTATAGTAGGTGTTATCCAAACGGTATGATGTTGGAGATATGGGCGTAAAACCTCTTTGACGAAAGCCTCTTCTGTTGCGCCTTCTACTAATACAATAACTTGATTCATAACATTTTATGGTCTGCCGCCAATGATATTTTTTTCCCAAATTTCACCTAAAGTATAGTCTTCAAGCCAATCTTCTAAGGCTTCTGCATTTAGCCGTTTGAAGGTTGATTGATTGTCTTGGCGTTCAACAACAACAATGTCTTCAGGTTGAAATTGATTGATAAAAGATGTGGATTGCGTAGAAATAATTATTTGTGAATTTTGTGATGCGCTGCGAATTAAGCCACTCAAAATATTGAGTGCAGAAGGATGTAAGCCCAGCTCTGGTTCATCAATAATAATCGCACGAGGCAATTGTGGTTGTAACAAAAGAGTTGTTAAACAAATCATACGTAAAGTACCATCTGACAAATGATGCGCATTAAAAGGCTTATCTGAACCTTTTTCTTTCCATTCTAAACGGATTTTTCCTTTTAGAATTTGTGATTCCCGAAGGTCAAAGCGGTCAAAAAAAGGAGCAATGCGTCTGACCGTTTTCTCAATTCTATTAAAGTGCTGTGGGTGATTTAAGCTTAGGGTGTATAAAAATGCTGCTAAATTTGAAGCATCTTCTCGGAATGAACGATTGTCTTCTATATCTGAAAACCCTTTAACTTCAGCTGTGTCACTTGTGTCGTGGAAATGATGAATTTTAATAGATCTAAGATAGATATTTATCCAAGAAGCAATGCCTAATTGCGTATTCCCAATATTACTTTCATAAATACCTTTGATTAATTTTTCATCTATATGCCATTCATTCGTAGAGGCTCTAAAATTTGCTGTCTCTTGTTTAATAATGAACGTTTCATTATCATTCGCTTCTAATATTAGATAATAGTAATTTAATAATCCCTCATTATTTTCAAAAATTACTTTAAGTCCTAAATACGAAGATGTTTTTTTCCCAAAATACAAAAATGTATCTGCCCCCCCTTTTTTAGCGGTATAGTTTTCGAGCGATTGATTAACAACTTGATTTAAAAATTTAAAAAAAGAAATAAAATTCGATTTTCCTGCTCCATTCGACCCAATCAATACATTAATGTCTCTCAACTCGAAATCATCAAGTTGTCGGATAGACTTAAAATTTTTAATACCAATACTGCGAATTTTCATAAAAAAGAGATTTTAAGCGGTAAAAATAAGTCATTTTTTCATAGAATACTCATTTACTTAATTCATCTTTAGAAAACTTTGAAGCTCATTTACCTTTCTTCTTTTAATAATTGTCACCCCCTCAGTAAAAAACTATAATTTTTGACATTTCTCCTTAATTTTGCACCTCACTTTGGTCAGCAAATACAATTTGCTGGCTACAAACAGCTGTCCTGCAAACGGCGTAGTTTAACAAATATGAAAAAAGCAAGCCTGCACAATCGGGTGGACAGAGAAGTATTGAAAAAACAACTTCTCGAAAGTACGGAACCCCGTACCACCATTTCATTTTACAAGTATCACCACATCGCTGACCCGCAAACTTTCCGCAATGAGCTGTATTTGACGCTCGACAAAATCGGTACGAAAGGCAGAATTTATGTCGCTACTGAGGGGGTCAATGCACAGATTTCGATTCCAACCGCACAAGCTGATTTATTTAAAAAAACGCTTTATGCGATTCCTTTTTTGAACGGTATCCGCTTGAATTATGCCGTTGACGACGATGGCAAATCGTTTTATAAACTTATCATCAAAGTCCGTCCTAAGATTGTAGCCGATGGTTTGGACGATTCCTCTTTTGATCCTGCGGACACAGGTGTTCACCTCAACGCCGAAGAATTTAACCGCTTGACCGACGACCCTGATACGATTTTGGTGGATATGCGGAATCATTACGAATCGGAAGTCGGCTATTTTAAAGGGGCAATTTTGCCCGAAGTAGAGACTTTCAGAGAGGAATTGGACTTAGTTGAAGATATGCTCAAAGGCAACGAAGGCAAAAACCTCGTCATGTATTGCACAGGTGGCATCCGTTGCGAAAAGGCGAGTGCATGGTTCAAACACAAAGGTTTTAAAAACGTTTTTCAACTCGACGGCGGCATCATTCAGTATGCGCGACAAGCACGTGAAAAGAATTTGCCCAATAAATTCATCGGTGTTAACTTCGTTTTTGATGAACGTTTGGGCGAGCGTATTTCAGAAGATATTGTAGCGACGTGTCATCAATGCGGTACGCCTTGTGATGCCCATAAAAACTGTGCAAACGATGCATGTCATTTGCTTTTTATCCAATGTCCGAATTGTGAAGCCTCATTTGAGTCTTGTTGTTCTGAAAAATGTCGGGGGTTTACGCATTTACCCAAAGAGGAACAGTTGATTTTAAGAAAAACGGCGGAGTTTAACGGTACTCGGTTTGGAAAAGGACGGTATAAAGCGCATCATAATACTGAGGGGTTGTTGAAATAGTGTTGAGCTCAGCATTAGGAAATTTTGAAAAACGCCTAATTTTTTCATCAAAATAATTACTTTTGTTTATAAAGTTTCGAGTAAAAAATATGTGGGTCATAACCTTAAAATCTGAATATTTTACAACTTCCAGAACTCTAAGTTTGAAGTTGCAGAACTCTAAGTTGAAGTTACAGAACTCTAAGTTAAAGTTGCAGAACTCTAAGTTAAAGTTATAGAACCCTAAGTTGGAGTTGCAGAATCCTAAGTTGAAGTTGCAGAACTCTAAGTTGAAGTTGCAGAACTCTAAGTTGAAGTTGTAAAACTCTAAGTTGAAGTTGCAGAACTTCAAAAATAGAGCGATTTACTTCTGTATTAAATCATTAGAAAATCAAAAAGAATAGGAAAATGGAACAAGAACAATCGGCATACATCACATCGTTGCATTTGAAAGGTTACAAAAGTATCCGTGACGTGTCTGTGACTTTGAATAAAGGTCTGAATATTCTTATTGGCGCAAATGGGAGTGGGAAAACTAATTTTTTGGAGTTTTTGGATGCGGCTTATAATGATGAATATGCTCTATTATTTAGTGTGACAAATAAATTTGAAACTAAAATTAGTGATGAATTATTCACCATAGAGCTAAAAGGAGATAGAGTAGTTCGAAATAATATAAAAAATTTCGCTTATTCGTCAACTAAGACGATTTTAAAAGGCAACCATATAGGCTCTTTTATTTATTTTTTTGATGAAGATAAAAAAATGATAAATATTCAAAAATCTAATCCTGAAAATTTAGGTTCAAATTTTACTAAAACATTATTTCTTAGATTCGAAAATCCTTTAAGTCTAATACTAAAAGATAAACTTGCAATAGAATTGTTTTTTTCAGCAGATGAAGATAGTTATTTTTGGAATTCTAATTTGGATATTCAAAGTGGTACTAATACTTTTTTGAATACAATTTTTCAAATCAGCTATAAGAATAAATCAGACCAAAAAGATACAAACAATATAACCAACCAAATACAACATGAAAAATGGTTTTCGATAGATGCTTTATGTCAAAACCTTAAACAATTCTCGCCAATAAAAAACATTAAAATAGATTGGACTCTGACTCGTCAATCTAATTTAGATGAATATGATGATGCCTTTACAGCTATACTAATACAAGGCATAGATTTCCAATTCAACGTTAACAACGAGTGGGTCAACTGGACACAACTATCCGACGGTACAAAACGCTTGTTTTATCTAATAGGCAGTGTCACTTACGCAACAAAAAACGAAATTATTTTAATAGAAGAACCTGAACTCGGCGTACATCCACATCAATTATCATTATTGATGAACTTCTTAATGTCTAAAAGTGCACATAATCAAATCATCATTTCTACACATTCACCACAAGTTTTAAATAGTTTGGGAGAAGATGAATTGGATAATATTATTGTTGCAAGACATGAAGGCAAAGAAGGAACAAAAATGTATCATTTATCGGAGGAAGAAAAAGGGTATGCTACGGAATACATGAAAAACGTCGGCTTTTTAAGCGATTATTGGATGATGTCAGGATTTATGCAAGAAGAAAACCCAGAATTCTTATGATACGAATCGGCATAATTGGTGAAAACTTTAGGAACGATGCTTGTGCATTTAAAGCTTTTTTGACCCCTCAGTATGAAGGCAAAATTGAGCTCGTTCCTTTGTTCAATTCGTTCAGTAAAGGTGTTCCTGCTTTTTCCAAAATTATTCGCTCAATGCCGACTGAAATTCAAAAACAACAATTGGATGCCCTTTTGTGTATGCTCGATCTCGATGAACATAGAAAACGGGGTGAACGCAATCAATGGTTTAAAGAAATTCAAAAAGGTATCTCCATACGCAGTATATTTTTCCTTGCTGTCATGGAATTGGAAGCTTTGATTTTAGCGGATATTGATACTTTCAACAAGATTTATGGTATTACGGGCCGTTACGATAAAGACCCCAAATTAAATACCGACCCAAAAAAAGAATTAAGAGGACGGACGGATTTATCATCGAAAGCCAAAAGAAAATACGAGGAAAAACATGCCTTTGAGATTTTCGAAAAACTCCATTTCGACATTGTCTATAAAAAACACAATGAAGATGACAGTTTTCAAGCATTTATTGACAGATTTGAAGCAGAATTTCATATAAATCCAACGACAAAAGAGAGGCTTAAAAAGACAAAAGGCAAAGAACGGTAATCCGCGCTTTGCCTTTTGTCTTTTTGTTTTTCGCCAACTGCAAGTTGACGCTACTGTCGCTACTGACGCTACTGAGGGGTATTAATTCCGCTGCATATACATCATTCGATTGCCACCGCTACGACCACCACTGCCACCCATCATCGGATTCAAATTATACGTAAACGTCAACATCGCATAACGACCTAATGAACTTGTCACCTCATTCAAAATATAGTTCACATCTGCCGAACGATTGATGCCTGTGTTGCGGTTTAAGATGTCGAAAATGGCGAATTTCAACTCCCCTTTGTTTTGTTTAAACATATATTTTGACACCGATGCACCCCAAATCGGAATACCTTGAGTTGTCCCGAAGGTTTGCCCTGTGATGATAGTATAATCAAAATCGGTACTCAAACGCATACCAAAAGGCAGACGATAATTGGCTTCCACATCGTAAGTATAGTTGTAATACTGCTGATTTTGGTTCGTATTCAAGGAATAAGTCGTCTTATTGCTTTGAATTCGTCCGTTGAAGTTAACGTCGAAAGAATCCTTGATATTCACACTAAGGCGCAAGCCAAGGCTGACACCTGTACGATTTGTAACATTTTCAGTACCATTCACAAGAGCGATACCTTGTCCGAGATTGGCATTTGTTGTTACGTTCATGCGCAACACTTGTTTGTAAAGCGGCATACCGAAGCCGAAGAAACCAAAGCCTTGTTTGTCATTTTTGACGTTTATGGGCGTTGTTTCACGTCTGAAAGCGGCATCAACGGTCTGCATCGTTGATATTTTGTTAGTGGCATAGGTA
>JAYSQG010000095.1:0-37669 GCA_043721685.1 Saprospiraceae bacterium | reverse complement strand
TTTTTTTATGGAATATTTTAGGAATATTATTATTTCAATGATTGTATTCAGTTGTAAAAAAAAAGTATTATACTTGGATTAATATTTTAATGAAAATCGTAGTCAAATGAAAGATGTTGATATATCTTTGCTCGTTGAAATAGACAAGAATAAATTCCCTTTTACTGTTATTCTGTTATCAAAGGTTCACAAATCACATCAACATATCAAACATCATTTGAAAAGAATTTTTAACTATTATGAACTCAATCACAACCGAAAAACAAGGAAAAAGCTCGACAAATAATTTTATCATTATTTGCATTTTTTTCCAAATAGCTGCCATTTTAGGCTGTGCTTATCTCCTTCATTCATCGAATGAAAAGTACAATCAACTTGTAGAAATTGAAAGTAGCAATTTCTACACATTCCAAAAATGGACTTCTGCTTCCAACCAAAACTTTATAAGGCTTTTTGAAGCCCTTGAAACGGCAGATAACCGTCAAGTGGATAGTATCTATGCTAAATGGCAGCTGGTAAACGGGGATATAGACCACTATATCAGTAAGTTACGCATGAGTTCTTCCCTCAATATTCAAGACGACACTTTTTTTCTGCGAATGATTGCCAGTCGTATGACTTATTTTAAAAATGTTGACAATTTTATAGCCATTAAAAAAACAGGGGTAAAAGAGTCTGGCAAGTATTTTTTCATGGACTTAAAGCCCAACTTTATCGCTTTTCAGGATAATCTCGGCGATTTTGTCCAATATTATCAAGAGCATATCAATGAAAACAACAATGCTATTTTTCAATCAGCCAAAACCTCATTGTGGGGTGTAGTGTTTGTTGGCTTATTGCCTATTTTTGGTCTTATTATCATTTTAGTTATCTCATTTATCTATTTATTGTGGCTCATGAATAAGCTCGATTTTGTTAATGATTCAATGGCTTGATGCTATTTTTGAAGCAAATTCGACAAAGTAATCCAATGCTTTTGGGTTACGAACACTGCCTAAATTAGCCGCTTTAGTGAGAGGTACACCCATCAATATCTTTTTGACGGGTGCTTCTAACTTTTTACCCGAAATTGTATAAGGAATATCTGAAACTGCGATTATATCATCTGGCACATGGCGCGGTGAATAGGCTTCACACAAAGATTTTTTAATCTTAGATTTTAAATTGTCGTCTAAAACGCCCCCATCAGTACACACGACAAAAAGCGGCATATAATGCTCGCCACCTTTCAATTCTAAATTGACGATTAAGCTATCTTTTAATTCAGAAATGGCATCTAAAACACGATAGATTTCAGCCGTTCCGATGCGTACGCCTTGCCGATTGAGCGTTGCATCGCTGCGTCCATAGATGATAAGAGATTGACGTTCAGTGATTTTTAACCAATCACCATGCCGCCAGCCATTGGGATACATTTCAAAATAGGAAGCATTGTATTTTTCAAAATTTTCATCATGCCAAAAGAAAACGGGCATAGAAGGCATCGGCTTTGTGACCACCATCTCCCCTACTTCGTTGAGTATCGGATTGCCCAATTCATCCCAACTTTCCATCGCGCAGCCTAAACAACGGCATTGAATTTCGCCTTCGACAACAGGTAACAAAATATTACCGCCCACCCAAGCTGTACACACATCTGTTCCACCTGAAATGGATGCCAACCAAACGTCTTTTTTGATATGTTCATATATGTATGAAAACGCCTCGTCAGGCAGTGGCGAACCTGTTGAACCGATAGAACGCAGCGAATTTAATTTGATTTTTTCTGCTTTTGTATCAAAACCCGCTTTCATGCACGATACGATATAAGGTGCACTTGTGCCAAAGTGAGTAACTGCTTCATCACTTGCCAATTTCCATAAAAAATCCAAGGTAGGATAAGCTGGAGACCCATCATATATGAGCAAAGTGCCACCCAACAAAAGACTTGAAACTGCAAAATTCCACATCATCCAGCCCGTTGTAGAATACCAAAAAAAGGTTTCTCCCGCATTAAGGTCATTGTGAAAAGCCAAATATTTAGAATGTTCCAACAATATGCCACCATGCCCATGCACAATCGCTTTGGGTATACCCGTTGTGCCAGATGAGAATAAAATGTAGAGAGGATGTGCAAAATCAACGGGTTCAAAAGTTAATTTATCACCCTGCGTATTTAAAGCATTTTGCCACGGTACGTAGGAAAAAGGAACGGTTTTAGGGTATTTTTCAAATTTTTTATCCAAAAAAGGAATGATGACGACCTTTTTTAAAGTGGGTAGTTGTTGCGCAATTGCCTCAATTGTTTCTAAACGATTGAAGGCTTTTCCGCCGTAACGATAGCCATCGGCAGCGAAAAGAATTTTAGGTTCAATTTGGGCAAAACGGTCAATTACGGAAGCTGTACCAAAGTCAGGAGAAGCACTCGACCAAATTGCCCCCAAGCTGGCTGCGGCTAAAAAAGCAACTACGGCTTCGGGTATATTGGGCAAATAACCCACGATGCGGTCGCCTTTTACAACACCATTTTCTTTCAAAAAAGCAGCCATATTTACCACTTGCCTTTCCAATTCATCCCAGCTCATTGTACTGATGGGGGTATCTTCGGATAAAAACTTTATGGCTGGGCTAAAATCTGTTCGGCCATTGAAAATTTGCTCGACATAATTGAGCGTAGCACCTTCAAACCAACGTGCATGAGGCATTTCATGGTCAGAAAGGACTTTCTTGTAAGGCGTGTATGATTTGACATTAAAATATTGCCAAATTGACTGCCAAAAGTCTGCAGGTTTTTCGACACTCCATTGATAAAGTTCTTCGTATTTATTAAAATCTAATTGATAATGACGGCGCAACCAACGCATATATCGGCTAATGCGTGTCATGTTTTTTGCTGCTAAAGGCAGTTCCCATAAGGTTTTAGACGAATGCAGTCGAGGCATAATCTTATTATATTTCTTGTTTGATAAAATACAAAATTAGGTATTACTGTAAAAAAACCTTGATTTATTTGTTGATTATTTAATAATAAAGTATAATTGTGGTCAAATACGTAAAAATAAAAATATTAATTTATTCCTTTAAAAACCAAACACGATGATCGAAAAAGCAAGTATCGCGACAAAAATACTCATTGCTGGCTCTTTACTATGGGTCGGCACTATGGTTTTTAGGTCTGACGAACGTCTAAGAAAGGCACTTGAAGAAATTGGCGAAGCCAAAAAACAAATCAATGAAGCTAAAGCCAATATTGACTCAGCTCGTCAAAATATAGACCTCGTAAAAACAGAACTAACAAAATTAAGTTCGGCAGCAGACCGTGCTACGACTGAACTCAATTATTTGAGGGTTGAACGCGAGCGTATGAAATCCAGTTTTGATATTATGATTAAAAAAAGTAATGATGCTATTTCAAACGCCAAGTCGAGTTTAGCAAATACACAACAGAACCGTTTCAATCTTTTGAAAGAACTGAGAGCAATGAATTTAGACCGAGAACCAAGAGGTCAATAATTTAATGATGACTGGTAAATCAATTATTTCTTATCAATTCCAAAAATGACTTGTCAAAAACGAAAAATTATCTTTAATAAACATCTAATTAAAACCTGAAAAATCATGAAAAACTATCTTTTTTTTAGCTTTTTTATCATTTTCTGTCAATCTATCAATGCGCAAGATACACTTATTGGTGTCAATTTAAAGCATCTGCATCGCATCGAAGCCGCTTTCAGCGAAAGCCCTGAAATCCCACGTGCTTTTAAAAAAGGTTCAGTTTTGACAATCGAGGCAGATTTGGTTTATCTCATCAATGATCGGCGTTATACTTATTACAAAAAATTAGAAGACCTACGCGACCTTATCGAAACGGACAACCAAGATTCTATCGTTGCTGCACTCATTCGGCACTATGAGTCGTCGCTTGATTCGTGTAAATCGTATTATAAATTACTTTTGGCAAATGCTGATAAAACAAGTGCCGTTGGCGAAACTTTTGTCATTGAGGCAAAAAAAGTGGCTGATAAAGGTGTCACAACACTCAACTCCGCTACCGAAAACCTTGATAAAGCCAATAAAAATTTGGATAAATCATTGGAACACCTGACGAATGCTGAAAAATACATGAAGAAAAGCCTACGTTTGAAATGGCTTGATCGCATTATTATAGGTACAGCCTGTTTGGTGATTGGTTATGCCGTCGGTTCGCTTTAGACGCTATAACGCCATCGTTTGCCCAGCAATCCAACCGCCTGTCCAAGCGGCTTGAAAGTTAAAACCGCCTGTGATGGCATCAATATCTAAAATTTCACCTGCAAAAAAGAGGTTGGGTAATAACTTACTTTCAAAGGTTTTGAAGTTGACTTCATCGCGTTTTACGCCGCCTGCGGTAACAAATTCTTCTTTGAAAGTGCTTTTTCCTTTGACAGAGTAACTGCCTTGTGCGAGTTGTTCCGCGAGAATTTGAATCTGTTTTTTAGAAATATCTGCCCAAATCATGTTTTCAGTTATGTTTGCTGCCTCCAAAAAGCGTAACCACAGCCTTGAAGCTATGTTATACTGAGGGGTCTTGACAATCAGTTTTTTTAGATATTTGGTTTTAATATCAACGGTTAAAACGTTTTTCAATTCTTCAACATTATACTGTCCAATCCAATTTATGCGTATAACAAATTGATAATCAAAGTCATGCAATTGCCTTGCACCCCAAGCCGATAGTTTGAGAATGGCAGGACCCGACATGCCCCAATGAGTTATCAAAAGTGGTCCAGATGTTTTAAGTTTTGTACCTTCCACTTGAATCGAAGCATTGGGAACACTCAAACCTGCCAAACCGTCAATGCGATTGTCTTTGATATTGAACGTAAAAAGTGAAGGCACAGGCTCGATAATAATATGCCCAAGTTTTTTCAACAATTCCCAAACAGCAGTCGAACTGCCCGCCGCCACCATCACTTTGTCTGCCGTAAAACTTTGACGATTGGTTTTCACAAGCCATTGATTATCAACTTGTTCTAAATCTTCGACGCGATACCCCCTCAGTATTTTGACGTTTAAACGCTCCGCTTCACCTTCCAAACAGTCAATAATTGTTTGAGAATTATTAGAAATTGGAAACATCCGTCCGTCGTCTTCGGTCTTCAATTCAACGCGGCGTTGTCGAAACCATTCAATCGTATCTTCCGCAGAAAAACGCATAAATGGACTTAACAATGCCTTCTCTCCTCGTGGATAATTTTTGACCAATTCATTAGGTAAAAAACAAGCGTGCGTGACGTTACAACGCCCACCGCCAGAGACTTTAACTTTTTGTAAAACGTCTTTGCCGCGCTCTAAAATGGTTACGTCAGCGTTTGGATTGGCTTCTGCGGCAGTAATAGCGGCGAAAAAACCTGCTGCACCGCCACCGATTATGATAATTTTCAAAATAGTTGATAAAGTATAGTTGATAATAAATTTTGTGCAAAAGTAGTTTTTCAAAAACAAAAAACACCCCCTCAGTATTGAAGGCGTGTTTTTTGTTTTAAAAAGTATTTTTCTATCCTCTTTTTTGTCATACTTTCACTGCGTTCAGAATGACAAAAAAAATTATGTGGCTTGCGCTGTTTCTTGATTTTCAGTAACCAAAAAGCAAGAAGCCGCTGCTAAAACCATGCAAACACCCGCCAAAACAAGCGCGTTACGTGGGTCATCACCTAAAACAGATTTATAGAAAAGCGGCACAGTCAACATACCGATAAATTGCGGTACGCAGATAAATCCATTGAAGATACCCATATAAACGCCCATTTTTTCACCTGAAACGGCATTTGCCAACATTAAATAAGGCATAGACATGATGGAACCCCACGCCAAACCGATGAGGGACATACCCATCAAATAGATGTATTTATCGTTGGATAACAGGGTACTGAAAAAACCGACTGCACCGATACATAAAAAGACCGCATGAGTCGCTCGGCTGCTGCCAATCATTTTTACAATACGCGGCATGAGGACGGAAATGACCGCGCAGGTAATGCTGAACATCGCAAAACATAAGCCGCCCCATTTTGTGCCCTCTTCAAAACCCAATTTGTTGGCTTCTGGACTGGCTGCATTGAAAGCATATTTGGCAACTGCCAACGACAGGTATTGCCACATCAAAGGCAGACCATACCATGTAAAAAATTTCACCCACCACAATTGCCGCATTACTTTTGGCATTTCAGAGAGTGATGCGAGGATTTCTTTGAAAACAGGTACCCACAAAATAACATATAACACAGCAAAAACACTTGCACCCCAAGTCAAACCGCCCGTTAAACCGCCCATACGCGATGCAAATAAACCACCCATCAAACCGCCGCCAATGGCTAACGATAAATGCCAAAAAGTAATGTTTTTCTTTTGTTCATCAGTAAAAACATGTGCTTTTTTGTAGTCGTCGTTCTCTGGTGGATACTCTTTGGTGGTGTACATTGTCCAAAAAACAGTGACTAAAATAGACGCTCCTCCGATATAAAACGGATAACGCACCGAGTTAGGAATGCCGTGAGAGAGCGTTTGTTCATCGGCTGACATCGCCATAGAAATGCCAATAAGTGGCAATATAAAAGGCATCAAATTAGCCAATGTCTGCCCAAAACCGACCATAAACGACTGCACCGAAAAGCCCGTTGGTCGTTGATCTTTATTGAGCATATCACCTACAAAAGCGCGAAAAGGCTCCATTGAGGAGTTCAAACCTGCATCTAATAACCACATCAAACTCGCTGCCATCAGAACAGAAGACGAGTTGGGCATGAGAATCATGGCAATACTGCCAACAATAGCGCCTACGAAAACATAGGGTTTCCGCCGTCCCCACCGAGGAGACCAACTTTTGTCAGACAATGCGCCAATAATAGGTTGCAGAAGAAGTCCAGTCAAAGGACCTGCAAGCCAAAGCCCAGGAATAGTGGCTTCATCGGCACCCAAATAGCGATAAATGGGCGACATATTTGCCTGTTGTAAACCAAAGCCATACTGAATACCTAGAAATCCGAAACTCATATTCCAGATTTGCCAAAACGAAAGGTTAGGTTTCTTTGCCATAATTTCAATACATTCTTGTTGTTAGTTGCATAATAAACGTGTTTTTCAAAATTTTCGTAATATTATTGAAAGTTTTTCAAAATATTGTCCTGTCGTTTAATTTTTTTTCAAAATCCTTCTGCATCATCGTCGCTGCGATTATCTGCTGCACCTTCCAATTTACCGTCAGGACGCACTAAAATCGCTTCAATCAAACCGATATAAGGACGGTACACGATGTTGTGTCCCAAACTTTTCAGCTTTTTCACCGTCAAATCGGTGAGTGCGTCTTTCTCAACCATTACCACATCGGGCTGCCATTGGCTGTGAAAACGTTTGGCTTGAGTCGCTTCGGTCATTGACATATCAAAGTCAATGACATTCGTAATCACTTGAAAAACAGAGGTTATGATGGTTGTACCGCCTGGTGTACCGACAACCATATAGAGCTTTCCATCTTTTGCAACGATGGTTGGGGTCATACTACTGAGGGGGCGTTTGTTGGCAACAATCGCATTGGCTTCGCCGCCAATTGCTCCGTACATATTGGGTACGCCTGGCTTGACACTGAAATCATCCATTTCGTTATTTAACAAAAAACCTGCACCGCCTACGACTGTTCTGCAACCGTAATTGTCATTCAATGTTGTTGTGATACTCACAGCCGACCCCTCAGTATCGACGATACTCATGTGGGTTGTATTCTCTTTTTCGGGCTTTGGATTGCCTGCTTTTACGTCCTCGCTGCGGGTCGCTCGATTGGGCATATAGTCCTTGAAACGATTGATAACGTAGGTTTTATCTATCAAACCAGACACTGGTACGGGGTAAAAATCGGCGTCGCCCATGTGTTCCGCACGGTCAGCATACACACGGCGTTCAGCTTCGACGAACAAATGAATCGCTTCGGCGCTGTGAAAACCGTAATTACTGAGGGGGTAGTCTTCGACAATGCCCAGCAACTGTAAGAGGGCAATGCCCCCGCTTGAAGGGGGCGGCATCGTTATAATATCGTAGCCGCGATATTTTCCGACAAGCGGTTTGCGCCAAGCGGCATCATAGTTTTTCAAATCTGCTTTTGAGACAAAACCATTGCCACGCTGCATTTCAGCCACTATGAGGTCAGCCGTTTTGCCTTCGTAAAAACCGTCTCTGCCTTTGTCTCTGATGCGTTCAAGGGTTTCGGCAAGGTCTTCTTGTCTTAAAATATCGCCTGCTTTCCAAGCAATGGATGTATCTTTTTTTACTAAAACAGTTTTCTTAGTATTGTTTTTAATAAACTCTATTTTATTGCTGTTCAAACGATTGGCTTCTGGTTCTGTAATTGCAAAACCGTATTCGGCATAATTTATAGCGGGTTGAACCAGCTTTTTCCAATCTTTCAGTTTTGAATATTTTTGGAACATTTTGTAACAACCATCAACTGTTCCTGGCACACCTGCTGCTAAAACACCTTTTTCGCTTTTGCCTGCCATGACATTTTTATTAGCATCTAAATACATATCACGTGTGGCTTTTGAAGGCGCTCTTTCACGAAAATCGAGTGTTGAAATCTCTTTGCCGTCGCCACTGCGATAAACTAAAAAGCCACCGCCACCCAAATTTCCTGCACGTGGATAGACAACTGCCAAGGCAAACTGAACGGCAATCGCCGCGTCAATCGCATTGCCGCCTTGTTTGATTATGTCTAAACCGACTTTTGTTGCCAAAGGATGTGCTGCTGAAACGACCGCTTTGTCTGCAATGACAGATTTTTGTGATTTATAATCTGTAAAAGGTTTGACTGTATGGCATGATGCCCAAAATATACTGAGGGGTATGAAAAAATATGTAATTGAGCGTAAAAGGATAGGATACCTGTTCATAATTAGGTTTTATTTTATATTTTTTAAAATGTAAATTTTGCATAAAAGTAGAAATAGGCAGTCATAAAACAAGTAAAAGTGGCTCAAAAAAAAGATTAGATAACACATAGTTTTTTTTTGGCATTGTTTTGGTAAATATTAACACGTTTGGTTAATTATTTTCATGGTTAGTTTATGCCAGCGGGTTTTTCCGCTTGGCATTTTTTTTTGCCCCTACTTCATCTGAGGCAACTACTTAAAAACAACCTACTCTTTATGTAGAAAAACCTCAAAACTTAGGCGACTCGAATTTCACAGATTATACGAATTAAAAATCAATTCGTGTAATTTGTGAAATTCGTGTCACCCTATTGGTTACAAAAAAACTAAAAATTGACTTTCTTTGTCTCGAAAAATAAATCTTAATTAATTGAAATCAAATATAAAAATGAAAAAGCTCTTTTACTTACCTCTTGTCCTCTTCTTGTTTTACGCTTGTAAAAACAATAATTCTACTTCAAATTCACCTCAAAATGACGTTGTTGCTGCCAATGTGGACTCCACGGTCAATCCTGCCGACGATTTTTTTCTATTCGCCAACGGCGGTTGGATTAAAAATCATCCGATTCCAGGGAGTGAAAGTTCATGGAGTATCGGCAAAATGGTGAATGAAGACATTTACAACAAAATGAAAATAGTTAGTGAAAATGCTGCAAAAGCCAATGCTGCCAAAGGCTCAAATGAGCAAAAAATTGGTGATTTTTGGACAACAGGCATGGATTCCGCTGCGATTGAAAGTACAGGTTTAACAGCGATTCAGCCTGAAATTGATAAAATTGCTTCGATAAAAGACATCAACGGCTTGTTAGATGTCGTTCTTGAGATGCACACAAGCCAGATTTCACCAATGTTCAGTGCGAGTGTCTATCAAGATGAGAAAAACAGTGCCGTCAATTCGTTGCACTTTTCACAAGGCGGTTTGGGTTTGGGTGAACGTGATTATTATTTCAAAAATGATGAGCGCAATGTCAATATCCGAAAAGAATATGTGAAACACATTGCCAATATGCTGCAACTCATGGGCGATACCGATGCGAATGCTTCAAAATATGCTGCTTCAATCGTTAAATTAGAGACTTTCCTGGCGGAAAAACACCGCACCATCGAAGCCTTGCGCGACCCTCATGCCAATTATAACAAAATGAGTGTCAAAGATTTACAAAAATTGACCCCCTCAGTAAATTGGGCAAATCAATTGACAAAAACGGGTTTAAAAACGGATACCATTATCGTTGGACAACCCGAATTTTTCAAACAAATGGAAGCCAGTTTGAAAAAATTTAGCATTGATGAATGGAAGGCTTATTTGCGTTTTAACCTTGTAAGTTCCCTTGCACGCTCTTTGCCAATGGCTTTTGACCAAGAACATTTTAACTTTTTTGGTAAAACATTGGAAGGAAAAAAAGAACAAAAACCACGTTGGAAACGAGTGCTTGATGCCCAAGAAGGACAGTTAGGCGATGCATTGGGGCAACTATTTGTAAAGGAATATTTTTCTCAAAAATCGAAAAAACGCTATGAAGATATGTCAGAAGCCATACGTGAAGCTTTTGCTGAAAACATCAAAGAACTCGATTGGATGAGTCCTGTTACAAAAGAAAAAGCTCTTGATAAACTAAAAAAAGTATCTAAAAAGATAGGTTATCCTGACAAATGGAAGGATTTCAGTGCCATGACGATTGACCGGAGTAGTTATGTTCGCAATAATTTGAATGCCAATAAATGGTGGTTCAACTTTTATGCAAACAAACTCAATAAGCCTGTTGACCGTACCGAATGGGATATGACTCCGCAAACATATAATGCTTACTATAACCCTTCTAACAATGAAATCGTAATGCCTGCCAGCATTTTTATGATTCCGGGTTATACGGATGATCAGGTTGACGACGCGGTGGCTTATGGCTACGCAGCAGCTTCAACAATTGGACATGAAATCACTCATGGTTTTGACGACCAAGGACGACAATTCGATGCCGAAGGCAATCTGAAAATGTGGTGGACAGCCGAAGACTCCGCTCAATTTGCCCAACGTGCCAACAAATTGGTTGCTCAATTCAACGAATTTATGCCCGTAGACACCATGCACGTGAGAGGTGAAGCAACTTTAGGTGAAAATATTGCCGATTTAGGCGGCGTTGTTCTCGGTTTACGGGCGTTCAAAAAAACAGAACAATATAAAAAAGGAGAGAAAATTGCGGGTTATACCCCACTCCAACGCTATTTTATGGGCTATGCGCTTGGTTGGATGGGACATGCAACAAAAGAACGTTTGGCAAGGCAGTTGATGACCGATGTTCATGCACCCGCTAAAGAACGTGTGAACGGTCCTTTTGTGAATGTGCCTGAATTTTATGAAGCTTTTGGTATCAAAGACGGTGCGAAAATGAGCCGTGAAGAAGCGAAACGGACTAAGATTTGGTGATTCTAATAGTTCACCTATTGTAAAAACTATAACTGTCAAAAGTAAAACACATGAAAAAATATTTAGTCCTCTTTTTCCTTCTTTGTGTGTCTGGCATTGTTTATTGTCAGACCTATGCAGAGAAATTAGGTTTTCCAAAAGGCTCAAAAGTCATCATTATGCATGTGGACGATGTGGGCATGTCTTATGATTCCAATATGGGCGCCATAAAAGCCACTGAACAAGGTGTTGCCACGTCCATGAGTGTTATGATGCCTTGTAGTTGGGTTTCTGGTTTTGTACATTATTTGAAAGCGCATCCAAAAACCGATGCAGGACTTCACCTTACGCTGACTTCTGAATGGAAAGACTATCGGTGGGGACCTTTGACAGGAAAACCGACGGTTCCAGGCTTGGTGGATACTGAGGGGGCATTATGGTCTAACGTTAGAGATGTGGTAACGCATGCCAAACCCGAAGAAATTGAAACCGAAATTAAAAGCCAATTGGACAGAGCCAGAACGATGGGTTTTGAACCGACACACCTCGATTCACACATGGGTACGCTGTTTGCAAAGCCAGAATTTTTAGAAAAATACCTCAAGCTTGGCATGGAAAATAAGATACCTGTTATGTTTCCAGGTGGACATAACACTATGATTCTGAAAGAAACAAGCAGTTCAGGTTTGAATATTGAACAAACAACGGCGGTTGGAAAAATGCTGTGGGCAGCTGGTTTACCAGTGCTTGATGATTTGCACAATATCAGTTATGGCTTCAAATATCCAAAAGATAAAGTGTTGACAGACAATGAATTGCAGCAAATTTCGACCCAACAATACATTGAATCATTTAAGCAACTGCAATCAGGTGTCACTATGGTTATCATGCACTGCACTGCGCCAACTGAGGTTTTTAAGCATATTTCAGATTCTGAAATGATACGACGAGGCGATTTATTGGCAATGTTGTCACCTGAATTGAAAAAATATTTGGCAGACAATCATTTATGAATTTCAATGCTGAAATCGCCTTTATACTGAGGGGGGGATTTCATGTCATTTTCAAAAATTACACGCTACAATTTCACAAACTTCTGGCTCGACAAACGCTCATTCGAAGACAGTTTCAAAAAGTAAATGCCACTTGGTAATTTCTGAACATTTACACTCACATTATTCTCTCCGACAACGATGTTTCTTTTTTCAGAATACACAACTTGCCCAACTTCATTCAGAATTTGAACATCAACTTTTTCCGCTTTATTATTTTGAAAATTAAAGGTTAATAAATTGGAAACTGGATTGGGTGAAATCTTTGTAAGCCATTGATTGTCAATTTCTTGCGTAGGAATCATATAAGTAATCTTAGCTGTATTGTTTTTAGATAAAATCCTCAAATCAGGGTCAAAAACAATACTGTCAACTTTCCCAAAAGTAAGGCTTATACGACTTGGTTCCCCAACATTGTTTTGAAAACTGTTGTAAACGATAATCGTATCTCGTCCACTCGTTTTATTTATAAACTTAATAGGAATAGGCATTTCAAAAAAAGATACTGAGGGGTGTGATTGGGTTTGATTAATGAAAATAGTCGGAGTCGTTACATCTGAATATTGCACATTAACTGCATAACTCGGATAGCCTTGTCCATAGAAATAATCATTAAAAAACTCGGTCAAATCCTGTCCACTTGCCGCTTCAATGTGCCGTTTTAAGTCTGCGGTTCTGGCAAAACCATACGCCAATGTTGGGTCATTTAGGTAATTGCGCACACCTTTGAAAAAAGCGGTATCGCCTACTTTCCAACGCAAGGTATGAAGGACATACGCACCTTTGTTATAGCTCAATGAGCCATTAAAAATACGGTTTATATCAGTCGTATCTGTACAGAATACAGAGCCAGATATAGGTATGGTGGCATCGTTAAGTGCAATTTTTCGCCAATTGAGCCAATATAACGGTTCCACATATTGGTAATAAAGACCCGTCAAATAAGTTGCAAAACTTTCATTGAGCCATATATCCGACCATGAACCGCACGTTACACGGTCGCCAAACCATTGATGCGCCAATTCATGCGCCATCAGACCTGCATCTTTGACATTATTCATAAACGACATGGTTTGATGCTCCATGCCACCGCCCCAACCAAACATGGCGTGACCATATTTTTCTTTTTTGAAAGGATATTCTATGAAAAGCGAGTCGTAAAGACGCATCGCATTGGCACATTTCCAACTCCATTGTTGCGACTCAACTTTCTTTTCAGGATAAACATAATTGAGCAAATTCATGGTATCGCCCCTTGAAAGTGGTGCTTTATCAATGTATTGGTCATAATTTGTCACGGCAAAACAAACCAAATAGTTGGCAATAGGATAGCGATGTTTCCAATGATATAGTTTATTATTAGCATCTAAGGTAATTTCACGCACCAACAAACCGTTTGAAGCCACTCGATACTGAGGGGGTGTTGTGACGATGACATCAATCGAATCAATCTTATCCGTCAAGTCCATTTTGCCAGGCCACCAATCTCTACCGCCATAAGGTTCTGACAACGTCCATGTTTCAGGTGTCGTATTGTTACGTAATCGTTGATTGTAAGAACCAAAGCCTGTATTTGGTGGAACACCACCATAATACACCGTAACAGAATCGAGCGCACCCGCTTGAACAGTGGCATTGGAATTGATTATCAATGTTTTATCCGTTGCAAATTGTGCGAATGTCGCTTTTGCGCCGCGATGAATAACGCTGTCAACTTTGAGCGTTTCGTCAAGGTCGAAACTGATTTCTGACAATGTAGAAACGGCTTTGAAATACGTTGTAACCGCGCCAGAGATTCGCCTTACTGAGGGGTCAACTTTCCACTCAAAACGATGGTATTTGACATCATAGTTTTGTCCAACACCCGATGCTTCAAAATCGTAAAGCACTTCGTGGCGTTGCCTTTCAGCACTGATAATATCTTCAAGGGTTTTATGGATATCTGTTTGCGTTTGCGCATAAGACATTGAAAAAGAGGTCATTAGAAAAGCTAATGAGAGGTGTTTTTTCATTTTTCCTGTTTGATATTTGTAATTATTAGATTTTTCAGAACACTGATTAGAGTGATTTGCACTGAATGACACTGATTTTTTTTTGTTTATTTTAGAAAAAAATCAGTGTCAATCAGTGCAAATCACTCTAATCAGTGTTCTGAAAATTATGTCAAATCAGTAACACTCAATTTCTGTTTATTCACTGCCGAAATAACTAAATTAGACAAAAACAAGCCAATAACCATAAATCCTGCACTGGCGATATATGGCAAAGCATAATACCAACCATATAAAACACCACTCAAAGCAGGTCCTAAAATCCTTGAAATGGAGCCGACAGATTGGCTCAAACCCAACATACGCCCCTGTTCTTCGGGAGGTGTGATATTAGAAATCAAAGCCGTAATACTCGGTGTTAAACAGCCATTTCCAAGGGCAATAAAACAAATATTAACAACTGCCCAGAACCAAAAGTTTTCGTGTGGCACAAAAGGCACAGTTCCAAGTCCTATCATCATCAAAACAGAACCGATGACCAATAGTTTTTTTTCTCCATAAACCTTGTTCAAACGACCAACAAGCCCGCCTTGAACAATGACAGATGCAACGCCGATGATGCCGAACAAGTAACCAATATGCTTTTCGTCCAAGCCATATTGTTCCTTCCAGAGCAATGCGCTGACCGTTTGCATGGCTGCAAAAGCGAGGACATAAATGACCCAAAGCCACATTAATTCACGTAAAACGGGCTTTTTGAAGGCATTAATATAATTATCAACAGGCACAAACTTGATTGGTGCGTCTTTATTGAGATTTTTATTTGACTCTGGCAATAAAAAATAAACTGATATGAGATTGAGTAAACACAGTGCAGCGGACCCATATCCAACACCTTCAATGCCATAAGCACTTTTAAGCAAGCCCCCGAAAGGCGGTCCGAAAATGAAACCGAGACCAAAGGCAGCCCCTATCATACCCATCATTTTTGTCCGATTTTCAGCTTTTGTAATATCGGCAATATAGGCTTGTGCCGCAGAAATATTCGATGAACCAATGCCATTAAGTACTCTCGAAAGGATGAGTAGTGGCAAGGCAACGGCGTGTGCAAATATGATATAGCCTATCATATTCATAAAAATACTGATTAAGATAATCGGTCTTCTGCCAATACGGTCGCTGTACGCACCGAGGAAAGGTGTAAAAACGAAGTTCAACAACGAATATACGCTTATTATTAAACCAAATTCGGCATCAGTTGCGCCCAATTCTTTGGCATACGTGGGTAAAATGGGGATGATAAGTCCAAAACCTAACAAGTCTATAAAAACTGTTAAGAAAATAATCGAAAAGGCTTTTTTGTTCTCCATGGCGCAAAATTAGCAAAGTTGGGCTTTATTACCTCAAATCAAACTCCGAAATTGTTTTGATGTTTTTAAGGTCTCGATAATCCAATTGTGTTAGTTTTTTTTCGCCAATAATCATTAGGGTTCCCTTTGCCGTAATGACATCGAGTGCATCAAGTTTTGGTAGGTAATTAAGCTGTTTCATACTGAGGGGGTCTGAAATATCGAAAATACGCAAGCCATCGTCGCAAACGAACAAGGTTTTACCGTCTAAACCCATGCCCGCAGGGTAAGTCATAGGATAAGTTTTGAGTAATTTAGGATAATTTACATCTCTGACATCTAATACGTGTAGTTCGTTGGCTTCAACTAAGCCTGCACCACACGTCCGTCCATTTCGTAAAGTCACAAAAGCCAATGTGTCATTCGCCACAACAGGATCGCAACCCCAACTGTGTTGAAACTGCCCTTCAAATTTTGGCACACCGCCCGATTTAAAGCTGTATAAAAACATGCCCGTTCTTGAACCGATAAACAGGCGGTTGTTGAATGCAAAAATGGTTTCGATGTCACCTCCTTCGTTCCAACCAATGCGTTGTCCGTTGATGAAGCGCGGATCACGTGCGTCCGAGACACTAAACGTTTTCAAGCTGTCGGTCGTCACCACATACATCATATCGTTAACAATTGTAAAACGGGCAAGCGAGCCGCCTGTTCCCGTTGTTGAACCACCATTTATTTGTGTATCTTTTTGACAACTAATAATTAAGAAAAGACTAATGAAAAGTAAGATATATTTCATGGTTTGTTTTTATTTTTAAAATAATTTTAATTTTTAAAAATTGTTCTGATAGGTTTTAAAAATCATTAAAATAAATTCAATTAAACATCAAACAATATGAATTTATGTTTAATTAAAATCAAAACAAGAATTTTTAACTTTAATTTAATTCAATAATTGATTTATGAATAACTAAAACAAAGAAAAGTCCTTAATACACTTTTATCATTCTGAACGAAGTGAAAGAATCTAAATAATAACAACTTCAGGTTCTTGCACTTCGTTCAGAATGACAAAAAAAACTAACGACGACATTGCGGATTGTCTAAAATAGATTCTTTCCAACCAATGACTTTACCTTTTTTCGCATCAACACATTCAAAATAACCATTGTAATTTTTAGGATATTCGGCATCGCCATTATTATTTGGATACAAATTTTTAACCCGATTAACCACTTTTGGGCTGTCCAATTTTGAAAAATCAATGGCAACCAAGTCTGTAAAATTGTCGGCATACATTGTCGAGCCTTTTAAAGCAATATCATTACACCCAAAAATGCGGAGGAAACGAATTTTTTGTGGCTGCGTTGGGTTAGAATTATCAATGATATGGACACCTTCGCCTTGTTCAATGGCAAAAATCAATTTGTCCTTGACATAAATTTTGGCAGATGCCGACAAAGGATGCATGGGTTGAAAACTGATAAGGTCATAATTTTCAGTAGGCAAATAAATAGGTTTCATACCGCGAGAAGTGTCGTAACCCCAAGTTTCGCCGCCGCACCGAGCAGCCAAAAGCGGGAGAATGAGCGCAAGTAAAAGTAATTTATTCATAGAATTTGTTTGTTTTAATGTCTGTATTCAAAAGGTAAAAAGCGATAAGTACTGAGGGGTATCAAAAACCGAATGTTTAACGTCTTTTTGCTTTGCAAAGCTATACTTTTTAATGACAAAAATCAATACCCATAGTGAGTGAAATCATAAAAAATTAATACAAAACAAAGTGGATTGGGTACAAAATACACCAACTGTCAAATTTAAGTCATTATAGATTTAAGGTTTTTTTTTGCACATGTGACCATATACCTTTGTTACATAAAGCAAGAAGTTATTGTACATTAAACCATAATAGAATCTGAAAATGCTGTCAAGAATCATACAAATACATTTGTTTACTCTGATTAGTTTGGTCTTAAATGCCCAAGCTCCTCCCATTGACAGCCTAAATTACCCAAACCTTTTAAGCAGAGATACGATATACTTGCTACCAGACTTGGTTGTCACTGGTAATTTCAAACCTATTGGTTTAGACAAATGCGTGATTCCTACACGAAATATTATTATTGAAAAATTAGCCACGCTGGGCGTTCAAAATGTCGGTGATGTAATGAAATTACAAGCCAATTTCCGTATGTTGCAAGACCCTATTTTGGGTGCAAGTCTTTCACTACAAGGCGTTGGCGGCGAAAATATTAAGGTTTTGATTGATGGTGTGCCCGTTATTGGTCGTCAAAATGGCGGTATTGATTTGTCACAACTCAATTTGCTCAATGTCGAGCGCATCGAAATCGTTGAAGGCCCACTATCCGTTCAATACGGCACAAATGCGTTGGCAGGTACGATTAATATTATTACGAAAAAAAGCCCTTCGCAAGGTATTGAAGTAGCGTTTAATAAGTATTACGAAACCGTTGGACATCTTAATGTCGGCGGTTCATTCGGCTGGCGAGGTTACAATCAAAGTTTAATGGCAACGGCTGGGCGCAATTTTTTTGGCGGTTGGTCTGATGTAAAAGATGGCGAAACGTCTCGTTATCAATCATGGAAACCTAAAATCCAATATTTTGCTGATGTCCAATATGGTTTCAAATTGGGAGATGTAAAAATGGGTTATTCAGGCAATTTTTTTGATGAATTTATCCTCAATCGGGGTGTGCCCATTGCACCATATAATGAAACAGCTTTTGATGACAATTATCAAACAAGACGTTTATCAAATAGTCTAAAAGCAAACTACACGACTAAAAACAAATTGATAATCAACGGTTTAGTATCTTATAACCGTTATCAACGGACTAAAAACACCTACTATCGAGACCTTGT
The DNA here is from genome assembly GCA_043721685.1 of Saprospiraceae bacterium. GTDB lineage: Bacteria > Bacteroidota > Bacteroidia > Chitinophagales > Saprospiraceae > JAAFJT01. Next base: position 19,054 of record JAYSQG010000095.1, on the reverse strand, counting down.
TAAAATGTCTCAAGTAATGACTGAAAATGAAGGCGACCAAGACACAACACAGTTTAACCTCATAGCCGCACGCGGCACTATTGCCAAGTCAAATGACGGAAAACTATCCTACGAAACGGGTTTTGATGTCAATGTTGAAACTGGAAATGGCTTACGTATTCAAGGAAAAGACCAACAAATCGGTGATTATGCCGCTTTTGTTTCGGCAGAATGGAAAATTACTGAGGGGGTCACTTTACGCCCAGGTTTGAGAGCGAGTTACAACACAAGTTACAATGCACCTGTGATTCCGAGCCTTCATGCCCGTTGGAAAATGCCGAATAATTGGACAGCACGGGCATCATGGGGACGTGGTTTCCGCGCACCGAGTTTAAAAGAATTGTATTTCTATTTTGTTGATATCAACCACAATATTCAAGGCAATCAAAACCTAAAAGCGGAAAGCAGCGATAACTTCAATGCTGTTATAAATTTTACACAATGCGGTAAAAAAGACAGCAAAAAAGTCTTCAAATTTGAGGTCAGTGGCTTCTACAACGACATTCGCAGCCTCATTTCGTTGGCTATACTGAGGGGGGGCGAAAATGCTTTTACTTACATCAATATTGATAAATTCAAGACAAAAGGTGGTCAATTTTTAGGAGAAATGACCTTAAATAAATTTTATTTGGCTTTGGGTGGTGCTTTGACAAGACGTGAAAATAAATTTGATAATCAGACTTTAAGCGCAAATACTTGGGAAGGGCGTGTCATCGGTACATACACAAATATCGCTCATTCACATATTGATTTTAACGTTTGGTATAAATATTCAGGCAAACAACCAGGTTTTGTGAAAAATGAAAATGGTTCTGTAACGCCTACCTTTATAGGTGATTACAGTCTTGCCGATGCAGGTTTGAGTCGTCGTTTTTGGAAAAATAAAATCAACATTGCGCTGGGCTGTCGCAACCTATTTAATGTCCGCAATGTAGCTGCTCAATTAGCAGGTGGCGCACATTCTTCGGGTGAAAATGTAACAGCTTTGGCAACAGGTAGAAATTTTTTCACAAAAATTGAAATTAAACTATAAAAAAATTGTAAAATTTTGTTGGGAGGCTTATATTTGCCGAAGTTCATTTTTTTTCTATGCCTTCCCACATTCATACTTAAATGCGAATAAAGAATGTCGTTTCATAATTTAAGTATTAGTGTTTTGAAGGTTGGGCGGCAATTGGTAGTAAATACTACCGTTGCCGCTTTTTTTTTGACCTTCATCGCTACAACTTGGGTCGGATGCATCAAAGTCGAAGAGCCCGTAAAGCCCACCAAATCTGGTAGCGTCATCACGCGCACTATTGAGATGACCCCTCAGTATCGCTATCAAGTTTTCTATAATCTGGAAAATGACAGCCTCATCAGCCGCAATCTAAAATGGGATTGGGACTTGTCTTTTGATGCCTCAGCCGATGGGTCGGTTGTCCATCTCAACGCCGCAAAATTTATGTTTTCATCGCAAATGCCTACGGAAGACTTCGCTTCTGTACGTGATACACAAGGTTTTTTCAAAAAACGCCGTTGGGAAGCCATCAATACATTGGACACTGTCACATTTGGTTCTGTCAAAAACAATAATAAAGTGTATTGGATTGATAGAGGATATGACGAAAACGGAGACCAAATGCCTTTTGTCAAAATCCAATTCGAGTCTGTTGACAATCAAAAATATCGTTTTAAAATTGCTCGTATTGGTAATTTAGACGCTCCCGAGGTTTATGAAGTCCAGAAAGACCCCTCAGTAAATAACGTCCATTTTTCATTGACAACCAATAAAAAAATCGTTGTTGAGCCTGTAAAAACGTCTTGGGATATTGAATTTACGCAATACATGTTTACTTTTTTCGACCCTTATACACCGTACATCGTTACAGGTGTTTTGTTAAATCCTTATCAAACCACCGCCGCCGTTGATTCTACAACAGGTTTTGAGAAAATTGACCGCGTTTTTGCGCAAAATATGAAATTGACAAATCAAATAGATGCTATTGGCTACACTTGGAAAGGGTTTAGTCTCAATACACAAGCCTATAATATCAACAGTAATTACACCTATATTATTAAAGACTCAAAAAGTCTTTACTACAAACTGCGTTTTATCGGCTATTTCGATGCAGCAGGACGACGGGGGTATCCAAAATTTGAATTTCAAAAATTATAAATATCATCACTCGATTAATTTAATTTAATAATCAAAATTTTAACGTTTTTATGAAAAACATTACATTTACTCTTGCTTTTTCGATTTTATTCCTAAGTTTTACACACGCTCAATCTGTAAGAAAAACGGTTTCAATGGGACCAGGCTATGCTCAAAATGTTTGGTACAATGTTGAAACAGGTGTTGAAACCAAAGGCGCTGCAACGGGCTGGGATTTAGCAATTTCTGTACGTGGCTTTGAAGCAGCCATTTTCACCAATCCTTTTGATACCCTTTATCGTGCCGCCAACTCAATAGCCAATTTTGCGACCGTTTCTGCTGCTGATACATTACCGAAAACAGCTTCACGTCAACTATTTAACAGTGATACAACATGGACATTAGGTTCAATCAATGCAACGACAACAGGCGTTTTTGATTACGGATGGGGTTCTTATAATCAAGTAACGAACAATGTGGTTGGTGACTCGGCTTATCTGATTAAATTGACAAACGGCACTTGGAAAAAAATATACATTGAAAAATTGGCTTTTGATACGTCCTATTTCATCAAATATGCCAATCTTGATGGTACAAATCCGCAAACAGTTGAAGTCAATAAGAAAAGTTATCTCGGTAAAAACTTCGTGTATCTTAACCTCACAACAAACGCCATACTTGACCTTGAACCTAAATCCAGTGATTGGCATCTGGCATTTATGCGTTATCATTCAACTGCTATTAATCCCGCAACAGGTAAGACAGAGCCTTTTGTTGTGGCAGGTGTTTTAAGTAATACTTTACTTTCGATTACACGTGGCGTTCCAGGTTATAGCGGTTCGTTTGTCGCTAAAGTTAATGGTGCAGATACAGCCAGTAATAATTTCAGCAACGCCCAATTCAAAACATCTAATGGTGTGATTGGTGGCGATTGGAAATATTATGATTATGCCAATTTCCGCTACGTTATGTCAGATACGACTAAATATTTCGTCAAAACACCGTCTGGAAAGGTTTATAAACTCATTTTTAAAGACTTTGGTGGCGCAGCAAACGGCAATTTTGTTTTCACAAGTCAATACATTATTGGTACATCTGTCAAAACCCCGAATGATGGTGTAGCAGCGTTAGCAATCAATCCGAACCCTGCGACGGATGGACAAATTCAAGTCGTTTATGATTTAGGAAAAAATATACAACAAGCTGATTTTCAATTGTTTGACCTTTCAGGAAAAAATATTTTCACTAAAAAACTGTCTCGTACTGAGGGGGTTCAAAATACGACTTTACCCTATTTGGGATTGAACAGTGGTATTTATATTGCTCGCCTTAATGTTAATGGTCATGCGATGATTCAGAAGGTTGTTGTACAATAGCAATATAAAATTACATTCTAACAAAATGAGGTCATTTTGGATATTATCCCGAATGATCTTATTTTTTTAATACTAAATAGGAAAGAAAATTTTGGATGAGTAAAAACAAACCCATAATTAATCTACCAAAATCGAAATACAGCAGGTTGAATACTGAGGGGTCATTTTTTTCTCTAACTTTGCCCAAAACGATTTTACAACAATAAGTTAAAGCTAACAAAACTGTTAATATGACTTTCAATCTGACCCGCGATCTGATATTTTTTGATGTTGAAACAACAGGACTCAACGTTTTACGCGATAGAATCCTACAAATCGCACTCATCAAATATCCTAAAAATGGCGGTGAGCCCAAAGAATTGCAAATGCTCATCAATCCTGCCATGCCGATTGCACCTGATGCGATGGCTGTGCATGGTATTACGCCTAAGGATTTGGCGAATAAACCGACGTTTCCACAGGTGGCAAAACAACTTTTTGATTTTATTGGCGACGCTGACTTATCGGGTTACAACGCTGCTCGTTTCGATATACCGATGTTGATGGAGGAATTTGCTCGCGTAGGTATTGAATTTGACATGGATAAAAGGCGCATTATTGACGTGCAACGTATTTTTTACAAAATGGAGCCACGTACTTTGAAGGCAGCTTTAAGGTTTTATTGTCAAAAAGACCTCGAAGATGCTCATGACGCAATGGCAGATGTACGGGCGACTATTGACGTTTTTAAAGGTCAATTGGCGTATTATGAAGGCAAAAACCTCTATGATGAAAACGATAACCTTATCGAAGAGCCTATAAAAAATGACATGCAAGTGCTACATGAATTTACAAATGATTTAAAATTAGTAGATGTAACTCAAAAAATGAAATACGATCATAATAATGTCATCGTTTTTAATTTTGGAAAATATCAAGGACAACCTGTTGGAGAAGTTTTGTCAAAAGACAAACAATATTATCATTGGATTTTAGAAAAAGAATTTTCCGCACAAGTCAAACAAGTGGTTAAAAAATTGGTCAAAGAGTATGAAAATGAAAGAAAAAGTAAGTAAAACACTAAATTTTTGTGAACACAGATTTAGTAAATTTTTAAAATTTACTAAATCTTTTTGCTTACATGTAATCGTATTTTTTTCATTAATAAATTTTCAAAATTGCCTACAACCGACCGAAGGTTGTCTCGATGTCAAGGCAACAAATTTTGATGTGACAGCTGCAAAAGATTGTGATAAAATCTGTAGTTGCACCTATCCATCATTGATTATTTCGACGAATTATGTGAGTGGGACAAGCAATTTTAATTACAATACGACTTACATAAATGATAAGGGCGATTCATTCCGCATTGTTTCTGCCCAAATGTATCTCTCTGATTTTCAACTAATTAATGATAAAAATATAGCAATTAGAACGACTGACAGTGTGGCATTAACCCACGCAACGGATACGATTAAAGTGCTGAACAACTATGCCTTAGTTGGTAAATCTGTTGGTTTTGACTTTACAATTGGGACCATCAATAGTGCTGATAAATTCACAAAAATTAAATTTAGAGTTGGTTTAGACGATGTAGCTTTGAAGACAATTCCATCAAAAATGCCGACCACGCACCCCCTCAGTACAAAGCCCGATTCGATGTATATTTCGAGCCAAAGTCAGTACATTTTCAATAAATTTGTCATTGCCAAAGGTGTGAATTTTAAAGATACTTTACGCCTCAATATCACAATGCCCAAAGATTTAGAATTTGTCAAAGCCTTGTCATTTCCGCTTGGGTTCAACGCCAGTATTCCTTTGACAATCAATTATTTACAGTTTTTTAAAGGTGTTAAATTTTCAGAAACTGAAAACCAAATTAAACTAAAAATCGTTGATAACACCAGTAGTGCTTTTTCGATTCAATAACTTTCAAAGCCTTTTTTAATATGAAAAAATTGCTGTTGTTTTTATCACCTATATTATTTCTATCATCAAAATGTAAACAAGACACTCCGCCCGTTCAACAAGGCGTCATGTCTATCAATTTCAAACCTAACTATAACGCTAAACCATTTGTTATCAATCAGATATACAATATTGATGGTAAGAATGTAAGGTTCACAAGATTGAGTTTTTTAATGACAGAAACTTGTCCAAAGGCCAGTTCGTCAGAAGGTTCATGTGGCACAAATGCTTATTTGATTGACCTCACAACACTCGATGATTCAACAAAATCGGCGAAAGGTTTTACGCAAATAATGTCTAATTTGACAGAAGGCAATAAGAAAGGTTTACAAATGAGTTTGGGCGTAGCTAAAAGCTTAAATGCTTTAAAACCAAAGGATTATGTGAGTTCAAATCCGCTTTCAGATGGTGGCTTTTATTGGGACGATTGGAAAAGCTATATATTTACAAAAATCGAAGGCTTGATGGATAAAGACGGTAACGGCACTTTTGAAACAGGCATCACGTTACACACAGGTGGTAATGATAGTTTCAGACAGACTTGGTTTCCTCAAACGTTTACTGTTGATTCAAAAGGCACAACAACCCTAAATTTTGACCTCAATATCAATACTTTACTGAGGGGTATAGATTTGTCAACCGTCAACTCGACTCATCAAACAGGTGACAAACCGACGATGTTGAAAATTATGGATAATTTGAAAGATGGGATTACTTTGAAATAGTTATTGGTTATTTGGGATTCGTTAATGGTTATTAGTCAATTAGTTATGCAATGAATAAAATATTGTCGGTGTTAATTATAATCCTTTTCATGGTCTCTTGTCGTCCTGACAAGAACAGCGGTTTAGGTGATATTCCTTATAATCCGACGACTTATGACTTAAAAATACCTTCGCAATTCCCACAAATGGATATTCCTGCCGATAATCCAATGACTACTGAGGGGGTCGAATTGGGGCGTTTTTTGTTTTATGATAAATTGCTTTCTGCTAATGGTACGATGTCATGTGCCAGTTGTCATTTATCAGATATGAATTTTACAGATGGAAAGGCAGTGAGTAAAGGCATTGACAATCTTGATGGTCGAAGAAGTTCGATGTCTTTGGAAAATGTTGGTTTTGTGAATAAAGGCTTGTTTTGGGATGGACGTGTGAAAACATTGGAGGAGCAAGCCCTTTTGCCTGTCGAAGACCCCATAGAATTGCATAATAAATGGACACAAGTGGTTGAAAAATTGAAAGTTCATGCCGACTACCCTACCCGATTCCGCAAAGCCTTTGGTATCAAAGATGCTTCTGAAATAACAAAAGAATTGGCTGCCAAAGCAATGGCGCAATTTGAACGTTCACTCATCAGTGGCAACGCCAAAGTTGATAAAATTTTCAGACGTGAAGCTGAATTTACAAATGACGAATATTCAGGCTATTTACTGTTTTTCAATGCGGCCGGTGCGCCCGATGCACAATGCGGGCATTGCCACACAACACCTTTTTATAATTCCAATGATTATTTTAATAATGGATTAGACAGTGTGTCTAACTTAATGAATTTCAAGGATTTAGGTCGTGGTCAATTCACAAAAAAAGAATTAGACAATGGCAAATTCCGCGTACCGACTCTTCGCAATATTGAATTATCAGCCCCATATATGCACGATGGTCGTTTCAAAACACTAGAAGAAGTCGTGGAACATTACGCCTCAGGTGGTCATTATTCAGACAATATTGACCCTTTTATTCCTCAAATTGCTCAAATTCGTATGACTGACAAGCAGAAAAAGCAAATCATTTTGTTTTTAAAAACGTTGACAGATACGAGTTTTACACAGAATCCTGCTTTTCAAGACCCGTTTAAATAATGGTGAATGGTGAATGGTGAATGGTGAATGGTGAATGGTGAATGGTGAATGGTGAATGGTGAATATGGCTAAAATAAAAACGAAAATCCTTGTAAGTCATTGATTTACAAGGATTTTTCGTTTTTACCCCCTCAGTATTTTAAGAAATAATCAACGCCTCGCATCGGTTTTTCATCAGGTCGAATAAACTTTCGACGGGCTTCGGGCAACAACAAAATGGCTTCTGAATAATAGTCTTCCACCAATTTACGCTGCGCCAAAGGTTCATAAAACAGCAGTTCATCAATCGCATCTACATCAAACTCCGTAATGCCTTTTTCTTCACAAAATTGCTTGATTGCCCACAGCCAAAAAACGGTTAAGGTCTCGTGATAACCGCTTGATTCTGAATTGATTGTACCAATAGATTCATTGAAACGAATGATGCGTTTTTTCATTTCTGGAAACGCTTGTTCTTTATAGGTTAAGAGTATTTTCAGACCGACGATGAGGTGGGCTTCGTGCGTCCATTCAGATTTTAGAAGCATGCCTGATTCAAATTTTTGAACGAGTCGTTCTGCTTGTTCTATTGAGATTGCGTAAGCCATAAAATCTATGTTTAATAATATTTGACATCAATATAGCTTATGATTGATGTCACTTCTTCCAGTGTTAATCTTGGAAAAGCCGTACAACGAACAGGTTCATAATCTTTAATTAATGCTTTCAAATACTTATTTTTCGTTTTTTTTCCATAACTTTTAGGGTTATTCAAGTATAAACAAAACTCTTTTTCATTGCTAAAATACCTTCGCCACTCACTAAGCGGAGGTCCAGTCAAAGCATCTTTCATGTTTTTTGCATGGCATTGAGCACAATTTGAAATAAAGAGTGTTTTGCCATTTTTAATTTCTGAACTTAAAGACATTTCTTTTACAGCATTACCACAAACAAATTGAGGTTCATCTGATTGTGGTGGATGAACAATTGGATAAAGCATCATCAAAAAGACAGCAAAACAGACCAATCCAGCCCATAAAGCAATACATTTAGCAGCAAAAGCATAACTTTTCTCCATGATTATTACAATCTAAACGGCAAGGATACCCCTCAGTATTTTAACATTCTAAATATTCAAAGCCTTCATATATGTGTCTAAATCCTTATCTCCACGTCCCGACAAATTCACCACAACCACATCGTCTTTTTTCAAATCCATATACTTCAAAGCGGCAAACGCATGAGCCGATTCCAAAGCAGGAATGATCCCCTCAGTACGCGAGACAAAAGTGGCAAATTCTAAGGCTTCTGCATCTGTAATACTGATGGCTTCGGCACGACCTGTCATAATCAAATGGGCGTGCATGGGTCCGATGCCAGGATAGTCCAAACCTGCGGAAATGGAGTGTGGTTCAACTATTTGACCATCATCTGTTTGCATCAAAATGGTGCGGCAACCGTGGATAACGCCTCGTGTGCCCAAAACCGAAGTCGCAGCCGATTTACCAGAATGAACACCTTCGCCCGCCGCTTCCACAGCAATCAATTTTACTGAGGGGGTATCTATGTAATGATAAAACGCACCCGCCGCATTTGAGCCACCGCCCACACATGCCACGACATAATCGGGGTTTGGCGAACCTGTTTGTGCCTTCAATTGCTTCATAATCTCTTCCGAAATGACGGATTGAAAACGCGTCACCATATCGGGATATGGATGTGGTCCAATTGCCGAACCGATGATATAATGCGTATCTTCGGGGTTGTTAATCCAATCGCGAATCGCTTCATTCGTCGCATCTTTGAGCGTTTGACTGCCCGAAGTCGCAGGGCGCACCTCCGCACCGAGCATTTTCATCCGCGCCACATTCGGAGCTTGCCGTTTGATGTCCACCGCACCCATATACACGATGCACTCGATGCCTTTCAAAGCACACACCGTAGCCGTTGCGACACCGTGTTGCCCCGCACCTGTCTCCGCAATAATGCGTTTTTTGCCCAAACGTTGCGCGAGCAAAATCTGCCCGACGGTGTTATTGACCTTGTGTGCGCCTGTGTGACACAAGTCTTCGCGCTTCAAATATATCTGCGCGCCAAAGTGTTGCGACAGCCTTTCTGCAAAATACAAAGGCGTTGGTCTGCCTACGAAATCGCGCAACAAGGCATTGTATTCTTTTTTAAAACTCTTTGATTTTGTGATTTTCAAATAGTTTTTCCGCAAATTTTCGACATTGTGGTACAACATTTCGGGAATGTATGCGCCGCCAAATTCGCCATAATAGCCGTTTTCATCGGGTTGTGCTTGGCTTTTTTTTATCTGTGCAACGGGTGCTTCGAGTACGTCTGTCATTTTATATATTTTATAATTAATTGATTTTAATTACTTAATTTTCACTGTTTCATCACTAATCGTTTTAGATATAACTGTATCTTTTAGAATAGTCCATTCAGAAACCCAACGATGAATCTTTAAAAGAAGCATAAAAGTAACATGTATTCTTCCTCCTTTCCCCTTGGAATATCTGTTTCAGTTCATTGGTATCAAGTCTAACCAGTTTATCGTAACATGAATTATCAATCTCAAATTCTGTTAAATCATGATACCGAAACTTTGAAACGTGTTCTGAAAGGTGAAATACTTTATTATCTTTTTGATTATCAGCATCTTGTAAATTACTACAAGAAATCAATGAAATCAAAGTCCCAAAAAATAAACACCCAATTTTTCATTTTCAAAGTTTTAAGGCGTGATGCAAAAATAGCCTACCCAAAATTCCGAAGGAATTGAATACGAATAACCGTAGATGAAATCTACGGAATAAATAGCGGATAGTCTCCCAATTCCGAAGGAATTGAATACGAATAACCGTAGATGAAATCTACGGAATAAATAGCGGATAGCCTCCCAATTCCGAAGGAATTGAATGGGCATAGTCGCTTGATATTCAACTCTTTCAGAGTTGGGAGATAGCTTTGAGTCCATCCGTAGATTTCATCTACGGTTATTCGTATTCAATTCCTTCGGAATTTTGGGTAGGCTATTTTTTGTATCACGCCTGAAAACTATTGTTGTCTTTTTTTAAAACCAACGTACTTCAAAAAATAACGTCGGAAATTTTAAATCGAATTCGAAAGATACCCCCTCAGTATTGATGTACTTTCCCGATAAACCCACGCAATTTTTCCACCTCTTTCAAAGCAGGTTCGACCTCAAATTTAGAATTCAAATCCAAACCATACAGTTGCGGAATCTCTTCTGCCAATTGTAAAACAGCTTCCACATCGTTTTCAGTAATGCCACCCGCCAATAAGAAAGGCGTTTCTTCTTGGTATTTTTTCAAAATTGACCAATCAAATTTGATGCCTGCGCCGCCATACTGAGGGGTCTTTGTATCGAACAAAAAATAGTTGACCAAACCTTTGTAATCTTTCGTTTTGTCAAAATCAAAATGTTCGTCAACGGAAAAGGCTTTGATGATTTCTACTTCTACATTGGGCTGAATTTTATGTTTTTTCCACATAAAAACGGCTAAATCATGGACATACAAAGGCGTTTCAGTACCGTGTAGTTGTACAGCATTCAACTCATATTCAAGGATTTTATCTAAAACATAATCAATATCGGCATTGACAAAGACACCGACTCGAGTCAAATCATCTGGACATGAGCGCAATACTTCAATCGCATCGGTGACAAAACGGGGTGATTTTTCATAAAAAATAAAACCCATAAAATGTATAGGCAATGCGCCGACTTCGGTAATATTTGCCGCTTCACGCATACCGCAAACCTTTATTTTTAAAGACATTTTCCTTGTTTTTCGTAGCTAACGTCGGCGAGGTTTGAAACCTCGCCGACGTTAGTACTGAATTAAATTATAGCTGTTTTATGAATTCAGCAATCGCTGCTGACGGGTCATTTGTTTTCATAAACGCCTCGCCAATCAAAAAACCTTCAAAACCGTACCCCCTCAGTAAACCAACGGTTTCGGGCTTAGAAATACCACTTTCAGCCACTTTTACGAATGAATCGGGTATTTGAGCTGCTAAATTAATGGCATTATCAAGGGAAACTTCAAACGTTTTTAAATTGCGGCTATTGATACCCACGCATGTAATGGCATCACACAATTTATCCAAACCCTCATTGTCGTGCATTTCTAACAAAACTTCGAGACCTAAGTTGCGAGCCGCTTCAGCTAAAAATTTGATTTCTTCTTTGCGTAAACATTCTGCAATCAGCAAAATAAAGTCTGCACCGTAGGCTTTGGCTTCAAATAATTGATATTCATCTATGATAAAATCCTTGCGCAAAAGCGGAATACCGACTGTTTTTCTGGCACGTTGCAAGTCGCTTAATGTGCCGCCAAAAAATTCTTCATCTGTCAAAACAGACATAGCGGCAGCACCTGCAAGCCCATAACCTTGTGCGACTTCTGCTACGTCAGAATCTTGTCGAATCCAGCCTAAAGAAGGCGATTTGCGCTTGTGTTCGGCAATAATACCCGATGAACCGACGGCTCGCAAAGCCCGTTTCACGGAGTGACAAGGCTCTTTGAAGTACGGTCTTTGTGCCAAATTACTGAGGGGCTGCCTGTCTTTACGTTCGCCGACTTCTATGCGTTTTGCAGCGACTATTGTGTCTAAAATATTCATAATCAATGGATAGTTGATATTGGATAATTAACTCATCAAGTTCGGGAAACTTTTGAAGTTTCCTGAACTTTTTATAAATAAAACCCAAAAAAGAAATGCAAAGTTAAACGACTTAGGATAAAATTTAGGATTCAACTCCAATCAAGTTGAAAAACTTGATTAAACACCTTTCGATATTTTTGATTTTTTTAACATGATTTATCAAAGCATTAAGACAATAATTTGACAGAAATGGGGTTTTTAAAACATATTTATCCAAAACAGCAGCTACACTATTCCACGCTCAATTGTCAGAAACCTTTTTTTAAATAACTTTAAAACTTACGCATACCGAAACACACCTTTACCTAATAAAAGAAACTTCGTATTTCTGAAATCTTCTAAATATTAAAGGTATGAAAGCATTATTGAGCGTAGTGGTGGCTTGTGTAGCCTTCCTCTCAACAACATCAGCACAATGTATCGAAGGTAACTGCCAAAATGGACGTGGTACCTATCAATTTGACAACGGCAACAAATACCGAGGCGATTTCCGACGTGGATTGATGCACGGCAAAGGCATGATTGTCTTTGGCAACGACAACAGCTACAATGGTGACTGGGTGTCTGGAATGCGCGAAGGTTTAGGCGTTTATACCTTCGCAACAGGCAATGTGTATTCGGGGTCTTTCGGCAAAAACAAGTTCTCGGGACAGGGAACGATGAATTTTGCAAGCGGCAATAAGTACGTCGGCAACTGGGAAGATGACCAACCCAATGGTCAAGGCATCTTCTATTTTTCAGGAAATGACCGCTACGAAGGTAGCTTTGTGAACGGAAAATTCACAGGAAACGGTACGATGTTCTACAAAAACAATGAAAAATACGTCGGTCAATGGCAGGAGAACTTGCGGCATGGCTACGGCAAAATGGTTCGCAGCAACGGCTCTGTCATAGAAGGAAATTGGGTAAATGGACAGATTAAGGTGCAAAATGGCGGAAATACTGAGGGGTCTAAAATTTCAGAAGTTGCGACTTCTGGTAATGAAACGCTTCAAGATTGCAACAAAATCTATTGCAAAAGCGGTAAAGGCACTTTCCAATATGGCGATGGCTCAAAATGGACCGGTGAATTTAAAGACGGCGTGCCAGAAGGACAAGGCACGTGTCAATATGCTAATGGTGATAAATATGTCGGACGTTTTGAGCGTCATGCGCCACAAGGCGAAGGCACAATGTATCACTCAAATGGGCGTATCGTTTCTGCGATGTGGGAATATGGTCGTCCGATTGGCGATATTCCATCGAACAGTAAGGTCAATCAAACAGCTGTTGACGTAGATAGAAGTCCAGAAGTTAAAATATGGGCTGTTGTCGTCGGCGTTGGTCGTTATACCTCTATGCCTGTTTTGAAATATTCTGACGATGATGCATATCAGTTTTATGCTTTTTTGAAAAGCCCAGAAGGGGGGGCTTTACCCGACAAACAAATCAAAGTTTTGGTTGATGAAGACGCAACACGCGTGAATATTTTGCAAACCATGCGTCAAATCCTCTTGAAAGCGGATGAAAATGATGAAATTGTTTTCTATTTTTCAGGACATGGCTTAGATGGTGCGTTTTTACCACAGGATTTTGATGGCATCAACAACCGGCTTTTACATTCAGATGTCAAAGCTATCTTTGAGCAAAGCAAGGCAAAATATAAATTGTGTATTGCCGATGCATGTTTTTCAGGTTCACTCCTAGCTATGAAACAACCACTTTCTTCTCAAATTCAAGCATTTTACAAAGCATTTGACAACACACAAGGTGGTATGGCTTTGTTTATGTCTTCAAAAAGTCAAGAGTATTCACTTGAAGACCAAGGCTTGCGTTCAGGGATTTTCAGCCATTATTTGAGTCGTGGTTTGAAAGGAGAGGCAGATGTGGATGGCAATAAAATCGTCACGATCCGCGAATTGTATGATTACGTCTACAAAAACGTCAGAACCTACACTTCTTCGGCTCAAACACCAACCATTAGTGGACAATTTGATTGGGCAATGCCGGTTTCGATGGTCAGACAATAAAAAAAGGGTTATTGGGCGAAAAATGCCCTAAATACGGAGGGGTAAAAATGCCAAACGTACTAAGTTACGCTTGGCATTTTTACTTTTGTGAAAACTTTTTTTTGTCATCTAAACTAAATATTATGAATAAATTCTTACTCATTTTTGCGGTCATAGCCACTTTTATCATGTGCCAAACAAATGGCAACAAAGGAAAAGCCGATTCAGTTGATCCTAAATTTGCAGCAGCAGCTGAAAAATATAAAACCATTTGTTCAGGATGTCATGGACAAAAAATAGATGCCTTTGTGGATAGAAAATGGGTGCATGGCAACCATCGAGACAGCCTAATAAAAAGCATAACTTTTGGTTTTCCGGATAAAGAAATGCCTGTTTTTGGGGAAGTTTTCAAGCCAAATGAAGTAGCTGAATTGGCTGATTATATTCTCAACAGCATTGAGGAAGCTAAAAAATACAAATTTGATGAAAAGCCTAAATCTAATATTTTTGTGCAAAGCTCCATGACGGTTAAGTTAGATACAGTCGCAAAGGGCTTAAACAATCCTTGGGGTATGGCGTTTTTACCCGATGGCGATATGTTGATAACAGACCGCAGTGGTGAGTTTTATCGCTTAGATAAAAACCGAAAAAGAACGCTTATTGAAGGTACACCTAAGGTTTTGGCAGAAGGTCAAGGCGGTTTACTCGATGTGGAATTGCATCCAAAATTCGCTGAAAATGGCTTTATTTACTTGTCTTATTCAAAATTTAAGGATTCGGCAGGTGGTGTTTGGTCAACAACAGCCGTAATGCGGGCAAAATTGGACGGCAATAAATTGACCGAACAACGGGATATATTTGTCGCTCATCCTTATCAAAAAACAAGACATCACTACGGTTCGCGCTTGGAATTTGATAGAAATGGGTATTTATTCGTCACTATTGGAGAAAGAGGTCAACACGTCGCCTTGTTACCACAAAAATTGGACAATGACCTTGGAAAAATTCACAGAATTTATGACGATGGACGTATTCCGACCGATAACCCATTTTTCAAAAACGATACGGCTCGAAAAACGATTTTTTCTTATGGTCATCGCAACCAACAAGGCATGGCGATGAATCCAACGACGGGTGAAATGTGGTCACATGAACACGGTCCTCGTGGCGGCGATGAAATCAATATTGTCAAACCTGGTCGGAACTATGGTTGGCCAGTCATCTGTTACGGCATCAACTACGATGGCACTGTTTTGACACCGTTTACAAAAAAAGCAGGCATGGAAGAACCGATGCTTTATTGGTTGCCTTCTATTGCCCCGAGTGGTGCGACCTTTGTAACAGGCGATAAATATAAAGCATGGAAAGGTGATTTTTTAGTCGGTTCATTGCGGTTTGAATACCTCAATCGCTGTCATGTTGAAGGGAATAAAGTCGTAAAAGAGGAAATTTTGTTGAAAAATATCGGTCGTTTGCGCTTTGTTGAAATGGGGCGTGATGGGTATATATATGTGGGCGTTGAAAAACCTGGGTATGTGTTTCGCTTGATGCCTGTTGAAAATTAAGGGAATATACTGAGGGGGGCAAAACGGTTGTCCCCATTCAGTTACTTTTTTTTAGTGAAAATGAACTAAAAAAAATGACTTTTTGTCTTTCTGAATGTAGTAAATCATCTGTAAACAAAAATTGAGCAAACTTATGGAAGGCATAACACCAGAAAATTTTGACGATTTCATCAACCACATTTATGATAGAATCTTCAAATTATTTTTCAAACATAAACCAGTTGTGGTTGACTGTTTGACCTATTTTGTTGATAAAAACATCGTAGATAGATTAGACCTTGAACAATTGACATTGAAGGACACTAATTTCATTTCAAAAGACCTTGAAGAGTTCTTTTCAGATGTCATTTATGAGACATATTTGAAGACGAAAACAACTTCTGAAATAACAAAAAAGCGTAAAAAACAGAAAGCACGCGTTGTACTTATTTGGGAACATAAGCATGGGATTGAAAGTTATTTTAGCTTATTTGTGCAAATATTGAATTACAAAGTGCAACAATATATACAGGATATGGCAGAAAACCGTGAACCGACTCTTGTCATACCCATCATTGTCAATCAAAGCAAAACAGTGCTTAAAAGCAAAAATTTTCAAGCATCTTTTTCGCATATTCCTTCTGAATTGCTTATATTTGTTGAAAATTTTGAGTGCTTTGTCATCAATGTTCATCAAATTAAACAAGATGTTCTACTCAAAATGAAAGACGATAATTTACTGAGGGGTCTGTTTTTAGCTTATCAAGCTGTTGAACAGAAGGAAGAAAAAGAAAATTCTTTACTTGAAATTTTCAAATTCATTAAAAATCAGAACTATTTTCAACAGTTTTTTCAACCTTTATTGGCATTTATCATAAAAAAAGGCAAATTCAGTGAAGCCAAAGTCAAAGAAATGCTTGACAATTATTTAACACCTGACCAAAAACAAAATAAAATGGTAGCACAACTTTCATTAGGAGATAAATGGGAAATGCGTGGTGAAAGACGCGGCAAAGAGATTGGCAAAGAGATTGGCAAAGAAATTGGCAAAGAAATCGGCATAAAACTTCATGCGCGTTTAACCGTATTGCGCGGGCATTTTAGAGGGCAACAATCAGATGTTTTAGCAGACATTTGTGGTTTACCTATAACCGAAGTCCTTGAATTGATAGCCAACTTTGAAGTTGTAAAAGAGGCGTGGCTTGATAAAAAAGTAGATATTTCTGAACTTGTAAAAACCACTTCCCTATCGGAAGAGGAAGTCAAATATGTCATTTCAAGTTTAGAAAGTATTTCTTAGGCAAAATATTAGACATTAAATTGCAAACAAAAAGAGGCAACCTTTTAGGGTCGCCTCTTTTTGTATTTAGTTCAATATCAATATTTTACACAGTTTCTAAAACCGCAGATTTAAC
The DNA here is from genome assembly GCA_043721685.1 of Saprospiraceae bacterium. GTDB lineage: Bacteria > Bacteroidota > Bacteroidia > Chitinophagales > Saprospiraceae > JAAFJT01. The sequence continues at coordinate 2,070 of JAYSQG010000095.1, read as the reverse complement.
TGGTTGAACCCATCCATAACGGTCATCCACTTCACCTGTCCGCATTTTATCAATTGTTTTTTTCAACAAATTGCCAATTTTACGTTCGCTGACATCAGACAATGTCATCGTCAATTCACGATAGGTAACTGCACTTACGTGCGAGACAACTGCCGCTGTTCCACAACCAAAAACCTCTTGTAAAGTACCTGCATGATAAGCCTCGACAATTTCATCAATACTCAAATCACGGACTTCGTAAGGAATATTCAAATCTGGTAATAGTTTCAAAATGGTATCACGTGTGATGCCTTTCAAAATTGTTCCGTCCGTCGGTGCTGTAATCACTTTGCCGTCAATGACGAACATCAAGTTCATCGTTCCCGCTTCTTGAACCAATTTATGGTTTTGAGCATCGAGCCACAAAAGTTGGTCATAGCCACGCTCATTTGCCAAACGGGTTGGGAGCAGTGAACCTGCATAGTTGCCAGCTGATTTAGCTTCACCCGTGCCTCCTTGTGCGGCACGAATATACTTTTCTTCTGCCCAAAGTGTCACAGGTTTGGCATAATAACTGCCAACTGGACCCGTAATTATCATAAATTTATAGGTTGAAGAAGGTCTAACACCTAAAAATTCATCGGTTGCGAACATAAAAGGACGCACATATAAAGAACTGCCTTCTACAGGTGGAATCCAATCGCGGTCAATGTCAACCAATGTTTCCACAGCTTGACGGAACAAATCTTCTGGAAAAGTCGGCATTGACATACGTGTTGCAGATGCATTAATTCGCTTGCTGTGCATTTCGCAACGGAACAAAGCGGGTGTACCGTCTTGCATTTTAGACGCTTTCATACCTTCAAAAATGGATTGCCCGTAATGAATTGCCATGTTCGCAGGATGCAAAGTCAAAGTGCCAAAAGGACGAATTTCGAGGTTTGTCCATTCGCCATCGATGTAGTCAGCAACAAACATGTGGTCGCTGAAAGTACGTCCAAAGGGAATATTGTTGAAATCTAAACTCGCCAAACGTGAGTTTTGAGTCAGATTTACCGTAATTTTGTGATTCATAATTGAAATATTTAAAATAATTTGGAAAGATTTGGTAGGCTTATTCAAACATTATCACTCTAAAACGTCAATAAAATTAGAAATTTTAGATGTGTTTTTGTTCTTGTAACAAATTTCTATTTTTATGCTGAAAATTCCAAGAATTTTCAAGGGAATTTTCAAAACCAAAAAACAATATTTGTCTCAAACCGCTTATACTTAATATTTATTTCGGCAATTTTATTTTGTATTTTATTAAAACTATCAAATTTTCTACTTTGAATACTGCATTTTTCGATTTCACAGTTTACAATATTTCCGATACGGAAAATTTTAATGAATTGGTATCAGGTGATAACCAACGCCGTATTTTAATCGTTTTTTTAGACGAACAGCACGAAATGCTTGAGCTTTTTTTAAATAAAATTATCAGCGCAGCAAAAATTGATTTAGAAAAAGACTGCCTTATACTGAGGAGGTCACAAGAAAACTTTTCTATCCCTACCTTAGCCCAAATTAAAAGTTTTCATAAAATTGAAAAAGCTGTCCTTTTTGGTCTAACAGGCAAAGACTTAGGTTTGAACATCGAAACCCATCTCTATATTCCTTTCGCATTCAACAATTGCCAATTCATGTTTGCCGATAAATTATCAGCCATTGAAAATTCCGTTGAACGTAAAAAAGCCCTGTGGAACGGTTTGCAAACATTGTTTTTGTAGATGCGTCATTTAAGCCGATTCTTGTTTTGCAAAGCTATGATATCCATCTTTCCACAATTCAAAATATGTATATGTATCAGAATAGACATATTTGTCATCGGTTTGTTGCCAATTAAGGCTGTGCATCAAAGCAACCGAAGCTGTGTTTTCTTTATCGGTATAAACCAACAACTTTATCTTATTCGAGTTTTCAAATAAAAAATTCGAAAAATGTGTAATGGCTTCATGCGCAAACCCTTGCTGCCTAAACGTCTCTCCTATTGCATACCCAATTGTTGCTTTTCGATTGGTACTGCCAAACACTTGATTAGATAAATCA